>CAYQKN010000167.1:0-7772 GCA_964417885.1 uncultured Burkholderiales bacterium | reverse complement strand
CACCCGGCAGCGCGGCCGCGCCGGGCGCATCCGCGCGGCGGCCAACCATTCGCTGCAGGACATGGCGACGCGTTACCTGGCTGTGCTTGACCCGGCTGCGCCGGTGCCGCAGCTGCAAGACGCCGAGCACGCACCGGTGCGGCATGTCGCGCACCGGTTGCGGCAGGCCTGACCGGGCGACTTCTGCTGCGGAAGTCACCGGAGCCATGCCCGCCTCGATTTTCGAGCACTGGTCGCTCCAAAGTCACGCCGCGGCGGCCGCTCGTCGCTGTTCCAGGTGGCCGCCGGCTGCCGTGGCGAAATGATTCCAATGCATTAAGTCCGCACCGCGCGCCGCACCGGTGTAGGGGGGGGGGGCCGGGCTTGCAACTGGGGCGATGCCAGCAAGACCGACCGCATAGGGGCTTGTTTGTCCAATGACGGATCGGCACTTCCAACATCTGCTGCAAATTTCCCTGAGGAACTCTGATGCGCGTCATCCCGCGACAGGCTGTCAATTTTTTCGTGTTGCTTTTTGTCTGCCTGCCGGGCACCCAGCTGGCATTCGCCAACGACGGGTCGCAGGGTCCACGCCCCGGCAAATACCTGATCATGTCCTATGGTGCCGCCGGCCGACCGCCGCTGCACCTCGGCTACTTTGTGATGGATCGCAATGGCTACAAAGCCTATCTTCCCGGGGACAAGCTGTCCGGCAGCGGACAATGGCAATTCAACGCGGCAAAAAAAGAAGTCGTCTGGAAAAGCGGTCCCTACGCCGGTGTGTGGGAGGGTGGCTTCAAGGTGGAGCGCGGTGGCAAGACACACAACATCAGGATGAAACGCGGCACCTTCGGCACCAATAGCATCAACTGACTTGATTCGGGTGTGACAGCGCGCAGGCGCCGGTTTCAGGCGCGCGCATCGCTGCGTCGCCAGTCTTGACGTTGTCGTTCATTCCGCTATGATTCGGCTGCCTGTCGCCGGCTGGTCTGTGCCGGATACGATTCGCCGTGCTGTTCTGCACGGGAGCGTCACGATCGGCGAAAACCCGAATCCTGTTTGTCAGTGTGCGCGTTGCGTCGCGGCGACGCATGGGCGGCTGCCCCGTCACAGCACGCGCAAATCCATTGATCAGAAGAAAGCCTGTCCGCCATGAACATCAAGCAATTGGTCTATATCAGCAAAGCGACCGAGCCATTTACCGCCGCCAGCCTGAAACAGCTGACGGAAGTGGCCAACACCAACAACGCCAAATTGAACGTCACCGGGTGCATGGCCTACTCGGCCGGTTATTTCCTGCAGTTGCTCGAGGGCAGCGCGGAAACGGTCGACAGCCTGTATCGAAAGATAGAAAAGGACACCCGGCACAAGGGCACCAAGCTGCTGCTGGAAGCGACGGTTGACGAGGACAAGCGGCTGTTCGGCAAATGGTTCATGTCGTCGTTCAACGTCGATACCACGGTCGACTTCCCCGCGGAACTGAAGCAGAGCATCACGGAGATCATCAACGATCGCAAGGCGATCATTCCGGTGCATCGCCTGTTCATGGAGTTCCGGAAGTATCTCGGTCAGTAGGCTGCCGCCACGGGCAACGCGTAAAGCTGCCGGAGGCCGGCAACCAGCGACCGCCATGCCGCCCGGCGCCGGGCAGGCATGCTGGACACGGCCGCGCTTGACGCGACAGCGGGCTCGGTTAACATCGTCAAGGTACCGCCTGCCGACATCCTGCCCGTGAAGGAGCCACCGTGCGTCATTTCCGCGTTCATCACCAGGCCGCACTGGCCGCTGCCATCGCGCTTTACGGTGCGCTTACCAGCAGCACCGCGTGGGCGGGCATTGCCGGAAGCTGCAACAACCCGGCCGGCGGCATGTGCATCGAGTACAACGGTGCCGGTTACAAGGATCCGCAGCGGCTGCAGCGGACCTGCGAGGCGTTGAAGGCGACATTCATTGCCGGCGCCGGTTGCCCGAAGCAGGACCTGGTCGGCACCTGCGTGCGCAGCCGCGGCGACGCGCTGGAATCGACCTATCGTTACTACACCCGGTTTCCGGGTTCGGGTGTCACCTACACCCGCGACAAGGTTGCTGCGGAGGGACAGCGCCAGTGCAAGCCGCCGAAGGGCGAATGGGCGCTGAACTGATCCGGTTGCCCGCGCGCATCACCGCATCATGGACACCGACTCCGGCAGCACGCCTCTGAACCGCCGCGACCGGCTGGTGGTGAGCGTTGTCTGCCTGGTGTTCGGCGTGGCCTTTGGCGCGGTGGTGGTGTTCAGCGTCGTCGGCCTGGCCGCCGAACTGGGCGGCTGGTTGCGCAGCCGCTCATGGCAGCCCGCCATGGCCGAGATCGGCGAGACCCATCTGCGCCAGACTGCCAGAAAAGGCGGCGTCGTATTCGCCTCCGCCCGTTACCGCTACAGCGTCAATGGCGTGACCTTTGACGGCAGCCGCCTCGGCTGGAACGATTCGACCTGGATTGCCTTCAGCGACTGGCACGAGGATATTTACCACCAGCTGACCGAGGCGAAAAACGCCGGTCAGCGGTTTGTCGTCTGGCACGATCCGGCCAGCCCGGACATGGCGGTGGTCGATCGCGGCTTTCGCTGGGGCCTGCTGGTTTTCCTGCTGCCGCTGGCGCTGTTTTTCTCGGCGGTGTCGTTTGCCGCGTTCTGGCTGTTGCGAAACCTGTGGCGGCGATGAGCGCAGCGGGCTGCAATATGGCGTGGCCCGGCGCAGAACGCAAAATCGGAACAAAATAGAGCCATATTTCATGTTTCATCATCGGAGGTAAAAATGAGTCACGCATCAATGTTGAAGGCCAGAAGGAAGATCCAGAAGAACAAGAAGCTGATCGTGGTGGCGGCGAAGCAGGAAAAGCGGCTGGCCAAGCAGGCCGCGGCCGAGCCGGTGGTGAAGAAAGAAAAGGTCAAGAAAGAGAAAGTGCCGAAGGTCAAGGCCGAGAAGGTCGAGAAGGTCAAGAAGGTCAAGCTGACCAAGGAAGAGATCGGCAAGCAGGAAGCCAAGAAGGCCAAGGCCGACGCCGGCAAGACTGGAAAATAAGCGATTGCCGCCTGCACCGTTGATGGCACGGCGGAGCGCCAGCGCGAACATTGCGTAGCGCGTTCCCCGCCAAGCCGGCACCAGGAAAACAAAAGCCCCGCGACGCGGGGCTTTTGTTTTCAGCGTTACCGGTCACTGGCGGTCGCGGTCGCGGTCGCGGCCGCGGTCCCGGTCCCGGTCTTTCGGGTCCTTGTCATCCTTGTCGTTCCTGCCCCTGTTGTCGTTGCCCCGACCCTGGTCGCGGTTGCGCTCGCGGCCCGGCGGTTCGCGGTCCGCTGCCGGCTGACGCGGTGGTTGCTGTTCGCGCGCGCCCGGCGCCTGCTGTGGCTGGCGGTCGACGCGGTCGGTCTGGCCCCCGGGTGCTCGCTGATCGCGTGGCGCCGGCGCAGCACGACGCGAATCGTACTGCTGCGGCGCTTGCTGCTGGCGCGGCGGTGCCGGCTGGACCTGCGAGCGCTGATGCTGGAAGTGCTGCTGCGACACCGGCTCGCGCGGCTGGTAACGGTAATTGCGCGATTCCAGCTGCGCCTGCTGCGCGGGTTGCGGATAGCGGTTGCCCGAGTACTGGCGCTGGTAGGCCGGCAGCGGTGCCAGCGCCGGCGCGTTATTGCGGTCCCACTGGTTCCAGCCGCTGCGACGCTGCTCCCAGGTGCGGCCCCAGTGCTCGTCCCAGCGCGGCGGATCATTTGGCCGCCAGCCGCGGAAGTACACCGGCGACACCGGCGCGCGCCGGTAGTAGCGCACCGGCACCCGGAGCAGGTAAACCGGCACATACATCGGGTCCACCATCCGCCACGGTCCGTTGTACCAGGAACTCCCGTACCAGTTGTCTTGCTCGTAAACCCAGTACAGGCCGTCGAAGAAGAAGTAATTCGAACTGACGCTGGGCGCGTAGTACACCGGGTAGCCGGGCACCCGCTCCAGTCGCGGATACACCGGCAGGTTGATGCCGATGTGCACGCCGGGCGTGGAGAAATTGATGCTCACCTGGGCCGTTGCCGGGTTCAGGCTGCTCAGCAGCAGCCACAACACAATCAGTCCGTAACGCATGGCCGGGTTTCCTTGACAGGGCGAATTGCCGACTTTCAGCCTAGTCCACCATGCTGCCGGCTTCCGTGCGTTATCCAACATAGAAGCCAGCCCGGCATCGCCGGATTGCGCGGGCGGTGTTAGAGTCCAGTCGGCCAGATTGCCGCCAGCTTGGATTTGCCGTCGCTCCCGGCCGGCATGGCGGAGCCGGGCCTGACTGATCACGGGAGAACCCTTTGGAACAGCGTAGCTATTTTATTGATCGCCTGCGCGTCGCCCTGACAGCGCTGGTGATTGCGCATCACACTGCCATCACCTATGGCGCCAGCGGCGGCTGGTTTTATCGCGAGACGCAAACCTCGGACAGTGTTGCCGGTCTTGCCATGACCATGTTCTGCGCCGTAAACCAGTCTTTTTTCATGGGCATGTTTTTCCTCATTGCGGGTTATTACACGCCGCCGTCGCTTGACCGCAAGGGACCGGTGAAATTCATCACCGACCGATTGCTGCGGCTGGGCATGCCCTGGCTGCTGTTCGGCTTCATGCTCGGGCCGATGACGGTCGCGCTGGCCGGGATCGCCAGCGGCAGGGACTTCTGGACAACGTGGACCGGCCTGATGATGCAGGGGAAATTCTTCAGCGGCCCGTTGTGGTTTGCCCAGGCGCTGCTGCTGTTTGCGGCGGTCTATGTCGTGCTCTCTCCGCTGTTGCGGCGCGTCCCTGCGCGCAGCGAGCTTCCGCTTCCGGCGGCCCGCTGGTGGCTGCTGGCGGCATTGCTGGTCGGCCTGGTGGCGCTGCTGCTGCGTCAGTGGGTGCCGGTGGGTTCGGAAGCCTGGGGCCTGCAGGTCGGTTACTTCTCGTCGTACGTTTTCCTGTTCGCGTTGGGCTGCGCCGCCTCGCGTCCGCGCTGGCTTGAGCGCGTCACCGCCGCCGCGGCCAGGCCGTGGCTGATCGTCAGCCTGGTGTCGATTCCGCTGCTGCCCCTTGCCCTGAAATTTGGCGGCACGCCGGTCAAGGTGGAGACGGGCTGGACCCTCGCCGCCATCCTTTACGCCTTCTGGGAGCCATTCGTCGCCTGGGGCATCATCGCCGGCCTGCTGTGGCTGGGGCGCGAGCACTTTAACCGCCGCCACCCGTTCTGGCAGGCGCTCGGTGAGCGGGCATATGGCGCCTATATCCTGCATGCGCCGGTCATCGTGCTGCTGGCGGTGTTGCTGCGCGGCTGGCAGGCAGCGCCGGTGTTGAAGTTTGTCTGCGTCGCCGCAGCCGGCATTGGCGTGTCGTTTGCGCTGGCGGGGGCATTGCTGCGCCTGCCGGGCGCGCGCCGGGTGCTGTAGTCCGGCCGCGCGTTGCGCCGGTCGGCGGGAACGGTGCAACTCTCGTTATACTCTCGCTCCAATTGTGCCGGGCAGACGGTTCGCCTCCGGCCGCATCCCAATTGTCCAATCCCTAGCAAAGCTACCGCCATGA
Organism: uncultured Burkholderiales bacterium; assembly: GCA_964417885.1. Taxonomy (GTDB): domain Bacteria; phylum Pseudomonadota; class Gammaproteobacteria; order Burkholderiales; family Usitatibacteraceae; genus UKL13-2. The sequence goes on along the minus strand of CAYQKN010000167.1, from coordinate 2,234 downwards.
CCGACACCATCACGCCGCCACCGCTGCCCGACCGTCTCTCCGTTGACCCGCGCAGCCCGTTTCACGTTGCCGCCCTGTTTGAGCAGGGCGTCGGCATCCGCCTCAACGGCAAGGAGCGCATGGATGTCGAGGAGTACTGCATCAGTGAAGGCTGGGTGAAGGTGGCCGCGGGCAAGGCGGTCGATCGCCGCGGCCAGCCGCTGCTGATCAAACTGAAGGGCAAGGTCGAGGCGTTTTACCGCGACTGAAGGCTGCGGCGCCTGGCCGCGCCACGCCAGCCGCCCGCGCGCCGGATTTTGCAGCACCAAGCATGCAAACTCCAGCACTGGCGCGCCTTTCCAGGCATTTTCTGGCTGGGAGGCGCGCCAGTGCTGGAGTTTGTCGTCTGGTGTGGCAGCGTCGCACTGCCTGCAAGCGAATCGACAATGTATTTCGGGTTTGGCAAAGCACGCATCCGGCTGCGGGGTAGAATGCGCCTCCCCCAAACCGGACGATGAATGCCATGCGCCATGTTTTCCCAATCTGCCTGGTATCGGCTTGCCTGTTGCTGCACGCAGAAGCGCGCGCCGGCGCGGCGACGCCCGTGGCGGCTGGCCAGGATGCCATCGCCTGTGCGGCCGCCGCGCAGAAAATTGACGAGCAGCGCTTTGTCGCCATTGGCGGCATCGAGCAATGGATCGCCATCCGCGGCACGCGCTGCGGCAATCCGGTGGTGCTGGTCCTGCACGGCGGGCCGGGCAATCCGATGAGCCCGTATGCGCACAACGTCTATGGCGCATGGGAACAGGATTTCACCCTCGTGCAATGGGACCAGCGCGGCGCGGGCCGGACCTTCGGCCGCAATCCCGCCGGCGCGGAAACGGCGCTCACCATCGGGCGCATGACACAGGACGGGGTCGAACTGGCGGCCTACCTGACGCGCTATCTGAAGACCAAGAAAGTCATCCTGCTCGGCGGCTCGTGGGGCTCGGTGCTCGGTGTGCACATGGCGCTGTCGCGCCCCGATCTGTTTCATGCCTACGTCGGCACCGGACAGCTGGTCAGCAACCGGCAGAACACGGAGGCCAGTGTGCGCAAGCTGCTGGCGCTGGCGCGCGCGGCCGGCGACAGCAAGACCGTGGCGACGATCGAAGCACTCGGTGCGCCGCCGTGGACCGACCCGCGCAGCTTTGGCATCCTGCGCCGCGCGACCCGCGTCTATGAAGCGAAAACGTCGACACCGGCGCCCAAAGCCTGGTGGGTGCCGGCACCGCTATATGCGACCGCCGAAGCGGAAGCAAGCTATGAAGGCGGCGAGGAGTTCTCGTACATCCAGTTCGTCGGCCTGAAGGGCAACGGCATGCTGTCCAACCTGGACCTGGACAAGCTCGGCGTCACCTTCGCCATTCCGGTATTCCTGCTGCAGGGTTCGGAAGACCTGGTCACCACGGCCGAGGTCGCGAAACAGTACTTCGACCGCATTGCCGCGCCGAAGAAGGAATACCGGTTGCTGCCCAAAACCGGCCACGATCCGAACCCGGCCATGATCGACGCGCAGTTCGAGCTGCTGAAGACGCGTGTCGTGCCGCTGGTGCGGTAGCTGTACGCGAACGCGGGAGCAGGCGGCAGTTGCCATGTGCCCCTTCCACGCCGGGATTTGAGTTCAGGCCTTTTCACCGGCCATGGGTACCGGCGACGCACCTTTGAGCAGGATCAGACAATCCGCAAATAGCCCGATGGCCGCCCACGGGTTGCGCTAATCTGCCAATCACCGGACCCTGCGGGGTCCAGCGGCCGGCGCGCCCGCGCATCTCGACGACGTGCCACCCCACCATCATCCATCCGGGAGGGCATCATGAGGAGACTGCAAATCGGGAAATTTCTGTCGCGTGCGGCGGCGGCCATCATCATGCTGCCGGCCACGGTGGCGGCGCAGTCGGTGTTTGACGGCAGCTGGAAGACCGACGTGACGACCATCGACCACCCCGCCAAGCCGGTGGTGCACGTGTTCAAGGACGGCATGTACGAATGCAAGAGCTGCGTGCCGAAACTGCTGTTCAAGTTCGACGGCCGCGACCAGAAAATAGAGGACAGTCCGTACGCCAATACACTGGCGATCAAGGTCATCGACAAGAGCCACCTGGAGATAATCGGCAAGAAGGGCGGCAAGGTGGTGTCCAGCCGCAAGGTGGCGATCTCGAAGGACACCAATTCGATGATGATCGAGTACGCCGACACCTGGCCCAACGGCCAGG
>CAYQKN010000166.1:0-7782 GCA_964417885.1 uncultured Burkholderiales bacterium | reverse complement strand
TCGGCGTCGGTCGGGGAAGCCGTCGCGGGCGGCACCATCGGAGGGATCAGCTTCGTGCTGGCGGGTGGGTTTCGCGGCAACGTCAGCGCGCCGCCGGCGGTGTTGAACCTGCTGTCGGTGGTGTCACGCAAGATCCACAACGGCACCGCGTTCGACCTCACGGTCGATCACACGCTACCGATCACCGGCAACATCAGCGTCGAGCCGCGTGCCCTCGGCGGGGGCCACGTGCTGGTGTTCCGCTTCGACGGCCCCATCAGCGCAGAAGGTGCCGCGACCGCACTCGATGCCGCCCTCAATGCCGCGGCAACGGTGACGCTCACGCGATCCGGCAACGACGTGCTGGCCACGCTCACCAATGTCGCCGACAACACTCGGCTGACAATCACGCTTAGCGGCGTGAATGGCCAGGGACCGGTGTCGACAGCGGTGGGCTTTCTGGTTGGGGACGTGAGCCGGAACCGCAGCGTGACGGCCGTTGACCTGAGCGCCATCAAAGCGAATCTGGGACAACTGGTGAACAGTGTCGATCGCGCGCGCTTCGATCTCAATGCGGATGGTTCGATCACCCCGGCTGACTTGAACGCGGCCAAGTCACGGGCGGGGTATCGCATTCCATAGCGAATTAAGTCAGAACACAAGCACTGGCGTGTCTTCTGGCGGCATTTTCCCTTGGAAGGCGCGCCATTGCTGGAGTTTCGGCAACTCGCCCCGGTAAATCCACGGGGCGGGGCCACTCGCGCTGTATCCGAGTTGCAGAGTAATGGCGGGCTTGGGGCGCAATTCACGTTTGGAGGGTATCGACGTGCCGATCAGAACTACTTCGCCAAGAAACCTGGGCGCGCAAATCACCGAACGGCCTGAATTCCGCAGGAGTGCAACATGCAAAACCTAATTCGTGTGGTGAACGTCATCATCATCCGTGCAACATTGCAACAGTTGGCGGTGTGGACGGTGTTCATCGCGGTTGCGATCGTCAGCTTGGGTTCAGAGGCCGCCACATTGAATGCCGCACAGTCGCGCAAAGTGCACGGCCCGGCGGGGCCATTCGATCTCAGGATCGATCTCACCCAAAGCATCGGTGGCGCAATCACGGTGGAATCGCGCGCCATCGGCAGCGGGCACCAGATTGTTTTTCAGTTCGACCAAGTCATTGCCAGTCACGGCACGCCCGCGGCTTTTGATGAAACTGGTGTTTCGATCGGCGTGCTGACTGCATCGATCGCCGGCAGTGAGGTCGTTGTTACGTTGACAGACGTCCCGGACAACAAGCGCGTGCGGATTGTGCTGCCCAGTGTAAATGGCGAAGGCGACGCTTCCGCGTCAATCGGCTTCCTGCTGGGCGACGTCAACAACTCGCGCTCGGTTTCAAGCGCTGATGTCCAGCAGATTAAGGCTTACTCGGGTCGCGATGTCGACGCGGCCACCGCCCGCTCTGATCTCAACGCCACCGGCACCATCACAGCCGCTGATGTCGCCGCGGCGAAGACGCGCTCGCCGCGCGCCTTGCCTGATGCCGCCACACCTGCAAATTTCATCCTGACGGTAAGCAGAAGCGGCGGGGGCACGGGTACGGTCACGAGTTCTGTGGCCGGCATCAACTGCGGTACCGATTGCACTGAGTCCTTTGCGGCAGCGACGGTGGTTAACCTCACCGCCACAGCGGGAGCTGGCTCGATCTTCGCTGGCTGGAGCGGCGCATGCACCGGTACAGGCGCATGCAGCATCACGATGAATGCGGCAAAGTCGGTTTCAGCCGGTTTTGCGCTCGACAATGCCACCCCTCCGCCGGACCCGACGACACTGGCCCCGCCCATCGACCCGACGGTGACTGCCAGCATCGGCGCGTCTACCGCATTCCTCTATACCGGCCCCAATCCGATCCAGACCGGCGTGGTACCAGGTACCATCGACGCGCGACGCGCTGGGGTACTGCGGGGCAAAGTGCAGTTGCGTGACGCATCGCCGCTGTCCGCGGTCTCAATCACAATTCTTTCGAAGCCGGAACTGGGCCAGACTCTAACGCGCGCCGATGGTGCGTTCGATTTGGCTGTCAATGGCGGGGGACACCTCACCGTGCGCTACGAGAAGAACGGCTTCCTGCCGGTCCAGCGGACCATCACGGCACCGTGGCGTGACTATGCGTGGCTCCCCGACGTGGTGATGATTCCGTTCGACACCGCCGTGACGTCGGTGGATCTCACCGCCGCGCAAATGCAGACTGCTCGTGGCAGCCCCGTGACCGATACCGACGGTGCGCGCCGGGCGACCATACTGTTTCCCGCAGGCACGACGGCCACCCTGGTGATGGCCGATGGCAGTACCCAGCCGCTGACCACGTTGAACGTTCGCTCAACCGAATATACGGTCGGTGACGCGGGGCCGAAAGCCATGCCGGCGGCATTGCCGCCGAGCAGCGGCTACACCTATGCGGTGGAACTTAGCGTCGACGAAGCCGTCGCCGCCGGTGCGGTGGACGTGCGCTTCAGCCAGGCGCTGCCAACATATGTCGAGAACTTCCTGGGCTTCCCGGTAGGTGGCGCGGTACCGGCCGGATACTACGACCGGCAGAAGGGCCAGTGGATCGCCTCGGCCAATGGCCGCGTGATCGGAATACTCGGCATCTCGGCTGGTATGGCCAGCCTCGATATCGACGGCACCGGCAACGCAGCCAGCGCCGGCGCACTCATGGCGCTGGGCGTGACCGCCGATGAACTCGCGCGCCTCGCGCAGCTTTACGCCGTCGGCCAGACCCTGTGGCGCATCCCCGTCATGCACTTCACGCCATGGGATTTCAATTGGCCGTACGGTCCACCGCTGGACGCCGTTCACCCGCGTGAGGAGCGGCGGTTTGATCCGCCGGATGACCCGAACGAGGAGTGCGGATCGGTCATCGGTTGCGAGGATCAGACGCTGGGCGAGTCGATACCGGTCACCGGCGCTTCCTGGCGGCTGCACTACCGGAGCAAGCGTACGCCTGGACGTAAGGATATCTACACCGCGAACATCCCCATCAGCGGTTCGACAATACCACCGAGCTTGCAACGGATGCGCGTTGAGGTGATTCTGGCCGGGCGCAAGTTTGTGGCAGAGTTCGCGCCCGCGCCCAATGTCGTTTACTCCGTTCCATGGAACGGCACCGACGCATACGGCCGCGCCTTGCCGGGCGTGCAAACTGCGAGCGTTCAGGTGCACTACGACTACACGCCAACGTATTTCGCGGCACGCCGCGACTTCGAGGCGAGCTTCGCGCGCGCAGAAGCGCGCGGCCTTGCGGTTGCGACAATTGCGCGGGCACCCGTTATTACGCTTTCAACTTCGTGGACTGTGAGAGTCGGCGGCCACGATGCCCGCGCGTTTGGACTGGGCGGCTGGAGCATCGGTGTCCAACACGCATACAATCCGGTTTCCTACACGCTGCTGCTAGGCAACGGACAGCAGCGCAGCGGTGCGGCGCTGCCGGCAAAAATCAGCACTTTTGCCGGCAACGGCAGCGCCGGATTCTTCGGCGACGGTGGCCAGGCTGTTTCGGCCGGAGTACGCAATCCTAGTGGCGTGGCGGTTGGTGCCGATGGAAGTGTTTATATCGCCGATTTAAGCAATCACCGTATTCGCCGTGTTGACCCCAGCGGCATCATCACCACGTATGCAGGAACCGGTGCTGCGACCTTTGGTGGCGACGGCGGTGCCGCCACGTCGGCGCAATTAAGGTTTCCCGCGAGCGTTGCCATCGGACCCGACGGCAGCCTCTACATAGGCGACAGCGGCAACTCGCGCATTCGTCGTGTTCGACCCGACGGCACAATCACCACCGTTGCGGGTAACGGAAGTCCCGGATATGCCGGCGACGGCGGCCCGGCGACGGCGGCAACGCTATATGACGCGTCACGTATTGCCGTCGGCGTCGATGGCAGCCTGTACATCGCCGGGAACTCCAACCATAACCGCGTTCGTCGCGTCGGGACCGACGGCATCATTACGACTGTCGCGGGCAATGGCACACAAGGATTTGGTGGGAATGGCGGTGCGGCCACGTCGGCCATGCTGAATGACCCGAATGGCGTCGCCGCAGGGCCGGATGGCAGCCTGTACATCGCAGATCGCGGAAATAACCTGATTCGTCGCGTGGCGCCGGACGGCATTATCACCACGGTTGCCGGCTTTATCAATCAGTACAACGACAGCACCGGCGATGGCGGACCGGCGACCGAGGCGGACTTGAACAGCCCCGAGGACGTTGCCGTGGCGCCGGACGGCAGTCTGTACATTGCCGACAGTGGCAACCTTCGTGTTCGTCGCGTTGGCCTGGACGGCATCATCAACCTCGTGGCTGGCTCAAGCGGGTATAGCAGTTTCGGTTTCGCCGGCGACGGCGGACCGGCGACGGCGAATGCGGTGCAAATGCAGCCGCCGGCGGGCGTGGCGGTTGGTGCAGAGGGCAATCTGTATATCGCGGACTTTTCCAATCGCCGCGTCCGTGTCGTACGGCCGGTATTGCCGGACTTTGTGGTCTCAGACATTCTTCTCTCATCCGAAGACGGCCGCGAACTCTATCTGTTCAACAACAATGGGCGGCACCTTAAGACGATCGATGCCCTGACGGGCGCGGTGCGGTATCAATTCGCTTACAGCGCCGACGGGTACCTGACGTCGATGACCGACGTCAGCGGCAAGGTCACGACAATTGAACGTGCCGGGCCGATCGCCACCGGCATCGTTACGCCAGGCGGCCAGCGCACCGCGCTTGGCGTCAATGCCGCCGGCTGGTTGCTTAGTGCGACCAATCCGGCCGCACAAACACACACAATGGCTTATTCTGCGGATGGTCTATTGCAGCAACTCACCGACCCGCGCGGGAACACCCACACCTATACCTATGACGGGTCCGGCCGGCTGACCAAGGACGAGGGTCCCGCCGGAGGAAGCACTAGCCTGGGCCGCACGGAACAGGCCAGGGGCTATACCGTCACCACGACCAGCGCCCTTGGCCTTACGCGCAGTTACCAGGTGGAACACTTGCCGAATCGGGCGGTTCGCCGCACTGTCACTGCGCAGACTGGCGCACAAACCGTGACACTGATCGCCCCGGATGGCGGCGTCACGGTGACGAGTCCGGATGGCGAGCAGGTCGTCTCGGAGTTTGGACCTGATCCGCGGTTCGGCCTGCTATCGCCGGTCCTTGCCAGGCGCGTACGCTCGGTTCCGGGTGGGCCGACCGAAACCACCACCGGCATGCGTACTGTGAGCCTTTCCGATTCCAGCGATCCGCTGAGCCTGCAATCGCTGACCGACACGGTAACAGTCAACGGGAGAACTTTCAGCCGCAGCTATGACGCTTCGACACGGACGATGACCACTACCAGCGCCGAGGGCCGACAGACCATTACTGTGCTGGATGCCCTGGGTCGCATGGTGAGTCGCACGCCGGCGCCCGGTGTTGCGCCGATTACGTTGAGCTACGACGGGCTGGGACGCGTCGGCGAGATGCGCCAGGGGGCTCAGGCATGGATCTACGGTTACGATGTGCGCAATCGCGTTATCTCGCGCACGAATGCCGCCGGCTGGCTCGTGAGTTATGTCCATGACGCTGCCGACCGCATTGTCCAAAAGACGCTACCGGGTGGCGAGGTATATCAGTTTGCCTATGACGCAAATGGCAATCGTACCGCGGTGATCATGCCCAGCGGCACCAGCCATGCGTTGGGATACTCGGCGACCAATCGCGACACTTCCTATACGCCGCCGGGCAACGGCAGCTATCTCAGGACGTTTAACATCGATCAGCAGTTGACACGCACCACCCTGCCGGGGGGGCGGTTCACCGATCAGGGGTACGACGCGCTAGGCCGGGTGAGCGCATTGAGCTTTGCCGAAGGGGTCACGACGTTTGGTTACCTTGCAGCCGACCAGACTGATCGAGTTGCCAGCATCACTAACACGCCGGCCAGCGGCCCCGCGCAGAACATCGCCTTCAGCTACACCGGGAGCCTGATCAGCGACATGACCGCCACCGGCGCCGCGCCGGCGCAGGTCAGCTACACCTATAACAGCAATTTTTTCCCAACCGGCATGAACTTAACAAGCGGCTCAGATTCCGTTGCGAGCGGCCTGCTTTGGGATGCGGATGGTCTGCTGAAAGGATTTGGATCATTCACGTTCACGCGCAACGGCCCCAGGGGTGCACTGAGCCAGGTCAGCGATGCGTCTTCCTCCACCGCCACCACCTATGATAATTTGGCGCGGATTGCTACACGAAGTCATTCGGTCAACATGCTGGCAGCTTATGCGGTTCAACTCAGCCATGACCTCAGCGGGCGAGTGACCGGCAAGACCGAGACCGTCGGCGGTGTCAACTACACGTTCGCGTATAGCTACGACCCCAATGGGCAATTGACCGAAGTGCGGCGCGACGGCGTGCTGGTGGAGCGCTATACCTACGACCTCAATGGCAACCGCATCGGCCGCCAGCTTGGCGCCGGAGCTGTAGAGAGCGCGAGTTATGACGGCCAGGACCGGCTGATGCAACGTGGCACCGTTGCCTACACTTTCAACGCGGACGGCTTCCTCACGCAACGCGGTAGCGACACGTTCCAGTACAGCGCCCGCGGCCAACTGCTTGGCGCGGTTGTCGCCGCCCAGCCGGTCACGTATGCCTACGATGGACTGGGACGGCGTGTCAGCCGCACAGGTGGCAGCGGCACCACGCGCTATCTGTATGGCGACCCCGCCAGCCACTTGGTCACCGCCGTGCGTGGGACGGGTGACGAGCTGACGGCGCTGTTCTACAATCCGGCCGGTCTTTTGATCGCTCTGGATCGAGGAGGCGCGCGCTACTACGTGGCTACCGATCAGGTCGGCACACCGCGAGTGGTGAGCAATGCTGCCGGCGTCACGGTGAAAGTGATCGAGTACGACAGCTTTGGCAACTTGACCGCTGACAGCAACCCCGCTTTCGACCTGCCGATTGGCTTCGCAGGCGGCCTGGCAGATGCTGCCACCGGCCTGGTGCATTTCGGTTATCGCGATTACGATCCGGCGGCAGGGCGCTGGACGGCGCGCGATCCGGTGCTCTATGGCGGCGGGCAGGGCAACCTTTATGTGTACGCGAGGAATAGTCCTGTTGCTTATCGTGACCCATCAGGCCTGTTTTGTATCAGCGCTACAGGGTATGAAGGTATTGGCGGTGGGGTCGGGGTCTGCATAACCAGCGAGGGGGCCTCGGTTTGCGGTGAAGTCGGCTTTGGCGTGGGCGTGAGTGTTGGCGTGGACGTCGGCGGCGGACTTGAAAAAACCGGCACGCAGCTTTTGGCCGAAGCCTCGTATCAAGTCGGAATTGCCAAGATCGGCGCAGGCGTGTCACTGGACAGCGGAGGTTGCCTAAGCGCAACCGGAAAAGGTCAAATCGGACCGATCACGGCGGAAGTGAATGATGCGGGAGATCTCGCCAAGGCAGGGCTTGACCTTGATGTAGACGGCGCGCCAAAAATTGGTGGCGGGGCCGAGGCCAAGATTGCCGCCAAGGGGTGCATTCAAGGAAAGTTTTAGCGCGCGAAGTTCGCTCAGTAACAAGAATCCTGTCGATGGCGCGAGCCGGCGCAACGGCAAGAAGATGGTCACGCGCGCGGCGCCCTGCGGCGCGTCCGGCCATCGCTGCCGACATTGAAAGCCAGGGCAATCAGGATCAGCATGGTGGCGACGGCAAACGTAAGCCGCGTGCCGGCCGCGACCGACGCCGGCGAGGCGGCCAGCACATTGTCAGTTGCCGACCCGATGGCGAACACC
>CAYQKN010000165.1:6272-7817 GCA_964417885.1 uncultured Burkholderiales bacterium | reverse complement strand
GCAGCTGCAGCGTCACGCTGAGTGCGGCCGCACGCGTGACCGCCACCTTCACCCACGCGGGCATCGCACAGTCCATCAGCTTCCCGCCGCCCGCCTACCGCACCTTCGATGCGGCCAACCCGTTCTTTGCCGCCACGCTGAGCGCAACCTCCGGTTTGCCGGTCAGCCTGAACAGTATGTCGCCGGCAGTCTGTGCGGCATCGGGCACCCTCGTGACGGTCAACGGGGCCGGCACCTGTTTCCTGCGCGCCGTCCAGCCGGGCAACGCCACCTTCGCGGCCGCGTTGCCGCAGGTGCGCGGCTATGTCATCAATCCGGCCGCGCAAACGATTACCTTTCCCGACATCGCCGACTTCGACTGGAATGGCGGCAGCGCAACGTTGAATGCCACATCCAGCTCTGGCTTGCCGATAACGTACCGGCTCGATTCCGGCCCGTGTGTAATCACCGGCACGGTCGTCACCTCGTCCGCGCCGGGCGTGTGCGAGATTTCCGCGCTGCAGCCAGGCAATGGCAATTATCTTCAAGCCCTGTTTGTCAGCCGCGTGATCACGGTGACCGGCGCGCTGACGGTGCCCGGCGCGCCGCTGATCGGGCTGGCGACACCGACCGCCGGCGGCGCGTCGATCGCCTTTTCCGCGCCAGGCAACACCGGCGGCACGGCACTCACCGGCTACACCGCCACCTGCAATCCCGGCGCCATTGTCGCCTCGGCAATGGCTTCGCCGATCGTGGTCACCGGGCTGGCAAACGGCGTGGTGCACAGCTGCAGCGTGACGGCCAGCAACAGCGTCGGCACCGGGCCGTCATCGGCCAGCGTGAGCGTGACGCCGCTAGGCGCGCCGGATGCGCCGATCATCGGCAGTGCAAGCGCGCAGGATGGCGGCGCCGTGATCAGTTTTTCCGCGCCGGGTAGCGATGGCGGCTCACCCATTGTCGGTTACGCCGTCACCTGCAATCCGGGCAACATCAACGCCAGCGGCAGCACCTCGCCCATCGCCGTGACCGGGCTCACCAACGGCGCTTCCCACACCTGCGTGGTGCGCGCAATCAATTTGATCGGCACCAGCGCCGCATCTGCATCGGTCAGCGTGACGCCGCAACCGCCGATCGCGCTGCTGTCGGCCGTTTCGCGGAAATCGCACGGCGCCGCCGGCAGCCATGCCATCGACATCGACATTGGCCAGCCGGTGGACGGCGCGGTCACGGTCGAACCGCGTGGCGCGGCGGCCGGGCACCAGCTGGTGATGACGTTCAACCAGCCGGTGACAGCTGCCGGCAGCGCCAGCGTGCGCGATGCCGGCGGCGCGCTGATCGCAGCGGCCGACACCGCGGTTGCCGGCAATACGGTGGTGGTCACGCTGGCCGCGATCGCCGGCAGCCAGCGCGTCACGGTTGCCGTCAACGGCGTCAGCGGGGCCAACGGCAGCATCAATCCGCAGGTCTCGCTCGGCTTGCTGGTCGGCGACGTCAGCAACTCACGCGCGGTGACCGCCGCCGACATCGCCGCCATCAAGGCCAGCCTGGGCCTGCCGGTCAACAGCG
>CAYQKN010000165.1:0-6172 GCA_964417885.1 uncultured Burkholderiales bacterium | reverse complement strand
CAGATGGTCGAACGTCGCGTTCGACCCGGCCAACGCCTGGAGAGTGTTCTGCCCATGGGGGATTTCACCGCGGTATTGAAGAGCCTCAACCGTGGCGAGGCGGATCCCGCTGCGTTGAATCTGCTGTTCGAATCGGCCTACGGCGACCTGAAGCGTATCGCGCACAGCCGCCTGCAGCACAACCAGCCGATCACCTTGCTGGATACGACCGCACTGGTGCACGAGTCGTACATGCGGTTTCTCAATGCCGGCAAAATCGACCTTGACGACCGCGCGCATTTCATCGGCTATGCCGCCCGGGTGATGCGCTCGGTGATTGTCGATTTCATCCGCCGCCGCGCCACCGACCGGCGCGGCGGCGACCTGATCCACGTCAGTTTTTCCACTGACCACGAGAATATCGCCGCCAAGGAAGACGAGGTGCTGCGTCTCGACGATGCGCTGGCCGCGCTGCAAGCGGTCGACCCGGCTCTGGTGACCATCGTCGAGATGCGCTTTTTCGCCGGCATGTCGGTGGATGAGGTGGCCGCCGCGCTCGAGATGTCGCCACGCACGGTCGCGCGCGAGTGGCGCAAGGCGCGCCTGATCCTCGCCGACGCCCTGCAGGGCGGCTAGATGCATCCGGCGTTGCTGGCCAACTGGAAGACCGTCTCCGCGCTGCTCGACGAAGCGCTGGACCTGCCGCCGGATGCGCACGCGGCCTGGCTGGACGCCCTCCCCGCGCAGCATGCGCACCTGAAGCCCCACCTGGCCGCGCTGCTCGCCGGCGCAGATGATCAGCCCGGCGATGGCCTGACCGACGCATTGCCGCGCTACGACATGTCAGCCGTAGATCCCGGAGCAGAAACGCCAAAACGCCAGGCTGGTGATGAAATCGGCCCGTTCCGCCTCGTTCGCGAGCTCGGCGCGGGCGGCATGGGAACGGTCTGGCTGGCCGAACGGCTACAGGGCGCCACCGCCATGCCGCTGGCGCTGAAACTGCCGCATGTGCAGGGTGCATCGGCACACATCCGCGAACGATTCGCCCGCGAGCGCGAAATCCTCGCCGCGCTGAATCACCCCAACATCGCCAGGCTGCTGGAGGCCGGCATCACCGCCGATGGCCAACCCTATCTCGCGCTGGAATATATCGAGGGCACCACGCTGCTGAATCACTGCCGCGAGCAGGCGCTGCCGATCCGCGAGCGGCTGAAATTGTTCCTGCAGGTGCTCAAGGCGGTCGAATACGCCCACGCCAACCTGGTGATCCACCGCGACCTGAAGCCGGCCAACATCATCGTCACCCCCGCCGGCGAGATCAAGCTGCTCGATTTCGGCATCGCCAAGCTGCTGGCCGTCGACGCCACGCGCACCGCGGAAACTGCGCTCACGCAACAGGTCGGCCGGGTGATGACACCCGACTACGCCTCGCCCGAGCAGGTGGCAGGCAGCCCGCTGACCACCGCCAGCGATGTCTATTCGCTGGGCGTGGTGCTGTACGAATTGCTCACCGGCGCCCGCCCCTATCGCCTGCGGCGTGGCAGCCGCGCCGAACTGGAGGAAGCGATCCTCACCGCCGACACCCAGCTGCCCAGCAGCGCGGTGAATGACGAGATGGTCGCGGCCATGCGGGTGCCGGCCAGCCGATGGGCGCGCATGCTGAAGGGCGATCTTGACACCATCGTCATGGAAGCCCTGCACAAAATGCCTGCCTCTCGCTATCCGGCGGTCGACGCCTTCCGCCAGGATATTGAACGCTATCTGGCCGGCATGCCGGTGCTGGCGCGGCCGGAGGGCAGCTGGTACCGGTTCGGCAAATTCGTCTCGCGCAACAAGCTGGCAATGGGCGCGGCGTCAGCCGTATTGGTCGCCCTGCTGGCCGGGGTGACGATCTCGCTCTGGCAGGCGCGCATCGCGGTGCGCGAGGCCAACCGCGCCCGCGCGGTACAGGCATTCCTGACCGAGCTGTTCGAGAAGAATTCCCGCTTCCAGGCTGACGCCGTGCGCGCCCGCAACAAATCCATTCGCGAAGTGATGATCGAAGCCAGCGAGCGCATTCCCGAGGCCTTCAAAGACGCGCCGGAATTGCGCGTCGAGCTTTCGGTGACGGTGGCCCGGCTGTTGATGGACGTGGAAGAAGCGGGCCGCGCCGCCAGCCTGTACCAGGAAGCGATCCGCGCCGCACCGGCGCTGGGCATGGAAGGCAGTGACCTGCACGTCGAGGCGCTGATCGGTCTCACCGGTGCGCTGCGGCTGTCGGGCAAGGGAGCCGAAGCGCTGAAAGCGCGCGATGACGCGCTGGCCCTGCTCGACCGGCGGGGCGACCGCACTTCCCTGCTGCGCGCCCGCGCCAGCGCCAATTCGGTGTCGTACCTGTCGAAAGACGTGGCACGCGAGATTGGCTTGATCACCGAGGCCCTGGCGCTGTATGAAAGCCGCTACCCCAATCACCCGGAGCACTTCGACGCCGCCATCGTGATCGCGCAGATTCATCGCTCGCAGGGGCAATGGTCTTTTGCCGACATTTACTTTCGCCGCGCCATCGCCATGTTTGAACGCGTCGGTTCGAAAGACTTCGTCAACCTGGGCGCCGCCTATTCCTGGGCGGCATTTTGTGCCTCGCGCGATGGCCGCATGGATGCGGCGCTGAAAAATTTCGCCACCGGCATCGGCGTGCTGGAAAAGCACACCGGCGCCACCAGCCTGATGACGCGGTTTCACCGCGGCCTGTACGCACAGAGCCTGCACGCGGCCGGCCGGCGGCAGGAAGCCCGCGCCGTGTTCGCACAGCTGGATGCCGTGGCCAACAAGGACAAGCCTAACCCGACCGATTTCAACAACGCCATCTACCATGCGGCGTTGCTGATCGATGAAGGGCTGCCGCAGAAAGCGCTTGCCGTGCTGGAGCCGTTCACGCCGCACCACGTTGCGCTGGGCAAGGCGTTCTATCCCAGCGGCGTGCGCTGGGCGACGCTGCTGGCCAAGGCGCATGCGATGCAGGGCGACGGCCACGCCGCGCAACTGGCGCTCAAACGTGTGGCCGACCTGCCGCAACTCTATTCCACCCCGGCCGCCGAACTGGTGGACTACAAGGCCGACGTCAGCTGGATCCGCCTCGCTGCCGGTGAAACGGAGGCTGCACTGGCCGTGCTGCGGCCTGGCGAAGACACCATCAATACCTCGCTCGACGGCTTCAATTTCGGCTATGTGCAGCTCAATATTCGTGCGGCCGAGATTGCTGTTCGCGCGGCCGACTTCGACGAGGCCGTGAAGCGCGCCAATCTCGCGCAGCGGCACCTGGCTGAGCGCACCAATGCCACCCTGATGCCGCACCTGGCCGCCGCGACCCACAAGGTGCGCGGCGACGCCTTGCTCGGCAGCGGCAACGCGGCGGAAGCGGCGGCGGCTCTGGATGCCGCCATCGAACTGATGCGCAGCCTGCAGGATCCGGCCAGCCCCTGGCTGGCGGATGCCCTGGTCTCCGCTGCACGGGCACAGCGCAAACTCGGGCAAACCGAACGTGCCAACGCGCTTCAGGCCGAGGCGCGGCGCATTTACCGCCAGCAGCCTAAGCTGGCCAGCGTGTTCAACCGAATCTAGCTATCCTCTGCTCAGAAAAATGCAAGGCAAACTCAAGCACTGGCGCGGCGTTCCAGACACTTTCGGCCGCTAAGCCGCACCAGCGCTTGCGTTTGCCAAGTTGGAAACGCCTAGAAAACTCGTCGTCCCAGCGCCGGGCTGGGACCCAGCCCATCCAAGCTTTTGAAAATACTGGCGGACTGGATTCCAGCCCGCGCTGGAATGACGAATCTTGGAGGTTTCAAGTAGTACCCCGTTCAGCCGTCGCTGGCAGTGTTTCCGAAATCAATCCGTACTCCGGAGAGAACCCAATCTCTGGAGCGTGCGCATGAACCGCCTGATCTGCCTGATTTGCCTGACGGTGGCCGTCGCAATCGGCGTCCTCGCCCGCGATGTCAGCGCCGCACCGCCGACGACGCTGAACTACCAGGGCGCCCTGACCAATACCAGCGGCACGCCGGTCAGCGCAACGCTGTCGATGACGCTGCGCCTCTATACCGCGGCGACCGGCGGCGTGCCGCTCTATGCCGAAACCCAGTCGGTGGCGGTGACCAATGGCAATTTCAACGTCCAGCTCGGCGCCGTCTCGCCACTCACCCTGCTGTTTGATGTGCCGTACTTTCTGGGCGTGACGGTGGGTGCGGATGCCGAGATGACGCCTCGGCAGCCGCTGGCCTCCAGCGGCTATGCATTCCGGGCCGCGGCGGCGGATGCGCTGGACCCGGCCGCGACGGTTGCCGCCGGCCAGCTCACCGGTTCCATCACCACCGCGACGATCCCGGTTGCCAATGTGATTGGCGCGGTGCCCGGCCCGGCCGGGCCACAAGGTCCAGCAGGGCCGCAGGGTCCAGCCGGGCCGCAGGGTCCCGCCGGTGCGCAGGGACCAGCGGGACCACCCGGCCCCAACGATGTCACCGGCAACCTGACGCTGGTCAGCTCCACCGCCACTGCCGGCAACATAATGAAGGCAGGCAGCCTGTTCCTGCATAACTTCGGCTCCCCGTTCAACGTTTTTCTCGGCCGCGCCGCAGGCAACCTGACCACGACCGGCAGCCAGAACAGTGCGGTCGGTGCGGGCGCGCTGCTCAGTAACACCAGCGGCGCCAACAACAGCGTCCTCGGCCAGAATGCCATGTTTGACAACACCACCGGCAGCAGCAACAGCGCCGTTGGCCAGGCCGCTCTGCAAAAGAATATTTCCGGCGACAGCAATGCGGCGTTCGGCGCATTCGCCCTTTTCAACAATACCAGCGGCTACGATAATGCCGGTATCGGACGCGCCGCGCTGCAGAACAATACGATCGGTCATTCGAACAGCGCGCTCGGCACCCGATCCCTGGTGCGAAATACCGAAGGCCTTCGCAACATCGCCATCGGCTACGATTCCCTGACATTCAATACCACCGGAAACCAAAACATCGCCATCGGCGCTTTCGCCGCCTCGGCGCTGACCACCGGCAGTGACAACATCACCATTGCCCACCCGGGTACGGCAGGAGAATCGCTGACAACAAGATTGGGCTCAGCACAGACACGCGCCTTTGTCGCCGGCATACACGGCGTGACACCAGCCGGCGCAAGCCCGCTGCCGGTGGTGATCGACAGCAGCGGACAACTTGGCACCGGCGGCGCCAGCCTCGGCACGGTGACCAGCATCGCCACCGGCGCTGGCCTCACCGGCGGACCGATAACGTCAGCCGGCACCGTGAGTCTGGCGCCCACCAATCTGCTTCCGACGATCGCATGTGCGACCGGCCAGATTCCGCGGTGGGGTGGTACCGCCTGGACCTGCTCGGCGGATGTGAGCGTACCGTCGGGCGGCACCATCGATGAGGTGCTGATCGGCCCCGGCAGCGCGCCGGCCTGGTCGGGTTCGCCGACCTTGTCGAGTCTGGCTCTGGCTGGCAACCTGACGCTGACCCAGTCATCCCGCGTGCTGATGGAAGGTGTCAACAGCTTCATGCATGTTTCAGGCGGTCCGACTAACACCTTCATCGGTGCCGACGCCGGCAATTTTTCGCTGACGGGCGGCGGCAATACCGCCGTTGGTTCCTTGGCAATGCAATCCAATTCGTCGGGCAACAGCAATACTGCCATGGGGTGGCGGGCACTTCGTTTCAACACGACGGGCGGAGCTAACGTAGCCTTGGGTTGGAACGCCCTGAATCAAAACACCGGGGGCGGCACCAACACGGCCGTTGGCGGCGAGGCGATGTTCGGTAACACCATCGGCAGCGGCAATACCGCCATGGGAGATACCGCGCTTCGGTCCAATACAACGGGCAACAGCAATGTCGCCATTGGGCATTCTGCTCTGCTGTTCAATACGACGGGCGCGGACAACGTTGCACTTGGACGCGAGGCACTTTTTAGCAACACCACGGGTTTTGCCAATACTGCCTCCGGAAGCTATTCAATGAGATCCAACACCACGGGGTCCTTCAATACCGCCATGGGCAATGCGGCACTGTTGGCCAATACCACCGGCCAGTACAACGTAGCCGTCGGCGTGGCCGCGCTTTCCGGGAACACAACCGGTACCGGCAACACCGCCAGCGGAGACGACGCGTTGGCCGTCAACTCCACTGGCAGCAACAACACCGCCGTCGGCCGG
>CAYQKN010000164.1:0-7924 GCA_964417885.1 uncultured Burkholderiales bacterium | reverse complement strand
GGGGGCGCAAACGCGGGGCCGCTGGCGCGGGGTACTAAGGGTTGTTATTTTTGCGCCTGAAAAGAGGTGAAGTCTTGCCCATTGGCCATGTTTGGCTCCGTCCCCCGCGGTCGTGGGGGAAGCAGGCAGCCGGTTGCGCGCGGCGCCTCAAGCAGCGCGTGTCAGCTCACCGCGAAGAACTCAATACACATCGCGGCAATAGCGCCCATCCTTCGCCAGCTGCTTCACAAACGCCGCGGCCGCATCGGCATCCATCTTGCCCTGCTCGCTGACAATTTCCTTCAGCGCGGCGTCGACGTCGGCGGCCATGCGCTTGGCGTCGCCGCAAACGTAGAAGTGCGCGCCCTCATTCAGCCACGCCCAGATGCCGGCGGCGTGTTCGATCATGCGGTGCTGCACATAGATCTTCTGCGCCTGGTCGCGCGAGAACGCGGTGGAGAGACGGGTCAGGTGGCCATCGCGGACCAACGTTTCCAGCTGTTCGCGATAGAGAAAATCGCCCGCCTCGTGCTGTGCGCCGAAGAACAGCCAGTTGTTGCCGGTCGCACCGGCTGCCGCGCGTTCCTCGAGGAAGGCGCGGAACGGCGCGATGCCGGTGCCGGGGCCGACCATGATCACCGGCTTGCTGCTGTCGGCCGGCAGGGCGAAGCCGTGCGAAGGCTGGATGTAGACCGGCACCCGCCGGCCCTCGGCCAGGTGCTCGGCGAAAAAGTTCGAGGCGACGCCGTGATAGCCGCGGCCGTTGAGGTCGTAGCGCACCACGCCGACGGTGAGGTGCACTTCCTCCGGATGGGCGCGGAGGCTGGAGGCGATCGAGTACAGTCGCGGCTGCAGCGGCGCCAGCGCATTCAGGAACGGGCCGATCGGCGGACGCGCGGAGCGGAATTTGACCAGCACGTCGAACACGTCGTGGATGCCGTAGTCGGCCACCAGCTCGTCGTTCTTGGCCAGCATGGCCAGGCGCACCGATTCGAATTCCAGATGCGCGTGATCGGCCATCAGCGCAAACAGTTCGGCCGTCGGCTCGCGCAAATTGACCCGTCGCGTCAGCGCGTCGCGCGCGTTGGCCGCCTCGCCGTGCAGCGTGATCGATTTCGAGCCTTTGGTTTTCAGGATCGACAGGATCAGCTCGACCTCGTCGGGATTGTTGGCCGGCCACACGCCGAGCGAATCGCCGGGCTGGTAACGGATACCGGTACCGGCCAGCGACAAGGCGATATTGTTGACCGGCTTGTCGCTATCGCCGGTGTTGAGCGCGGTGGCGGCCAGCAGCTTCGCCATGGCCGGGCGCTCGCGTGAAACTCCAGCGCTGGCGCGGCTTTCAGCGGCATTTTGGCCTGCGGGCCGCTCCAGTGCTGGAGTTTGGCCTGCCGATGCGGGTGGCGGGCTCTTTTCCAGCAGCAGCCGGATCGTCTTCGACGTCGCCTTGCCGCCGGGCACGCACTTGTTCAGGTCCTTCTCCGCGCCGGATGCAATCTGCGCGGCGTAGGGTTCGCAAAGATAACCGCACTGGCCGCAATCGAGTTGCCCCATCGCCGCCATCAGTTGCCACTTCAGCGGCTTGCCCTCGGCCAGCTGCATGCGCTCGGCCAGCGCCATCGCCGGATCGTGCCACGGTGTATCGATTTCTGCTTCCACCGGTGCGGCGGCCGCGGACGTACCGTCGCTGGTCTGCTCCAGCCCCATCAAGCCGGCAAAGAAACCATTCAGCCATGCCCGCTGCGGTGGCGAGAACGGCGCGTTCTCCGGCAGCAGGGACATCATGCGACTGCCCCGGCGACGCTGAATGCCACCTGCAGTTGCTCCAGCGACTGCCGATTGGTGAACTGGTGAAACGATTCGCCCGGCGCCGAACGATGTGCCAGGTAGCCCGCCAGCATGCGCTCGACCACCTGCGGCGCATCGGTCGCCTTCACGTCGCGGAACAGTTCGCGCGCCAGCGACTGTTCCTCGCCATAGCCGCCGCCGACGTGGATGTGATAGCCGGCGCATTCCTCGTCGCCGTCCGCCACTTTGGCGCCGATCAGGCCGATGTCGCCGATGTAATGCTGCGCGCAGGAGTGATGGCAGCCGGTGAAATGAATATTTACCGGCACATCCATCGCCACCCGCGACTCGACGTGGCTGGCCACTTGCAACGCGTCGCCCTTGGTGTCGGCGGCAGCGAACTTGCAGCCGCTGCTGCCGGTGCAGGCGATCAGCCCGGCGCGGATCGAACTCGCCCGCCACGACAGGTCCAATGCCTCGATGGCGGTCCTGACCGCGTCGATGTCCGTCTCGTCGATGTCGGACACGATCAGGTTCTGCCACACCGTCAGGCGGATGCTGCCGCTGCCGAAGCGGCGCGCGATGCCGGCGATGCCGCGCATCTGTGCGCAGCTCATCCGGCCGACCGGCGTGATGATGCCGACGTAGACCTTGCCGGCCTGCTTCTGCGGATGAAAATCGACGTGCCCGTGCTTGGCCACCGGCGGGCGCGGTTCGCAGTCGGCCATCGCCAGCCGCGGCAGCGGTGCGGGCAGCAGCGCTTCCACCCGCTTCAGGTATTCCTCATGACCGATGCGGTCGAGCACGTACTTCATGCGCGCCTTCTGCCGGTTGGTGCGATCGCCCTCTTCAGCGAACACGCGCACGATGGCTTCGGCAACCTTGACGCACTGGTCTGGCCGCAGCACCACGCCCTCGTCCTGCGCGAAATCCCGGTGACCGGTGATGCCGCCCAGCCGCAGCCGGAAGTAGACGCCGGCCGGCACCGCCCTGCCCTCCGGCACCCGCACGGCGAAAAAGCCGATGTCGTTGGTGTCGTCCAGCGCGGCCACCTTGCCGCCGCCGTCAAAGGCGATATTGAATTTGCGCGGCAGCCCATACATCTCGCGCCGGTTGAGGATGGCGTGGTGCATGTCGCGGCACAGCGGCTGGGTGTCGATCAATTCCTGCGCGTCGATGCCGGCGGTGGGTGAGCCGGTGACGTTGCGGATGTTGTCCGAGCCGGCGCCGCGGCTGGTCAGGCCGAGATCGGCCAGTCCGGTGAGAATGTGGATGGTGGCGGCGGGACCGATCTCGCGCAGTTGCAGGTTGGCGCGGGTGGTGATGTGCGCATAAGGACCGGCGTATTGTTCGGCCAGCTTGGCGATGCCTTCCAGCTGGTCCGCACGCAGCATGCCGCCCGGCATGCGCAGGCGGCACATGAAGCTGTCCTGCGCGGGCGCGACATGGAACAGGCCGTGAAACTTGTAGAGGAACACGTCGGTGCCCTTCGGGAACCGGCCGGCCTCGGCGTTGGCGCGCATCTCGTCCCACATCTCGAACGGATGCTTGTCGCCCTTGGCTTTTTCTTCCGCCACCAGCTTGCCGCCGGCCGCGACCGTGCGCGCGCGCGCCTGGTGATGGATGGCGTCGGGGCCGCCGGCGGTCGCCGGCGCCGGCTTGCCCGACTGGGCGGCCAGCGCACCCAGCGCGCCCAACCGCGCAATGCCGATGCCGCTGGCAAAGCCCTCCAGGTATTTCTTCTGTTCGTCGGAAAATTCGTTCATGTCGCTCATCGATTTCAACGCCGGCGTTCAGGCCGCGTCCCGCAGGAACATCAACTCATGGCGGATCGGCCGCAGGTCGGCGCCGGTCCGGATCATCTCGAGGTAACGGGTCGAATGAGCGGTGTCCCCGACCAGGACACCGCCCACCAACTTGTCGTTCCGCAACACCAGTTTTTTATAGATGTGCCGCTTCCGGTCGCGCAGAACCACCTCCTCACAACCCTCACCGCCCATGAAGTCGCCGGCCGAGAACAGATCGATGCCGGTGACTTTCAGTTTGGTCGAGACCACCGACCCGGCGTAATAGGTGATGCCGGCGTGCGCCAGATGCGCCGCCGCCACCTTGGCCATCTCGTACAGCGGCGCCACCAGCCCGTAGCCGACGCCGCGATGCGCCACGCATTCGCCGACGGCGTAGATGCGCGGATCGAAGGTCTGCATGGTGTCGTCGACCACGATGCCGCGCCGGACCTGCAGGCCCGCCGCCTCGGCCAGCGCCACGTTCGGCCGGATGCCGACCGCCATCACCACCAGGTCGGCGGCCAGCAGTTCACCCGATTTCAGTTTCACACCCCGCACCCGGCCTTCGCTGCCGGCCAGTTCCGCCGTCTGTGCCTGCAGCATGAAGTCGATGCCGCGCGCTTCCAGCGATTGCTGCAGCAACTGCGCCGCAGCGGGATCGAGCTGGCGCTCCATCAGCCACGGCATCACGTGCAGCACCGTGACCTGCATGCCACGCGCGCGCAGGCCGTTTGCGGCCTCGAGCCCCAGCAGTCCGCCGCCGATCACCACCGCGCGCCCGCCGTTCGCCGCGGCCGCGATCATGGCCTCGGTATCGGCGATGTCGCGGTAGGTGATCACGCCGTCGAGATCGATGCCCGGCACCGGCAGCCGGAACGGCGTCGAGCCGGTCGCCAACAGCAGGCGGTGGTAATGCTCGCGCTCGCCGCTGGCGGTCACCACCTCGCGCCGCACACGATCGATGGCGGCGATTTTCACGCCGGTGTTGAGGCGGATGCCGCGCTGCCGGTACCAGTCGCGATCGTTGAGCACGATGTCGCCCATCGTCATCTCGCCGGCCAGCACCGGCGACAGCAGGATGCGGTTGTAGTTGGGGTGCGGCTCGGCGCCGTAGATCGAGATCTCGTAACGATCGGGCGCAATGGTCAGCAAATGTTCGATGGTCCGGGTGGCGGCCATGCCGCTGCCGACCACGACCAGTTTCTGTTTCGGCGCGCTCATGCCGCCGCCTGCGCTTGCGCCGTCAGCGCCTGGGCGCGCGCCAGCGACACCACCTCGCCGATGACGATGATGGCCGGGCTGCCGATGGCGGCGGCGGTGACATCGGCATGCAGCGCCGCCAGTGTCGATACCACATGCCGCGCGGTGCCCAGCGTGCCGTTCTGGATCGCGCACGCCGGCAGCCGCGCCGGCAGGCCCGCCGCCAGCAGCGCGGACTGGATTTTCGGCAGGTTGCCGACCCCCATGTAGATCACCAGCGTGGTGCCCGATTGCGCCAGTGCGCGCCAGTTGGGCTCGGTCGCGGCCGCGTGTCCGGTGATGAAGGTCACGCCGCGCGAGCACTCGCGGTGGGTCACCGGAATGCCCAGCGAGGCCGGCACCGCCATGCCGCTGCTGATGCCCGGCACCACCTCGCAGTCGATGCCGGCCGCGCGCAGCGCCAGCATCTCCTCGCCACCGCGGCCGAACATGAACGGGTCGCCGCCCTTCAGCCGCGCCACCGTCGCGCCCGACTTCGCCAGCCGCACCATCAGCCGGTCGATGAACGCCTGCGGGGTCGATTGGCAACCGCCGCGCTTGCCGACGCCGATCACGCGCGCTGACGACCGCGCATGCGCGAGGACGTCGCGGTTGACCAGGTCGTCAACCAGCACCACGTCGGCCGCGCCCAGCGCGCGCACCGCTTTCAGCGTCAGCAGCTCCGCGTCACCCGGGCCGGCGCCGATCAGCCAGACCTTGCCGGCGCGCCGGCGGTGCGGGAGCGGGCTGCCGTTCATTCCGCCGCCAGCAGTTCAACGGCCGGCTGCGCTGTGTGGTCGCGTGCCAGGCGCCGCAGTTCCGGCATGCACGATCCGCAGCCGGTGCCGCATTTCAGTTGTTGCTGCACCGCCGCCAGCGTCGCGCCCGCGCGCAGGCAGGAGGCGATGGCGGTCTCGGCCACGTCATGACAGGAGCAGACGATGCGTCCGCGCGCCACCTGCCCGGCCGGCGGCCGCGTACTCGGCGCGAACAGCAGCGGCCACACCGCCTCGATGCCGGCGCCACTGGTGACGACGTCTTTGAGCCACTCGCCGGCCCGCGCCTCGCCGGCCAGCCGGAACGCGACCAACGCGTCGCCGACCAGTACCGCGCGCTTGGAGACCCCGGCGGCGGGATCATCGAGCAGCAGGTCGCAGGCGCTGTCATCGAGCTTGAGCACGGCATCGATGGCGGCGATCAGGTGCACATCCGGCGTCTGGTTGTGGAAGGCACGCAGGATCACCGCCGGGCGCGCCGCGCCGGCCGGGGTGAGGCTGGCGTAGTCGAAGCGTTCGAGGAACGGCGCCAGCTGCCGCATCAGCGCCAGCGGATCGTCGACCGCGCGCATCGCCGTCATCTGCCAGGCCATCGCCACCCGGGTGACCTGCACCGCCGCGTGCTTGAGTTCGGGCTGCTTCGACACCGGATCGAACGCGCCGGTGGTCAGCACATTGATGCCGCTGCCGGTGGCGAACTGGCTGCCCCAGTGCATCGGCAAGTACACGAGGCCGGGGCGGACCTCGTTGCTGACCGCAACCCGCACATTCATCATGCCGCGGCGGGTGCTGACGCGCGCGACATCGCCGTCCGCCAGGCCGCGCGCGGCCATGTCGTCGGCATGCAGGCCCAGCATCGGCTCCGGCGCGTGACTGAACAGCTGCGCCACCAGTCCAGTGCGAGACATGCCGTGCCACTGGTCGCGCAAGCGGCCGGTGGTGAGGCGCAACGGGAACAGGTCAACCGGCGACTCAGCCGGCGGCTGGAACGCACAATCATGAAAACGCGCGCGGCCGCTGGCGGTGGGGAACACGCCGTCCGCGTAGAGCCGCACCTTTCCCGCCGCTGCGCCGCTGGCCAGTGGCCACTGCTGCGGCGCGCCGGCGATCATGGCGTAACTCATGCCGGTGATGTCCAGGTCGCGGCCGCGGGTGGATTCGCGATGCTCGTTCCAGATCTGCTCGGCGCTCTCATACGGGAACAGCTGCGCCGCGTCGCGGCCCAGTTTCGGCGCCAGCGCGCGGGCAAAATCGATCGCGATCCGCCAGTCGTGCCGCGCCGAGCCGGGGCCGGGCACCGCCGGCAGCACGCGCGAGATGCGCCGCTCGGAATTGGTCACGGTGCCGTCCTTCTCGCCCCAGGTGGTGGCGGGCAACAGCACATCGGCGTAGGTCACGGTATCGACGCCGGCGAAACATTCCTGCACCACCACCAGCTCGGCCATTTCCAGCGCGGCGCGGACCAGGTTCTGGTCGGGCATCGATTGGGCCGGATTGGTGCAGGCGATCCACACGCATTTGATTTCGCCGCGCGCCACCGCCTCGAACATCTCGACCGCCGTCTTGCCGGGCTTGGCCGGCACGCTGTCCACGCCCCACAGCGCCGCCACTTCGGCGCGATGCGCGGCGTTGCCCAAGTCGCGATGCGCGGACAGCAGGTTGGCCATGCCGCCCACTTCGCGCCCGCCCATCGCGTTCGGCTGGCCGGTGAGCGAGAACGGGCCGCAGCCCGGCTTGCCGATGTTTCCGGTCGCCAAGTGCAGGTTGATCAGCGCCGCGTTCTTGTCGGTGCCGTGCATGCTCTGGTTCAGCCCCTGGCAGTAGAGCGACAGCAGGCGCGGGGCAAACCCCAGCATGGAGGCGGCCTGGCGAAGCATTTCGGCCGGAACGCCGCACCAGTCGGCGACTTTGGCCGGCGTGTATTCGGCAACGGTGGCTTCCAGGGCGGCAAAATTGTCGGTGTGCGCCGCGATGTAGTCGCGGTCCACCTGCCCGGCCTCGACCAGCAGGTGCAGCAGGCCGTGGAACAGCGCCACATCGCTGCCGGGCGTGATCTGCAGGAACAGGTCGGCGGCCTCCGCGGTATCGGTGCGGCGCGGGTCGGCGACGATGATCTTCAGCGCCGGGTTCTTTTCCTTCGCCGCCTCGATGCGGCGGAACAGGATCGGATGGGCAAAGGCCGCGTTGGAGCCGACGATGAAAATACAGTCGGCGTGGTCGATGTCCTCGTAGGCGCAGGGCGGCGCATCGGCGCCCAGCGTGGCCTTGTAGCCGGCCACCGCCGAACTCATGCACAGGCGCGAGTTGGTATCGATGTTGTTGGTGCCGATGAGGCCCTTGGCGAGCTTGTTGAAG
>CAYQKN010000163.1:0-8064 GCA_964417885.1 uncultured Burkholderiales bacterium | reverse complement strand
GGCCGGTGGCATCGGCATCCTCCTGTCGGGTACCGTGGTCGACAACTGGTACCTGTGGGCGGTCAAGCACCACGTCGCGCCGATGTATCCCGCCGCTTCCCCGATTGTCGATCCTGCATTGCTGCAAGGGGTGTCAAAATGAGACCTGTCGCTCCGTTTTTTTCGATTGTCGGGTCAATACTCACCGCCGGTCTGATCACCGGCTGCTGGGAACGCCCGCCGGTTGCCAGTGACCAGCGCGGCTACCGCGGAACAGCGATGGTGGAATGGCAGAACCCACGTGAGTTGCCGGCGAAAATCGCGGCAAATGTCGCGCCGGAAATTGCCGAGCCGGTGGCAGATGGTGGCCCGGCCGCTGCCACCATCTACAAGAACGTGCCGGTCTTGGGTCAGCTTGGTGTCGGCGAGTTCACCCGCACGATGGTTGCCATGACAAACTGGGTAGCGCCCAAGGAGGGGTGCCTCTACTGCCACAAGGAAGGCGAAGACTTTGCGGCGGACACGCTTTATACCAAGATCGTGGCGCGCAAGATGCTGCAGATGACACAGGCGATCAACAGCGACAACGCCCAGCACGTCGGTGTCACCGGGGTAACCTGCTATACCTGCCACCGCGGACAGCATATTCCGCAGAATGTGTGGTTTACCGCGGCGCCGGCGAAAACCGCCACCAGGATGGCGGGCGGAGACGGCAGGCAGAACCAGCCCGCGCTGGCAACGGCACTGGCATCTCTGCCGGTTGACGGACTCACGCCATACCTCAGCCAGGCGATGGAGATCCGTACCGCCAGCACGACGGCGTTGCCGATGTCGGGTGAAAAGCGCAACAGGCACGACATCAAGCAGACCGAATCGACTTATTCGCTGATGGTCCACATGTCAGAGGGGCTGGGGGTCAATTGCACGTATTGCCACAACACCCAGTCGTTTTCATCGTGGCAGGGCAGCACGCCGCAGCGCGTCACGGCATGGCATGGCATTCGCATGACCAGAGACCTGAACAATACCTTCATGGAGCCGTTGCTGCCGGTGTTTCCCGCCGAGCGCAAGGGGCCGTCGGGTGACGTTGCCAAGGTAAACTGCACCACCTGCCACCAGGGTGCGAACAAACCCTTGCTCGGCGCCCAGATGGCCAAGCACTACCCCGCCATGTCAAAAGCGCCGGCGTCGGCCCAGCCTGCGGAAAAGGTGGCGGTTGCACCGGCTGGCGCCGCCGCTGCCGCCACCCCGGGCACGACGCTGAAAAAATAGCCGGTCGCCAGGCGGTGGTTCCGCCGGGCAGCATTGCTGACAAAAGCCACCGCAAGGTGGCTTTTGTTTGGGTGACAACCCATTGTGATGCGCACCCGGTCGGGCCAGCTCGGCCCGGGTCAGGCTGCCACGCGCCAGACCGGGCACGCAATGTCACAACCAGCCGGGTGACGCAAGGCGACTCCCGGTTCGTGCCGGTTCGGACGGCATGTACTGGATGCAGGACGGCCGAGATGCGACGGTACTTCTTGCGGTGCGCGCAATGACAAACGGGCGATAGTCCCGGAAGAACTCTATCGGGACACGCCGCCGCGCGTTGTGTCGCCAGCGTTGCGTCCACCCATTGCCCAGTTCCACATTGACTCGACCGACAAGGGAACGACCAGAAACCAGTGCTCCAGAACCGCCAGCGTGAGCAATGTCGCCAGCAGGCAAAGGGCGGTGGCACCGAATGGGCTTGCCTGCGGCGCCAGGGCTGCCTGCCACATCAGGTAGCCGGCCACGCTGGCGGCGGTGACCACGACCGGAAACAGCAGGTTCAGTGCCGGTCGCCCAAAATAACTGGTCAGGTGCGAAAGGTGGGGCGGCAACATGGATTCGTAACGATTGCGCACGCCCAGAAAAAGATTCAGCTTGGATGACAGTCGCATGACCCACAGGATGAACAATGCCTGCGCGCCAACCTGATTCGGTTGATTCCAGGTCACGGCAGCCACCAGCCCGACCGAGGCGGCCAATGCCAGTTCGTGATAAAGAATCGCCTCGGTTGCCATGATGAATCGCTGCCATTCCCGTGCGAACGGCGGACAGGCGGTGCGGCGCGGCCCGGTAACGAAGCCCATCAGAAACGCCATTTCCTGCCAGCCCCAGATCAGCAGTGCACCGGTAAAGGCGAGGTAGGCGCTGGCGACGTCGGTGGTACGGCTTGCCATGACAATCACCAGCAGGCCGATTGCGCCTGCGATCGTCCCGGCTGCAAAACTGGCGCGGTAACTTGCCGGCGGCTTTTGATCAAGGTACAGGATGGCGCCGGTACTGATCCACCAGGCGAACACCACGAAGATCACCGGCAATGCGATGGTGGCGGAAAACATGGGCAGCCCGCCGTCAGGCGCAGCGGCTGGCGGACATTACCATGCCGGCTGCATGCGGATTTCCGCCGGCAGTTCGTGCTTGATGACCGGCATGAAATAGAGTCGAGCAAAGGTCACGGCCGCAAGCGTTGCGTATCCGGCCTGCTTGAGCCGCCCGAGAATCCCGCCCTGTGCCTTGGCAGCATTGATACCTTCGGCGTGGCGGAGCAGGCTCGAAAAGCCGGCGCGGAAGCGCGGATTGTCGGTGTCGAGTGAAATCGGAAACACCTGCCGTGCAATCGCCGTGGTAATGCTGAACACCGTGTAGTCATACTCGGTCGGTTCGAAACCCATCGCGACGTGAAGTTGCGGGCGGGTGTGATCGCGCACGTACATGGTGGCATAGACGGCAAGCAGAAAAAAGCGGATCCAGTACTTGTTCAATCCGGACAGGAGATGGGGGTTGGCACGCAGGATGAGTGCGAACGATTCGCCGTGCCGGAATTCGTCATTGCACCAGCGTTCAAACCAGCGAAAGATGGGATGAAAGCGTTTGTCGGGATGGCGTTCGAGCTGGCGGTAGATGGTGATGTAACGGGCGTAGCCGATTTTCTCGGACAGGTACGTCGCATAGAAAATATACTTCGGCTTGAAGTAGGTGTAGGCCTTGGTCTTTTTCAGCGCACCCAGGTCCACCGCAAGGCCATAGTCGCGCAGCGACTGGTTGATGAAGCCGGCATGACGTGATTCGTCGCGTGCCATGTACGTCATCAATTGTTTGATGTCCGGATTGTCCACGTTCTTGCGGATCTCGTTGTACAGGATCTGGCCCGAGAATTCGGAGGTGAGCGAGCTGACGAGAAAATCAAGGAACTCCTGCTTGAGTGCCGGCGGCATGTCGTGAATTTCGCTGGCAAATTCCGCCGTGCGCTGGAAATGATCGTGGTTGTTGTCGCCTTCGTATTCGGCCATCATCTTGTCCCATTGCTCGCGCACGCTGCTGACATCGAGGCGGTTCATCGCCTCATAGTCGGTGGTGTAGAAACGCGGGCTGATCATCGTGTTCGAATGGGCAAGCCGGTCGGTGTCTTCGGCTGACTGGATGGCGATATCTGGGGACATGGTGACTCCTGGTCAATCAGTGGGTTTGACTGGCGGTGGCAGTGTTCGACTGAAAGCGGTATGCGGCAGGCGTGGCGGTGACTGCGGTCCTTGCCTTGCCGCCGGGCGACGGCTGCCGCAGGAGCAGCCGTCGGAAGGCTTCGGCATTGGTCGGCCCGAACGACTTGAGATCCACCTGTCGCTGCGTTGAGGCATCGTCCAGGGTAAGCCTGCCGTCAGCGCGTGCGGCCAGCAGGAACGGCGGCTCCTCGCCGATGCCGCGTCGCTTGCGTTCGCGTGCGAGCCCGCGCAGGGCGCCGCGCAGGAACCCGTTGGTGCCGGGCGCGACAATCTCCACCAGTTCGCGCGTCTGTGCATCCAGCACGGCAATGCTGCCATCCGGCCGGTCCTCAAATCGCAGCGCGCGTTCGACTTGTGGCGCAGCGGTAGAGACGAAAGACTGGCTGGCGCCGCCAATTCTCACGACCGCGACGGAAACCAGGGTAATGGCAAGCACCGCGCCAATCGCATAGAAGGGCAGCAGCGGCGACCGGCTGGAAATATTGGTCGACGAATCGGTCACGATGCGACCGCCCAGTTCTGCGCCACGCCAGACTTGGCCGGCGACGTTGGCCTGCCTGCCGCTGCCATGGTGGCGATTCCGCCTGAGGCCAACGCCATGTTGTGCGCCAGCACGGCGGCAACATGTTTGACGTCCGGGATGGCGCGCAGCATCGGCTCCGGCCGGGCATAGCGCCACGGGCGGGCATGCGGCCACAGGTGAACGTAGGCAATGCGGTCGGCCGTGCCGATGGCAATGGCAATGTCACCGGCGCCGTTGGCAAAAACCTTCATTCCCGCCTGGTCGAGACTGCGGAAGGGGAGGTTGAAGGTGACAGAGAGCACAATGCCGATGCGCATGATCAGGCGCTCGTTGGTGATGGTGTACAGGGTGTTGCGGGCGGTGAGCCAGGCGAGCAGTGACAAGAGGCCGATCGCGATTGCGGCAAGAGGCAGCAGGAACAGCGCTGACAGGACCGCGTCAGCCGCGTTGCCGCCGTCGGCCACGACAAGGACCACGCGCAGCAGCAGGATCGCGGCGAAATAGACTGACAGTTTGCGGACATGAAACGCTTCAATCGCGAGGGTCTGCCAGCGTGGCGCCCCCTGCCAGCGAATTTCCTCCCCGGCAGGCAGCGGCTCGGGGAGTCCGGGAACCGCCTCGAATTCGTGTTCCGGAACGACGTAGAGCGGGCGTGTCATAGCAGCGGCTCTGCACGGGCTGGCGAGGCGTACAAGGTACCTGCGCCAAAGTAGGCCATGACCCGTTCCTCTTCCATCATGGTAATCAGCTTGGCGTCCCGGGTACCGGGAACGTCGGCGAAGTGTGCGGCAAAAATGGACCGAACCGTCACCTTGTTGGTGATGCGCGTGAACGGAATGGGCACCAGTACCCGGCGCTGGTTTTTCGCCACTTCCACCTCAAGATAGCGCAACACCGACTCCGCGCGGTCCACCCAGGCATCAATCACCGTGCCGGCGACCAGGCCATCGCCGCCGACTACCGGCATGCCGATCGGATTGGGATCACGCTTGTCCAGATGGCAATCCGCCGCCATGCTGAGGGGAACCATTTTCGGCTTGCCATCGAAAGTCATGTCCGGGATGTCCGGCCGGATGGCATAGGCGCCGGGACCGACCCCGTCCAGCATCGGGTTGCCGGTGGGATTCAACGGTGCACCGGGAAAGCCGGCCGACGGTGCCGCCTTCAGGTCGGCAACGGCACCACTGTTGGCGTTTGGCGCGGTGCGCGTGGTGCCATCCCGCAGTCGGAAGGTCTTTGGTTCCGGAATCGGCGGATAGCCTTGCACCTTGATATGGGGCGAACGATCCGATTCAAGCGGATAACCCTCGCGCTTGTTTTCCTGATGCAGGTAGTAAATCAGGCCTGCGAAAAATACCCAGAACAGGTACAGAACAATTTGAGCGACGTCGATGTACTGTGTGATTGCACCAATCATGATGATTTTCCTCTCACGTAAGAAACTGCACTTGCCTGCTGCGCCTGAATGCGAATTGCCGCCACGCTGATTTCAAATATTGCTGATTACCCCGGGAACTCCACCAGGCCGAACTTTTTCTCCGGCATGCCTTTACCCGCCGTTGACGGTGTGCGGATGTTGTTGCCGACCAGCGGTCCGATCGCGACCAGCGCGGCAAACAGGAGCAGGATCTCGAAGTGATAGACCACGCTGTAGGCCACGGCCGGGTCCGCCAGAACCGAACCGGCCGCGCTGTTTGCCGAAAGGTGGGCGACCAGATCACGCAATCCGCCGCCGAGGGCGATGGCCAGTCCGCCGGCAGTGGCCTGAACGGCGCCCCAGGCGCCAAGTGCCAGGCCGGTATGGCCGCGCGATTCGACGTTCATTGCCGCTGTCAGGGTGGCCACGGCAAACAGCCCGCCACCGAAGCCGATCATCATCGTCCCGCAACGGAAGATGGTGGCGGACTCCAGTGGGGCCGCGAAAATCACCAGCGAAAACGCGACGATTCCGACCAGGATGCCCAGCGCGGCCAGGCGCGCAGGATTGATTCCCGCAGTGAGGCGTCGTGCGGCCAGCGCAAATGCCAGCAGGGCACCGCCGGCCAATATTGCCGTCAGCATCGATGTTGCCGACACGGATAACCCGAGAATCTCGCCGCCGTAGGGCTCCAGAACGATATCCTGCATGCTGAACGCCGCGGTCCCGATGGCGACCGCCAGCAGCAGGCGGATTGCGCCGGGCTCTTGCCTGAACACTTGCCAGGCGTCGCGGAATGCCGGACGCGCCGTGGCGGACCGGCTGGTGGCGGCAGATCGCGGTTCCTGTTTCCACAGTGCGATGCCATTCAGCACCAGCGTGACGACCGCTGCGCCCTGCACCACCTGCACCAGGCGAATCTGGGTGAAGTCGGCAAGCAGGGTGCTGAAGACGAATGAGCTTCCCACCATGCCCACCAGCAGCATCACGTACATCAAGGCCACCACGCGGGGGCGGGTCTCAGCGGTGGCCAGGTCGGTGGCCAGTGCCAGGCCTGCGGTCTGCACGGTCTGCGCGCCGGCGCCGGCCAGCAGGAAGGCCAGGCCTGCACTGATATGGCCGACGATGAGCGGGCCATGGGTGTCGCCGGAAAGAATCAGCAGGGCAAACGGCATGATGGCCAGTCCGCCAAACTGGATCATGCTGCCGATCCAGATGTAGGGAACACGCCGCCAGCCCAGGGCGGAACGATGGGTGTCGGACTTGAAGCCGACCAGTGCGCGGAACGGCGCAAACAATAATGGCAATGCCACCATCACGGCCACCAGGAAGGCGGCAACGCCGAGCTCGACGATCATCACCCGGTTCAATGTGCCGACCAGCAGCGTGCCGGCCATGCCGACCGTTACCTGGAACAGGGAAAGCCTCAGCAAACGGCCAAGCGGCAGGTCGCGTGTGGCGGCGTCGGCAAACGGCAGGAATCGCGTGCCAATCAGGCGCCAACCCTGGCTGACTTTCGCATTCAGCGCCGCGACCGACCGCTGCTTCATTTGCGCACCAGCTCCAGCGCCTGTGACGTGTAGAACCCGCGCGCGACGCGCCGGGTCCGTCCGGCGTGCCATTGGCCCAGCTGGTCGTGATCCGCGATCAGCGCGAGCAATTGCCGCGTCGCCAAAGGCTCGATCGACGGCGCCCGGTCACTCTTGGGGAAAAAGCGGCCGACGGCATGCATCATGGCCAGCAGCGGCGTGCGCGGCGCGTAGGTAAAAAGCACCGCGTGACGCGTCCGTTGCGTAATCTGGTCCAGCACCGCCACCACATCCCGCACCTGATAGTGGATCAGCGAATCCATGCCCACCACAAAATCAAAGTTGCCAAGTGCCGGATCGAGCATGTCGCCGGACCGGAACTCGACACGTCCGCCGCTGGCAGCAAAGTGCGAGGGTGCCCGCTCCCTCGCCAGCTGCACCAGGTTCGGCGACAGGTCGATCGCGACCACATCGGCACCGCGGTCGGCCGCGGCGACGGCGAGAGCGCCGGTTCCGCAGCCGGCATCCAGCAGGCGGGCGCCGGTCAGGTCGCCCGGCAGCCAGTCAAGCAAAGTGGCGCGCATCTGGTCACGTCCGGCGCGAACCGTGGCGCGAATGCGGCCGACCGGCGCATCCGAAGTCAGCCGCTTCCATGCCTCGACGGCGGTACGATCGAAATAGGTTTCGATCTCGATACGGCGCTGCAAATAGGAAAAGTCGGTCATCAGTCGAATCCCAGCAAGTCGAAAATATCGCGGTCTTTCATCGGTGATGCCTGCAGCGGCTCGGTGCCGGCCCACAGGCGGGCCGCCAGCCGCATGTACTCCTCCTGCACTGCGCGGAGCTCGGGTGAATCCTCCATTTCGAACAGCGTGGCCTTCTTCAGGCGGCTGCGGCGAATCACATCCAGGTCGGGAAACTGCGCCATGGTCTTCAGGCCGATGACATTGTTGAAACGGTCAATCTGGTCCGTCTCCCGGCTGCGGTTGGCAATCACGCCGCCCAGGCGGACGTTGTAATTCTTAGACTTGGCCTGTATCGCCGCGACGATGCGGTTCATGGCGAAGATCGAGTCAAAGTCGTTTGCCG
>CAYQKN010000162.1:0-8290 GCA_964417885.1 uncultured Burkholderiales bacterium | reverse complement strand
CGAGGTGTCGCCGTCGATGGTGATGGCGTTGAACGAGGCATCCGCGGCAACCTTGACCATGTCGCGCAGCACGTCGTCGCCGACCACCGCGTCGGTGGCGATGAACCCCAGCATGGTCGCCATGTTGGGCTCGATCATGCCGGCACCCTTGGAGATGCCGGTGATGGTGACCTTGTGGCCATCGATATCAATCTGCCGCGACACGCCCTTCGGCACCGTGTCGGTGGTCATGATTGCCTCGGCGGCGTCGAACCAGCCGAAGGCATTGAGGTTGGCCTTGCACTGCGGAATGCCGGCCAGGATGCGGTCCATCGGCAGGTGTTCGAGGATCACCCCGGTGGAGAACGGCAGCACTTGCTGCGGCTTGCAGCCCAGCTGCTTGGCCACCTCGACGCAGGTCAGGCGCGCATCGGCCAGGCCACGCTCGCCGGTACCGGCGTTGGCGCAGCCGGTGTTGATCACCAGCGCGCGCATGTTGCTGGCGCTTTTCAGATGTTCACGGCACACCAGCACCGGCGCGGCGCAGAAGCGGTTCTGGGTGAATACGCCGGCGGCCTGCGATCCAGCTTCGAGCGCGATCACCAGCATGTCCTTGCGGTCGGGTTTGCGCACGTGCGCCTTGCCATAGCCGAGGGTGACGCCGGCGACCGGCAGCAGCGATTGCGCTGTGGGAGGAGTGTAGTTGACGGCCATGGAAGTTTCCTGCGCGCGAGGGGTGGGAGTCGGGCAAAATTATGGCACGGAACGCCACCCCCACATCCCCGCCCGCCAATGAAGACTGAATACGCCGCCGCCGAACCCTACGTCACCAAGGATGGATCGGTGATCCGCGAACTGCTGCATCCGTCGCTGCACGCGGTGCGGAACATGAGCCTGGCTGAAGCGATCGTGGAAGGCGGCACCACCACCATGCTGCACCGCCATCGCCTGTCCGAGGAAATCTACCATGTCACCGAGGGCGCCGGCCTGATGCGGCTGGGCGCCGCCGAGTTCGCCATCAAGGCCGGCGATACCATTGTCATCGCGCCCAACACCACGCACAACGTCACCAATACCGGTGTGGGACTGCTGAAAATTCTCTGCGCCTGCCACCCGGCGTATGCGCACGAGGATACCGAACTGGTCTAGAAACTTCGCGGATCGCCTCTTGATTTGATGTGCCGTTTTAGAGCCGACCACTGTCGTGATGTGGCGACCACCAAAGAAGCAGTAATTCATGCACTTACGAATTTTGTTACTTTGAGCGTCTCAACAACGAGACAACTTATTTACGGAAAGAAATTAATGTTTTGATTTTAAACACATTTAATTGTGGCCCATGGATTGCCTTAATTGACCTGCATGTTCGACTTAACGGGCTAACGACACCGTTGTCGGAAATGTCTTCATGGTCATCTTTAGGAGCAATCAATGAAATCGAAATCTATCGCGATTCGAACGGCTTTCGCTGTTCTTGCCAGCGCATCCTTTGTTACGAGCCTCGCGCATTCCAGCACGTTTTATTCTCTCGTCGATTCAAACGCGACCTGCGGGGCCATCCCAATTAACGGCGGCAAGCAATATACACAAGGGTATCCAACCAACGGTGTCCCGCAAGACTCATGGAGCGCACTCTATCGATGGCAGGGCCAACTGGGATCCCCTGGCTCATATGCCGACTGGCAAATGAGCGCTTTCACACCTGTCTTATGGGATATTGGCAGATACACCGGCCTAACAGTCACGCCGCCTAACTGGTGGACAACAACGCAAATGGGGCGCGTTGGTCAGCAGTATCCGAGCTTCGATCCGTCGGATTACGCAATGCCTGGTGTTCAAGCATATTGTGGCCAAGCAGGCATGCTCATGAATACCTGGTGGACGCCACACATACCAGTTGTTGGGGGCACACCAAACGATATGTTCGGCTATGCCTGGTCAACCTCAAATCAACCATTAGCATTCAAGCAAGGTAGTGAGAATGCAGAACTAGTATTAGAGGCGAACGTCGCAATGACCGGATGGGCCCCTTACGCAGTTACTTCGGATGCTTACGCGGGTGCTTACATTGCGCTATTTGTATATCTGCGGGACACCACCGATGCAAGTCGTCCAGCTTTCGGGGTGCTAGCAGCGGTCCATGGCACCGGTAATCAAAGCTCCTACTTGGCAAACGGCATAGGGCCGACGCTTGATTATTGCAACTCCGCTAGTGATTGCGGAGGCTGGTTTGTTTCGGCACCCATAACATCAGCCAGCGGTGAAAGCCCACCCAACAAACCGTCAGCCGAAAAATGGATCACGATCAGAAACAACATTACTGGAAAATTGTCATCAACGGAAACTCAAGTACATTGGTCTCCCTTTTTTGACCAAAACAATATCCCAGCAGAACAGTATTTTCGGGTTCACATTACCCGAAGCAACCTCAAAAACATGGTGGACCAATTCAATAGCGTCAGTTGTCCAGCGGCGCACTGCCCGCGCGGATATTCCGACAATCCAGACCACTACAAAGTGGAATACGCCGGCGTAATAATGGAGCTGCTCCACGGCAACCAGTGGGGCATTGATTGGGCGTATTCCAGACCTTATCCTTGGTATGACGGTTACTGGACCGAAAATGACGCCAACAAAGATCAAGTCGCAGTCGCGGGAAGAATGTCATCAGTGCGAGTGTCAAGATACGTGCCATAGCCGTCCCCAATGGTTAGTCAGCCCTCTCCAAACTGCGCTAAAGAAATTTTGGAGAGGGCATCCATAATTTATGCCCGACCATATGTCAGCGCGCGAACGAGCCAATGCAAATCACACTTAGAGTGTTTTGATCCTCAAGTCGCCACAAGCTTAACTGTGATGTAGCCGACAAGATCGCGCTAGACTACTACCATCAGTTGTCCCGCAAATATTCCTTAAGTAATCCCCGCAAGACCTATGGTCCAAAAGATATCTCTCGTCATTCCCTGCAAAAACGAGTTCAGCGCCATAGGACCATTCCTAACTGCGTTGACCTTGCATCTTGATGGGCTGGCAGCAAACGGCTTTACATTTGAATTTGTATTCGTCGACGACGGCAGCAATGACGAGACGTTGAACGAACTGCTAGCACGCTCACGGCATGATCCGCGCATTGTCGTATTGGAACTGTCGCGTAACTTCGGTAAGGAAGCCGCACTGACGGCCGGCATCGATCACGCAACAGGTGACGCCATCATTCCTATCGATGTCGATATGCAGGACCCACCCGAACTAATTCCTGACATGATCACAAAATGGCAGGAAGGATTCGATGTTGTGCTTGCACGACGACGCAGTCGTGAATCCGATACCGCGAGTAAAAGGTGGGCGGCAGCAGTGTTCTATCGTCTTCACAACAAGTTGTCGGATCTGAAGCTTCCCGAAAACGTAGGCGACTTTCGTTTGATGGACAGGCTGGTTGTTGACCAATTGAAACGCATGCCCGAACGCAGAAGATTTATGAAGGGTCTGTTCGCATGGCTGGGTTTTCGTACGGCGGTGATCGATTACGAGCGTCCACAACGTTTAACCGGAACCACAAAATTCAATGCTTGGCGCCTGTGGAATTTGGCGCTTGAGGGCTTCACCAGCTTCAGCACGATCCCACTTCGCGCATGGACCTATCTCGGACTGTTCACTTCGGTCACCGCTTTGGTGTACGGCACATTTATTGTCATCAAGACAATGTATTACGGCGTCGATGTGCCCGGGTACGCGTCCATCTTTACGGCCATATTATTTTTTGGCGGGTTGCAGCTCATTAGTTTGGGTGTCATTGGTGAATACATCGGGCGCACCTATGAAGAAGCCAAGGGACGCCCCATTTACGTTATCAGACGCCTTTACAAGGCCGACAACAATTCAGCCACCTTGCCTGACGATGCTGCAAAGCTATCTAGCGACCGATAAGGTACCGCTGGCGCACAAGCTGGTGTTGTTCATTCTTGTCGCTGCTTATGTGTTTAGCTATGCGTTCGTTTCCGCCATTCCTGATACCAATCGGGACATGTTTCTGGCGTTGGGAATCGCTCGCGGCACCGCTTTCCCACTGGAGGGACCAATTCTCGGTGGCGCTATTCACTTAGGCCCGGCATGGTACTACCTCCTGTCCCTGCCGCTTCTACTGACTTCTTCCTGGCTGGCGACATGTCTGTTTGTCGGTTTCGTCGCCAGCCTTAAATTTCCGTTGGCCTATATTTGCGGGCGAAGAATATTGAACGCGGAGTTCGGGCTGCTTTGGGCCGCAGCTCTGAGTTTGCCGGGTTGGAACGCGTACGAGCGATTGACTGTGTTCAACCCAAACCCCGCAGCGACAGCTGTCCTGGTATTGATCTGGTTCGCTCTTCACTTTCGTTCTCAGGCCGTCTCGCCAATCACAATTCTGTTCTGCGGCGTAGCGCTTGGACTGGGAATCCACATTCACCCAACGGTGGCTATTGCTGGCTTTCTGCCAATTGCTTCGATTGCCTTTTTCAACAGGCCGTTCGCCGCGATGTTGCGCAAACTGGGCATTTTTGCCATTGGCACCTTTTTGCCGCTGCTACCCTATTTCATTAGCCAAGCGCTGAGCGGCGCACCAGATATTGGAGTTGCACAAACGTACATGAAGCAATCGATTGACGTAGCCAATCTCGCTGCATTGCCAATATTCCTATGGGGCTACCTGGCGATTGGGCCATACACGGCGATCCGTTATGTCGCCGATTTTCCGGCAGGGCAAACGATTGCTTTTTGTGGGCTGTTGATCGCACTACACGCTATTGCGTTAGCCGGAATCGTCCGGGACGTGATAGGTAGTCGCACCTCACGCGCGAAGGTCGCTGCCGCACTTATGGCTTTTCTGCTTGCGTGTGCATGGATTGTGGTTCTCCGCAGCAACACACCGGTCTACTTCACCTACATGCTCAGCCCTTTTTTCTGCGGCTTGTTTGCGTATGGTGTCGTAACGTTTTCAACACGTGGGAAGCGAAATCTTGTTGCTGCAACTTGCCTGATCGTTGTCGCGTTCTCTCTTAAGCTTGGCTGGACGGTAGCAAAGACCATGCAATCCGGTGTCGGCTCACTGCCGACGTCTCAGGAAATTAAAGTCAAGCAACCAAGCGAACCCTACATTGATATCTGGTTTCCCGCTTACGCACATCCCGCGTTCGGAAAATTTCTCTGCTCCCTAACTGCGGGCACATCGCTTCATGGCCCGCTTGCGTTTATTGCCGACTGGAATGTCGACGCAGATCCGCTGATCAGCTGTGGTCGCAAAACGTTGGCCGGTCTCGGCGGCCTGGGTACAAAATTTCCGCTAACTGGCATGCCGGTCGAATTCTGGCAGCGCTTTGGTCGAAATCCGCAGTGCAGGATAGGTTCAATTGGGTTTTCGTCCAATGGGTTTGTGGTTCATAGCCATGCAGGCAGTATTGCCAATGGTAATCGCTATTTACCAAGGGACTTTACGACTGGCGAACTTCAATCACACCACTACCGGTTCGATGTACCTGCCGGCGACGCCATGTTGATCACCAACTACCTGTTTCCCTATACCCAACTTCGCATCGAAAAAGTTACAGTCAACGGCCGAGAGTTGAACCCCATTGCCATTACTGAAATGTCGCGGCTATATCTCACCAACGATTCACCAGGTACTACGGCTATTTGGGAAATTGCTTTGTCGGCGCATCCAGGCTCCGGTATTGACATCGTCATGCTTCCCGCCAAAGATCATTCAGCCTACGCTTCATCGGCAACGGAGACGTGTGGTGATGGATCATTTCCCCTAGCGCGTCTACCGCTCAACACCTAGGCGTCAAGAATGCGCTGAAGTTCATCCGAGGATTTCCAGTGCCAGCCGCAGACGAAGCGCGGCAGGTTCCAGCGGTCACTGTCGGCCGACATGAAGCCCGCTTCGGTGCCGAACGCGGCTTTGACGAAAGGCGCCGGACCTGCTGCCTGCCGCGGCAGGTAATCCTTGCTGAGGAAGGCGTTGACATGTCCGTACGGGTAGCCGAACAGCGCCACTGACGGATTGGGCGCGCGCGCGGCGATGAAGCGCGCCGCCTCGCGGATCTGCGCGTCGGCATCGGCCTCGGTGTCGATGCAGAAGAAATTGCCTTTCTCCTGGTTGCGCTGTGCCACCCGCGCCATGCATTCGTGATTGTGATCCCAGCTGTGGTTGGCGATGCCCATCAGGCCGGAGGCCACCGCCTCGGGCCACCAGTGGTCGTTCATCCAGCCGCGGTCGATGA
This sequence comes from uncultured Burkholderiales bacterium, assembly GCA_964417885.1. Classification (GTDB taxonomy): domain Bacteria; phylum Pseudomonadota; class Gammaproteobacteria; order Burkholderiales; family Usitatibacteraceae; genus UKL13-2. The sequence continues at coordinate 2,057 of CAYQKN010000162.1, read as the reverse complement.
TGCAGGCGCGGTCCATGGCGGCGCGCGCTTCGGGCGAGGCAATGACGAACGAGGTGGCGTGCAGGCCGGGCTGCGCACCGGGATGGACGGCGGCGAAATCGCGCAGGATGTTGAGCATGCTGCGCTGCGGGCCGGCAGTCGGGTGCGGCAGGTCGGCGAAGTCAAAGTCGGTGGCATCGTCGAAGGTGAAGGCGATGGTTTTTTCCGGCAGCGTGCCGCCGGCATCGAACAGGCAATCAACGATGCGGTGCAGCGGCTGTATCTGCCAGCCGGCTCTAGTGACCAGTTCAAGATCGCCGGCGAAGGCGACGTGATCGTTGCTGGCGTAGTCGTTGCCGCTGATGTTGAGCGCGTGGTAGGTGAGGACCGGGATCGTCATGGCCGCAATCTAGAATGGACCGACAGTGGCAACTTCATCGATCAGCGCGTTCTTTTGCGCCTCCGGCAGCGGCTTTACCCACTTGGCAATGATGAGCGGATGGCGGGTGGCGACAAAGCCGACGCGTGAATCGACGCGGAACGCCTTGGTGTCGCCGCAGTAGCCGAACCAGCCATCGCAGTCGGTCAGCATCCGGTCACCGAATTCCATCACGATCTGCGCGATCCCGCCGCGGCTCCGGCACTGCCGAAACTGCTCGCGCGGCAGGCGGCGATAGAAATCGCTCTTCACGCACAGCGCACCGCCCAGATAGACGTTGCGAAACTTGATCCAGTTGGCGAAGCCGACACATTCCTCGCGGCCATCGGGCCAGCGGTACAGCGCGACCGCCTGGCGCCAGTCCGCGGGCAGCGTCTGCACCTTGCCGAAGCGGATCGGCCGCGGAGTCGGAAAATCCATGCCGAACGATTCGCGGAACAACGCGCCCGCGAGCGCCGTGGCGTCCTGCTCCATGCGCAGTGTCAGGCACTCATCAAACACCGGCGGCGTATCCGCCGCCGGCATCGTGTCTGCGCGCGCGGAACCGGTCATGGCCCGATCAGGAGAGCTTCCCGTGGCACTGCTTGAATTTCTTGCCCGAGCCGCACCAGCACGGATCGTTGCGGCCGATTTTCTGGCTGTCGCGCACGAACGGTTGCGGCGGGGCCTCTTCCACCGGCGTGGCCGCCTGGGCATCATCGGCGGCAAGCGCCGCGTTGTAGTCGGCATGGTGGTACTGCACGTTGCTGGCCGATCGTGCCAGTGCCTCCTCGGCCGCGCGCTCGGCCGCCGCCACCTCGTCCTCCGACCGCACCTGCACGTTGATCAGGATCTGCGTCACCTGGCGCTTGATCGCGTCCAGCATGCCGCTGAACAGCTCGAACGCCTCGCGTTTGTATTCCTGCTTCGGCTGCTTCTGCGCGTAGCCGCGCAGGTGAATGCCCTGGCGCAGGTAGTCGAGCGAGGCCAGGTGCTCGCGCCAGTGCGAATCGATCGACTGCAGCATCACCGAACGCTCGTACTGGTGCAGCAGCGCCGGGTCGACGTCCTTGAACTTGGCGGTGTAGTCGTCGTTGGCCTGCTTGATCACGCGCTCGGCGATCCGCTGGCTGTCAAGTTCGGCGTCGTCCTTCAGCCAGTCGGCGATCGGCACCCTGAGATTGAAGTCAGCTTCGAGAGTGCGCACCAGTCCGGCCACGTCCCACTGCTCCTCGACCGTTTCCGGCGGCACGAACTGTTCCACCGTCGCCTGCAGCACGCCGCCGCGCATGCCGACGATGGTCTCGGAGATGGCATCGGCATCGAGCAACTCATTGCGCTGCTGGTAAATCACCTTGCGCTGGTCGTTGGCGACGTCATCGTATTCCAGCAGCTGCTTGCGGATATCGAAGTTGCGCGCTTCCACCTTGCGCTGCGCGTTCTCGATCGAGCGCGACACCATGCCGGCCTCGATCGCCTCACCTTCGGGGATCTTGAGCCGCGCCATGATCGACTTCAGCCGGTCGCCGGCGAAGATTTTCAGCAGCGGGTCCTCGAACGAGAGATAGAAGCGCGAGGAGCCGGGGTCGCCCTGGCGGCCGGCGCGGCCGCGCAGCTGGTTGTCGATACGGCGTGATTCGTGGCGCTCGGAGCCGACGAT
>CAYQKN010000161.1:0-8325 GCA_964417885.1 uncultured Burkholderiales bacterium | reverse complement strand
GAGTTCATCGCGCGTCAGCATGAACACCACCTCGTCCCCCGCGCTGACCTCGGCCCAGGTGAACGGAATATGCGGAAACGCTGTTTCAACACCGTGACGGTTGAATCCCACTTCGACCACCAGCAGGCCGCCGTCGTTCAGGTGTTGCGGCGCCTGCTGCAGGATGGTTCGCACGTGATCGAGTCCGTCGTTGCCGCTGGCCAGCGCCATCTGCGGTTCGCGCCGATATTCTTCCGGTAACGCGGCCATCGATTGGCTGGTGACGTAAGGCGGATTGGAAAGTATCAGGTCGTAGCGGCGCCCGGCCAATGCGCCGAACATGTCGGATGCGATCAGGTTGACGCGCCCGCCCAGCTGGTAGTCGGCCACATTGCGTGCCGCGACCGCGAGCGCATCGGCCGACAGATCGACCGCGTCCACGGTCGCCTCGGGAAAGGTCAGCGCCGCGACGATGGCGAGGCAGCCGGAACCGGTACACAGGTCAAGTACCGAGCCAACCTCAGCCGGATCGTTCACCCACGGCGACAGCTCCTCATGCAGCAATTCGGCGATGAACGAGCGCGGCACGATCACGCGTTCATCGACGTAGAAGCGATACGGCCCCAGCCACGCTTCGTGGGTCAGGTAGGCGGCGGGCACGCGCTCGTGAATGCGGCGCGCGATGATCGCGGCGACGGCCTGCTGTTCGCTGCCGGTGAGCGCGCGTTGCCAGACCGAATCGAGGTCGTCCAGCGGCAGCGCCAGCGTGTGCAGCACCAGGTAGGCGGCCTCGTCGTAGGCGTTGGCCGAGCCGTGGCCGAAGAACAGACCGGCATCGAGAAACCGCTGCTCGGCGGTCTCCACCGCCTGGCCCAGCGTCGCAAGGGAATCGGCCGCGTGTCCCATGGCGTTCAATCGTTGAGCAGCAGATTCTGCAGCGCACGGAAGTAGATCTCGTGCAGCCGCGAAATATCGGCGATGGCGACGTGTTCGTCGATCTTGTGGATGGTGGCGTTGATCGGCCCGAATTCGGCCACCTGTCCGCAGATGTCGGCGATGAAGCGGCCGTCGGAGGTGCCGCCGGCGGTCGAGAGTTCCGGCGTGATGCCGGTTACCGTGTGCACTGCGGCGGACAGTGCATCGACCAGCTTGCCACGCGGCGTCAGGAATGGCTTGCCGCCCAGCGTCCAGGTGAGGTCGACGTCGAGGCCGTGCCGGTCGAGGATCGCCTCGGTGCGTTCACGCAGGTTGGCCTCGGTGCTGGCGGTGGCGAAGCGGAAATTGAAATACACCTCCAGCGTGCCGGGAATGATGTTGAACGCGCCGGTGCCGCCGTTGATGTTGGAAATCTGGAACGAGGTCGGCGGGAAGTATTCGTTGCCGCGATCCCATTCGGTCGCGGCCAGTTCCGCCAGCGCCGGTGAGGCGAGGTGAATCGGGTTTTTCGCCAGGTGCGGGTAGGCGATGTGCCCTTGGACGCCCTTGACCACCACCCGCCCGGACAAGGTGCCGCGGCGGCCGTTGCGGATGGTGTCGCCAAAAACCAGCGTGGAGGAGGGCTCGCCGACGATGGTGTAGTCGATCTGCTCGCCCTGGGTTTTCAGCCATTCGACCACGCGGCGGGTGCCATCGATGGCCGGGCCTTCCTCGTCGCTGGTGATCAGTAGCGCGATCGAGCCCGGATGATCTGGATAGGTGGCGACCAGCTGTTCGGCGGCGGTGACGAAGGCGGCCACGCCGGTTTTCATGTCGACCGCGCCGCGGCCGTACAGCATGCCGTCGCGCTCGGCCGGCAGGAACGGGTCGGTATGCCATTTATCGAGCGGGCCGGTCGGCACCACGTCGGTGTGGCCGGCCAGGCAGACCAGTGGCCGGCCGCTGCCGTGGCGCGCCCACAGGTTGGTGACGCCGTTGGCATAGAAGTGCTCGAAGGTGAAGCCGAGCGGCGCCAGCCGGGCGGTGATGATTTCCTGGCAGCCGTCGTCGTGCGGCGTGATCGACCGTCGCCCGATCAGTTCGCGGGTCAGGGCAAGGGTTTCGTTCACTGCCGGGTCACGCGTGCTTCGGTCCGACCGGCGCGCCGTTGCGGGCAGCCAGCGTCGGGCCGACGCGGTCTTCGACATATTTTTTCAGCGAAGCCTTGAGGCGCAGCAGGAAGAACACCTCGGTCATGATGAACAGCGGGCCGATCACCAGGCCCATGATGTCGTCGGTGAAGGCGGGCTTCATGCCCTCATATTTGTGGCCGACGAACTGGATGATCCAGCCGACCACGAACAGCAGCAGTGCGGCGCCCAGCACCATGCCGGTATGGCCGATGACGGCGGTCATGTAGATCGACACCAGATAGCAGACGAACAGGAAGATCAGCATCGCGGTGCCGAGCGCGACATCGAGGATCACGTAATAGACGGCGGCGATGAACAGCGCGATCAGCGCCACGTTGACGCCGCCGATTGCGAACGGGGTCAGCGCCAGCACGACGGAGAAGACGATCATCGGCACGCCGACAAAATGGGTGGCGATATTGCGCCGGTCGCGATGGTAGGCGGCGTACTGGGTGATGTGCTGTTCGAGATTTCGCATGGCGGCCGCTTGTGCAGGAAGAGGGCGAATTTTAACAGGCGGGAGGCTGGGGGCCGAACCGAATTTGCAAACTCTAGCACTGGCGCGCTTTCCGGGCCAAAAGTGCTTGGAGAAGCGCGCCAGTGCTAGGGTTTCAAGTTCTGGCGGCGCGCATTACCAGCGCCACACCCGCCGCTGTCACCAGCAGCCCGGCGACGGCGAGCCACGACAGGCTTTCGTCGAACAGCGCGAACGCCATCACGGCGGTGACCGAGGGCGTCAGGAAGAACAGGCTGGCGACCCGCGAGGCCGCGCCGCGGCGGATCATCAGGTAGAGCAGGCTGATGGCGCCGATCGACAGCACCACCGCCAGCCAGAACAGCGCGAAGATGAACTGGCCGGTCCACTGCACCTGCCGCGTCTCCAGCAGCATCGCCAGCAGCAGCATCACCAGGCCGGTGGCGGAAAACTGGATCACGCCGCCGGTGCGCAGGTCCATGTGTGAACAGAATCGTTTCTGGTACAGGGTGCCGAAGGTGATGCCGAGCAGGGCGATGCCGGCGCAGCCCAATGCCGGCGCGTTGAATTCGCCCAGCGTGAATTTGCTCAATACCACCATCACCACGCCGCCCAGGCCCAGCACCATGCCGGCCCATTGCCGGCCATTGAGCTTTTCGTGCAGGAACAGGTTGGCAAACACGGCGGTAAGGATCGGCTGCAGGCCGGCGATCAGCGCGACGAAGCCCAGCGGCAGTTTCAGGTTGATGGCATACAGCACCCCGCTCAGGTAGGTGGCGTGCACCAGCAGGCCGGCGACGGCGATATGACCCGCCTCGGCCAGGCTGCCGGGCCACGGCGCGCGCGCCGCCAGCACCAGCACCGACAGGATCGACACCACGATCACCATCCGCCACATCATGAAGGTGAACGGCTCGGCGAACGGGGTGCCCAGCCGCATGCCGATGAAGCCGGTGCTCCACAGGACCACGAACAGCGCCGGTGTCCAGGCGATGAACAGGGCAGAGTGGTCGGCGGCGGGCGGGCTGGAAGCGGGAGTGGACATCGGTTGGTAAGCGCAGGGCAGAAACGGGGATCGTGCGCGGCGCGAACAGGCGGAAGGGATGCGGCATTTTACGTGATGAACCGGGCGTGCCGGCTGCCGGAGGTGCGGTGCCGGGTTGCCGCGCGTCAACGTCGGCGCCGGCAACTTGGGCTATAACTGCGAACATGTTCCCCGGATTCACGCCCCGCCGCCTGCAGGTAAACGGCATTCATCTCCACGCCCTGACCGGTGGCGCCGGGCCGCCGCTGTTGCTGCTGCACGGCTATCCGCAGTCGCACCTGATCTGGCATCGCGTCGCCGACGAGCTGGCGCGGCACTACACGGTGGTGATCACCGACCTGCGCGGCTACGGCCTGAGCGACAAGCCGCCGGGCCAGGCCGATCACGCCAATTACAGCAAGCGGACCATGGCGCAGGACCAGGTGCAGGCGATGCGTCAGCTGGGTTTCCCGACATTTTTTCTCTGCGGCCACGACCGCGGGGCACGCGTGTCGCATCGCCTCGCGGTGGACCATCCCGAGGCGGTGCAAAAGCTGATGCTGCTGGATATTTCGCCCACGCTGACGATGTATGAGCAGACGACGATGGATTTCGCCCGCTCGTACTGGTGGTGGTTCTGGCTGATCCAGCCGGCACCGTTTCCCGAGTCGATGGTGGCGGGCGCGCCCGAAACCTACCTGAAGAAAAAGATCGGCTGGGGTCATGCGGGCCTGGCGCCGTTCACCGACGAAACCTATGCCGCCTACCTGTCCTACGTCAGCGACCCCGCCACCATGCACGGCATGTGCGAGGACTACCGGGCCGCGGCGTCGATCGACCTCGAGCACGATCGCGCCGACCGCGATGCCGGGCGCCGGATTGCCTGCCCGGTGAATGTGCTGTGGGGTGAGTTCGGCGTGGTCAATCGCTGCTTCGAGCCGCTGGCGGATTGGCGTGCGGTGGCCGGCGATGTGCGGGGCCGTGCGTTGCCCTGCGGGCATTACATCCCGGAGGAAGTGCCGCGCGAATTGCTGGATGAGATGAAAGCGTTTTTCGTTTGAGTGCCAGAATGAAACCCGGGCCGGCGCGTGACCTGCACCCTGCCCGAAACAAAACGACCAGGACAGTGCCATGAAAAAATACAACATCGCAGTCATCGCCGGCGACGGCATCGGCAAGGAAGTGGTGCCGGAAGGCATGCGTGTGCTGGAAGCCGCCGGGCGCAAATTCGGTATCGCGTTCCAGTTCGACGAAAAGCCCTGGAGCTGTGACTACTACGCCAAGCACGGCGCGATGATGCCGGAGAACGGGCTGGCCGAAATCCGCCATCACGACGCCATTTACCTGGGCGCGGTCGGTTTTCCGACGGTGCCGGATCATGTCTCGCTGTGGGGCCTGCTGATTCCGATCCGTCGCGAGTTCCAGCTCTACGCCAATGTCCGCCCGGTGCGGCTGATGCCCGGCGTGCCCTCGCCGCTGGCCGGCCGCAAACCCGGCGACATCGATTTCTGGGTGGTGCGCGAGAACAACGAGGGCGAGTATTCCTCGATCGGCGGCCGCATGTATGCCGGTACCGAACACGAGATGGTGATGCAGCAGACCGTCTTCACCCGCCGCGGCGTGGACCGGATCCTCAAGTACGCTTTCGAACTGGCGGCAACGCGCGCGAAAAAGCACGTCACCTCCTGCACCAAGTCCAACGGCATCGCCATCACCATGCCGTACTGGGATGAGCGCTTCAAGGAGATGTCGGCCAAGTATCCGGCCATCCGCACGTCGCAGTACCACGTCGACATCCTCACCGCGCATTTCGTCCAGCACCCGGACTGGTTCGATGTGGTGGTCGGCTCCAACCTGTTCGGCGACATCCTGTCCGACCTCGGCCCGGCCTGCACCGGCACCATCGGCATCGCGCCCTCGGGCAATCTCAATCCGGAACGCGAGTTCCCGAGCTGTTTCGAGCCGGTGCACGGCAGCGCGCCCGATATCTACGGCAAGGGAATCGCCAATCCGATCGGCCAGATCTGGTCCGGCGCGATGATGCTGGAACATCTCGGGCACAAAGATGCCGGGGATGCTATTGTCAGGGCGATCGAGAACGTGCTGGTGAACGGCCCGCGCACCCGCGACATGGGTGGCACTGCCGGCACGGCGGAGGTAGGTCGCGCGATTGCAGAGGCCCTGTAACGGGTCAGGCGACGGTCTGGTTAACCATAAATCTGGAGGAGAGACATGATGAAATCGACGGTAATGCGCGTGTTGTTGTTGTCTGCATCGGTGTTCGGCGTCATGGCAGGCGGGGCGGTGCACGCGGCCTTTCCGGAAAAGCCGGTCAAGTACGTGATCCCGTTTGCGCCCGGCGGCGAATCCGACATTGCCGCCCGTTTCCAGCAACTGGTGTTTCGCAAGAAGTTCGGCCAGGAAATGATCATCGAGTCCAAGCCCGGTGCCGGCGGCGCCCTGGCCTGGACGCAGACCAACACCTATCCCGGCGACGGCTACACCTGGATGAGCACCAACCTGCCGCACATCGTGCTGCAGCCACTGGAGGGCCAGGTGCAGTACAAGACCGAGGACCTGCACAACGTCTGCTTCTATCACTACACCCCGGATGCCATCGTGGTGCGCAGCGAAAGCCCGATCAAGAGCTACGCCGACCTGGTCAAGGCGGCCAAGGAATCTGCCGGCGCGATCAGCATCGCCGGTTCCGGCACCAACTCCGCCAACCACATGGCGACCGAACGCTTCAACGGCATTGCCGGCGTGAAGACCACCTATGTGCCATTCAAGGGTACCGGTGACCTGGTGGCCTCGTTGCTCGGCGGCCACGTCAGCATGGCGATGTCGTACGTGACACTGGCGATTGCGCAAAAAGGCAAGACGCGGATGCTCGCCATCGCGACCGAGAAGCGCCATCCGCAGTTCCCCGATGTGCCGACCTTCAAGGAACTCGGCATCGACTGGGTCGACGGCGCCTACCGCGGCATCGCGCTGCCCAAGTCGGCCTCGCCCGAGATGCGCAAGCAGGTCTCCGACATCTGCCTCGACATCAACAAGGACCCGGACTTCCGCCAGCGGATGGCCGACGGCGGATTTGAACTGGTCGATATCGGTGTCGACAAGATGGCCGGATTCATGGCGGAACGCAGCAAGGTCTACATCGAGAACGCCAGGAGAATGGGCCTGGTGAAGTAGCGACGGGAGGCCGGCCGGCAAAAAGACCGGGTGCTAGAATCGGCCGAAACAGCAGTCAACATCGGAGGGGAAATGAAGCTGAAGAATCCCAAGGATTTTTGGGCCGGGATCATGTTCATGGCGATCGGGCTGGCGTTTGCCATCATCGTCAAGGCGTTTGAATACCCGATGGGCACCACCAGCCGGATGGGGCCGGGTTACTTTCCCTTTGTGCTCGGTATCCTGATGGCCGTGCTCGGCGCGGCCATCATCTTTGAATCGCTGGCAACCGAAGGCGGGCCGGTCAGCAAGTTTGCCTGGCGGCCGCTGGTGTTCATTCTCGGCGCCGTGGTGATCTTCGGCCTGATCGTCAAACTGGCCGGCATGGCGATATCGATCATCATCCTGGTGACCGTGGCGGCGTTCGGCGGCCATGAGTTCAAGCTCAAGGAAGTCGTCATCGCCGGCGTGGTACTCGCCATCTTCTCGGTCCTGGTATTCGTGTACGGCCTCAAGCTGTCGTTCCCGATCTGGCCCGCATTCATCAGCGGCTAAGGACCCAAACACATGGAACAACTGCTATCGAACCTGGCGCTGGGCTTCTCGGTCGCCCTGACGGTGAACAACCTGATGTACTGCTTCATCGGCTGCATGCTGGGCACGCTGATCGGCGTGCTGCCGGGCATCGGCCCGATTGCCACCATCGCGATGCTGCTGCCGGCGACCTTTACGCTGCCGCCGGAATCGTCGCTGATCATGCTGGCCGGCATTTACTACGGCGCGCAGTACGGCGGTTCGACCACGGCGATCCTGGTCAACCTGCCGGGAGAGTCGTCGTCGGTGGTGACGGCGCTGGATGGCTACCAGATGGCGCGGCAGGGGCGCGCCGGTGTCGCGCTGGCGACAGCCGCGATGGGCTCGTTTTTTGCCGGCTGCGTGGCGACCTTCATGCTCGCTGCTGCCGCACCGCCGCTGGCGCAGATCGCCTTCAAGTTTGGCCCTGCCGAGTATTTTTCGCTGATGGTGCTGGGCCTTATTGCCGCCGTGGTGCTGGCGCACGGCTCGGTGATCAAGGCAATCGGCATGATCCTGCTCGGCCTGCTGCTCGGCCTGGTCGGCACCGACGTCAATTCCGGCATGGCGCGGTTCTCGTTCGGCATCCCGGAACTGACCGACGGTATCGGCTTCGTCGCCATCGCCATGGGCGTATTCGGTTTCGCCGAGATCATCAAGAACCTGGAGCAGGGCGAGGCGCGCGAGGTGTTCACCAACAAGGTGACATCGCTGTGGCCGAGCAAACAGGACTTCAAGGACGCCTTTCCCGCGGTGTTGCGCGGCACCGCGCTCGGCTCGCTGCTCGGCATCCTGCCCGGCGGCGGCGCGGTGCTGGGATCGTTTTCCGCCTACACGCTGGAAAAGAAAATTGCCAAGGACCCGTCAAAATTCGGCAAGGGCGACATTCGCGGCGTCGCCGCGCCCGAGGCGGCCAACAATGCCGCGGCACAGACCTCGTTCATCCCGCTGCTGACGCTGGGCATTCCGCCGAACCCGGTGATGGCGCTGAT
>CAYQKN010000160.1:6913-8385 GCA_964417885.1 uncultured Burkholderiales bacterium | reverse complement strand
GGCCAGCGTGGCCAACGAGGAAAAAATCCTCGACCTGCTGACGCTGACCGCCGAACCCGGCGTGGTCGGTGGCATCCCGGCGGGCGGGCTCGATTTCGGCGCCGCCACCAATGCCCAGGCGATTATCGACCAGCCTTACCAGTTCGATTTCTACGACGGCGGCGGACTCGACGTGGCTTTCCTCGGCCTGGCCCAGGCGGACCGCGAGGGCAACCTGAATGTATCCAAATTCGGCCCGCGCCTGGCCGGCGCCGGCGGCTTCATCAACATCAGCCAGAACGCGAAAAAAGTCGTCTTCGTCGGCACCTTCACCGCCGGCGATCTCGATATCGGCGTGGCCGATGGCAAGCTCACCATCCTGCGCGACGGCAACGTGAAAAAATTTGTCGAGGCGGTCGAGCATCGCACTTTTTCCGGTGCCTATGCGGCGGCGGCCGGCAAGGATGTGCTGTTCGTCACCGAACGCGGCGTGTTCCGCCTGACCGGCGACGGCATGGAACTGATCGAGATCGCGCCGGGGGTGGACCTGCAGCGCGACATCCTCGACCGCATGGCCTTCGCCCCGGTGGTCAGGAATCCGGTGCTGATGGATGCGCGCCTGTTCCGGCCGGAGCCGATGGGACTGCGCGCGGACCTGCTGCGGCTGCCGTTCGAGGCGCGCTTCAAGTACGACGCGGAACAGAACATCCTGTTCCTCAATTTCGAGCGGCTCAAGGTCCGCACCCAGGCCGACATCGACGCCATCCGCAACCAGGTCGCCGCCATCTGCGAACCGATCGGCCACAAGATGTACGGCATCGTCAATTACGAAGGCTTCGAACTCGATCGCGAGGTCGAGGACGCGTACGCCGAGATGGTGCGAGACGTGGTGGCGCGCTACTACATCCGCGTCACCCGCTATACCACCAGTTCATTTTTGCGGGCCAAGCTCGGCGACGCGTTCGGGCGGCGAAACCTGTCCGATGCGCTGTTCGAATCCGAGGAAGAAGCCAAGGCGCGGCTGACGCGCAGCTGACGGTCTCGGCCATGGTCGAGCTGACAGACCACGCGTCCGGCGACCAGTCGCCCGCTATGGCGATCGCGCCAGCGCAATTTCCGCGACCGCGCGCATATCGCTGCCGATGGTTACCTGTTTCGTTGCCGGATTGAAGCCGTCGGCCTGCACCGAAACCGTGGCGCGCGTGGGCTTGCGGAAGCAATCATCACCACTCACGCTGCCGCCGGAGTAGGTATCAAACTTCATCTGCACGCTGAACTCACCGGCATCGTCGCTGCTGACCGCAACCGGATGCGCGCGCAGGAATTCGCCGAGCGAGGTGACCGAGACGGCTGCGCCTTTGACGGGCTTGCCGTCATCGCTCGATACGGTACCGCTGACGACGTAGCCGACAAGGGGGCACTTCGCCGCGGCAGGCGACGCAACGAACAGGATCGATACCGCCAATAAAATCAATTTCACGTTTCAGCCTTGC
>CAYQKN010000160.1:0-6813 GCA_964417885.1 uncultured Burkholderiales bacterium | reverse complement strand
GCCGCATTGAAGCCCGCCTGCTCGAAAATTTCCACAAAGCAGGTCGGCGAGGTGACGTTCACTTCCGTCAGGCAGTCACCAATGATGTCGAGGCCGACGATGGTCAGGCCGTCGGCCTTGAGTTGCGGCCCGAGTGCCTCGGCGATTTCGCGGTCCCGCGCCGAGATCGGCTGCGCCACACCGCGGCCGCCGGCGGCGAGGTTGCCACGTGTTTCACCCTGCTTGGGAATCCGCGCCAGGCAGAACGGCACCACCTTGCCGCCGATCACCAGCACCCGCTTGTCGCCCTTGACGATTTCAGGCAGGTAGCGCTGCGCCATGATGGTTTCGCTGCCGTCGATGGTCTGTACTTCAACGATGGCATTGCGGTTGGGATCGTCGGCGCGCACGCGAAAGATCGACGTGCCGCCCATGCCGTCGAGCTTCTTGACGATGACATCCTGATGCTCGTCGATGAACGCGTGCACCCGCGCCATCTCGCTGGTCACCAGGGTCGGCGAGGTGAAGCGCTCGAATTTCAGGATCGCCAGCTTCTCGTTGTAATCGCGCAGCGCGCCGGCACGATTGACGATGCGCGCGCCCTGCTGCTCGGCCAGGCTCAACAGCAGCGTGGAATAGAGATATTCCTGGTTGAACGGCGGATCCTTGCGCATCAGCACCGCATCGAAGTAGGTCAGCGCTTCCTTGATCGAGGCATCGATCCGGTACCAGGCATCGTTGTCGGCGGAAATCGTGAGGCGGTGGGCATTGGCGCCGACCGCACCGGCCGAGAACATTTCGCGCGCCTCGAAGGCCCAGACTTCGTGGCCACGGCGGGCGGCCTCGCGCATCATGAAGACGGACGAATCCTTGTAGGCCTTCAGCTTGTGCAACGGATCGACGATAAACGCGATGCGCATGTATCGCCTAGCCGGCCGCAACAGCCGCAAGCGGCTTGATCATGGTCGGTGCCGTCGCCGGGGGCGGCAGTGCATCGACATCTACGGTCTGGGACAACTTTTCCAGTTCCTTGGCCGCGGCCAGCATCGCCAGCCTGCCCACCACGCCATAGGTATAGAAGCGATTCGGCGGCGCATCGGGCATGCCGCTGCAATCGGGCGTATGGCAATCCGTTTCGAATGCCAGCGGCACAAAGCTCATTCCCCGCGAGTTGAGGTTTTCGTCAACGCCGCGATCGGTGTTGATGCGGTAGAAACCGCCGACCACGAACTGGTCGATCATGTACACCACCGGCTCCGCCACCGCGCCATTGACGCTCTCGAACGTGTGCACGCCTTCCTGCACGATCACCTCATTGACCTCGAGGCCCTCCTTGACCACCGCCATCTTGTTGCGTTCCTTGCGGTTCAGGCCGCGCACATCGTCGGCCGAACGTGCCGTGAGGATGCCCATGCCGTAGGTGCCGGCATCGGCCTTGACGATGACAAACGGCTTTTCGCGGATGCCGTATTCGTCGTATTTGGCCTGGGTTTCCTTCAGCACCGCATCAACGTTGGCGGCGAGGCAATCCTCGCCCTCCGCGGCACTGAAATTGACCTTGCCGCATTGGCTGAAATAGGGATTGATGAACCAGGGATCGATGCCGATGATCCTGGCGAAATCTTCCGCGACCCGATCGTAGGCGTGAAAATGCAGCGTCTTGCGGCGGGTGGTCCAGCCGGCGTAGAGCGGCGGCACCACCGGCTGCTCGAGGTTTTTCAGCAGCGCCGGCACCCCGGCCGAGAGATCATTGTTGAGCAGGATGGCACAGGGATCGAAGCCATCGAGCATCAGGCGATTGCCGACCCGGCGGATCGGCTCCAGCACCAGCCGGCCGCCGTTGGGCAGTTCCAGGCTGGTCGGCGCGGTGATCTCGGGCAGCAGCGAGCCGATGCGCACGTCGAGGCCCGCATGGGTCAGGATTTTCTGGATCGCGGCGACGTTGGTGAGATAGAAAAGGTTGCGGGTGTGGTTCTCCGGGATCAGCAGGAAGCGCTGCTTGTCCGGGCAGATTTTCTGCACCGCCGACATCGCGGCATGCACGCACAGCGGCAGGAAATCGGGATTGAGATTGTTGAACCCGCCGGGGAACAGGTTGGTATCAACCGGCGCCAGCTTGAAGCCGGAATTGCGCAGGTCAACCGAGGAATAGAATGGCAGCGTGTTGTCGAGCCACTGGCCGCGGAACCAGCGCTCGATCTCGGGCATGCTGCCGAGGATTTTCTTTTCCAGGTCGAGCAACGGACCGGCAAGCGAGGTGGTGAGATGAGGGACCATGGGTATCCGTTTTCTGGCGAATAACGATAGATGCGTCCGCCATTAGTCGTTTCAAGGGCGTTCAGTTTACTCGCAAACCCGCGCCCTCCTTGTGACAACTTCTCACATGCGCAATGATAAAATTTTGCCGTGCAACTAAACCTTTTCTGCGTGGTCGCGCGGGCGTCCGCCGATGAATAACCTGATCGCCTCGCCGATCGTGACTGCGACGCTGCTGCTGGTCGCGTCAAACGTGTTCATGACCTTCGCCTGGTACGCACACCTGAAAAATCTCTCCGGCAAGCACTGGTTCATTGCGGCAATGGTGAGCTGGGGTATCGCTCTGTTCGAGTACCTGCTGCAGGTGCCCGCCAACCGCATCGGCTATACGCAGATGTCGCTCGGGCAACTGAAGATCCTGCAGGAGGTCATCACGCTGTCGGTATTTGTGCCTTTCGCCGTGCTCTACATGAACGAGCCGCTGCGCTGGAATTATCTGTGGGCCGGGCTATGCCTGCTGGGCGCGGTCTATTTCATCTTCAAGTCCTGATCTCGCCGTGTCTTCCCGCCATTTGCGCCATGCGGTGCCGTTTCGCCGCCCGTCATCCACCCAATGCGTTCACGACGCAACGAATGTCGTTGCCGCGACATCGAATACCGGATAAAAATCATGCACATTCATATCCTCGGCATCTGCGGAACATTCATGGGCGGCATCGCCTTGCTGGCGCGCAACGCCGGTCATACCGTCACCGGTTGCGATGAGAATGTCTACCCGCCGATGTCCACGCAGCTGGAATCCGCCGGCATCGAACTGCACCAGGGCATGGACGCCGTCCAGCTCGACCGCTACCACGCCGACCTGTACGTGATCGGCAACGTGATGACGCGCGGCATGCCGGTGATCGAGGCGATCCTCGACCGCGGACTGCCCTATACCTCCGGCCCGCAGTGGCTGGGCGAGAACCTGCTGTACGGCAAGTGGGTGCTGGCAGTGGCCGGCACCCACGGCAAGACCAGCACCGCGGCAATGCTGGCCTGGATACTCGAATACGGCGGCGTGGGACCCGGCTTCCTGATCGGCGGCGTTCCCGCCAATTTCGGCGTATCGGCGCGCGCGCCGCAGGGCGATTCGCCGTTCTTTGTGATCGAGGCCGACGAATACGACACGGCGTTTTTCGACAAGCGCAGCAAGTTTGTCCATTACCGGCCGCGCACCGCGGTGCTGAACAATCTTGAATACGACCACGCCGATATTTTCCCCGATCTTGCCGCCATCGAAACCCAGTTCCATCACCTGGTGCGGACGGTGCCGTCGAGCGGCCTGCTGGTCAGCAATGCGCGCGATGAAAACCTGAAACGCGCACTGGCGCGCGGCTGCTGGACGCCGGTCGAGGAGTTCGGTCCCGGCGCGCTGTGGGATTTTCGGCGCGGCGAACGCGATGCGCAGTTCCACGTCCTGCTCAAGGGCGAGGATCGCGGCATGGTGGATTGGGACCAGATGGGAACGCACAACTGCCTGAACGCCCTGGCAGCGATTGCCGCCGCGCGCCACGCCGGTGTGCCGGCCGCGCTGGCGATCGAAGCCCTGAATACCTTCAGCGGCGTGGCACGACGGATGGAAATCAAGGGGCAGCTGGGTGGCGTGACGGTCTATGACGACTTCGCCCATCATCCAACCGCCATCCAGACCACCGTCACCGGGCTGCGCAAGCGCATCGGCGACCGCGCCCGCATCATCGCCGTGCTGGAGCCGCGCACCAACACCATGAAACTCGGCGCCATGAGCGCGGCCCTGCCGGCCTCCCTGTCCAACGCCGACGTCGTCTTTGTCTATGCCCGCAACCTCGGCTGGGACGTGGCGAAAGCGTTCGAACCGATCGGCACCAAGTCCGGCATTTTTGACGACCTTGAGGCGATGGTGACGACCATCGTCTCGATGGCCAGGGCCGGTGATCACATCCTGGTCATGAGCAACGGCGGCTTTGGCGGGGTGCACGGCAAGATCCTGGCCAGGCTGGCCGAGCGGGAGATGAGTGGCCAGCATGCCCCGCAGCACAAAACGTAGCCTGCTGCGGCCTGTGCGGCGCCGGCCCGGCTGCCGCAGCTCGATGGTTGCCCGCGCCGATCCGGTTCACGGCGCACGGCGGAAAAAGAAAAGGCCTGCTTGCGCAGGCCCCTTCATCACGCCGGACAAACAATATCAAAACGGAATGTCGTCATCCATATCGTCAAACTTTGCCGCGCCACCTTTCGATGCCCCGGCCGGCTTCGAGGTCGATCCGCCTGACGGCGGGCCGCCTGGTGAACCGGAGGACGAACGCGCGTAATCGCCGCCGCCCTCGCCACCCATGCCCTGCCGCGAGCCCAGCATCTGCATCGCATCAGCGATCACTTCGGTGGTGTACTTGTCTGCCCCGTCCTTGTCCTGCCACTTGCGGGTCCGCAGCTTGCCCTCGACGTAGACCTGCGATCCCTTCTTCAGGTACTCGCCGGCAATTTCGGCCAGTTTGCCGAAGAACGCAACCCGGTGCCATTCGGTCGCTTCCTGCTTCTCGCCGTTCTTGTCCTTCCACTGCGAGGTGGTGGCAATGGAGATGTTGGTGATCGCGCCACCGTCAGGCATGTAGCGCGTCTCCGGATCACGTCCGAGATTGCCGACCAGGATGACTTTATTGACTGATGCCATGAACTTTCCTTCCCAAAAAACCGTTGAATTCGGGGAGGAGGCTATGCCGCCCCCCACCAAGTGCAGCATTGCGCCGCGCCGCTATTGTGCTCGAAAAAACAACTGCGGTGTGAGGCCCGAAAGCAGTAAAATAGTCGGTTGCCTTGTTCTTCGCGGCCGATCCGCTGCGAGGAAATTTCCGTTGCCATACACATCAATGCCTTAGCCGGCATTCTTCGCCAAACAGGTCATGGAATTCATCAAGATCCGCGGTGCCCGCACCCACAATCTCAAAAACATCAATCTCGACCTGCCGCGCCATTCGCTGGTGGTGGTGACGGGATTGTCCGGCTCCGGCAAGTCTTCGCTGGCATTCGATACCCTGTATGCCGAAGGCCAGCGCCGCTACGTCGAGTCGCTGTCTGCCTACGCCCGGCAATTCCTGCAGCTGATGGAAAAGCCCGATGTCGACCTGATTGAAGGCCTGTCGCCGGCGATTGCGATCGAGCAGAAGGCGACCTCGCACAACCCGCGCTCCACCGTCGGCACCGTGACCGAGATTCACGATTACCTGCGGCTGCTGTTCGCGCGCGTCGGCACGCCATACTGTCCGACGCACATGCTGCCGCTGGAAGCGCAGACCGTGTCGCAGATGGTCGACTCGGTAATCGGCTGGCCGGACGGGACCAAGCTGATGCTGCTGGCGCCGGCCATCACCAACCGCAAGGGCGAGCATGTCGACCTGGTGGAGGAATTCCGCTCGCAGGGCTTCGTCCGCCTGCGGGTCGACGGCAAGGTGATCGAGATCGACTCGTTTCCCAAGCTCGACAAGATGAAGAAGCACACCATCGAGGTGGTGGTGGATCGGCTCAAGGTTGCCGCCGAAGCCGGCACCGGTTCGCAGCAGGCATTGAAACAGCGACTGGCCGAATCGTTCGAGACCTGCCTGCGGGTGGGCGACGGTAAGGCGGTCGCCGCCAACATGGATTCGAACCTCGAAATCCTGTTCTCCTCCAAGTTTTCCTGTCCGTCCTGTGACTACTCGCTGTCGGAGATGGAACCGCGGCTGTTCTCGTTCAACAACCCGATGGGCGCCTGTCCGGCATGCGACGGGTTGGGACAGATCACGTTTTTCGATCCCAAGCGCATCGCGGCCTATCCAGGCCTGTCGCTGGCCGGCGGCGCGATCAAGGGCTGGGACCGGCGCAACCAGTTTTATTTCCAGATGCTGCTGGGCCTGGCCGCACATTACCAGTTCGATCTCGACCAGCCGTTCGACCAGCTCACCGCCGACGTGCAGCAGCTGATCCTCTATGGTTCGGGCAAGGAAAAAGTTGCCTTCAAGTACCCGGGCGAACGCGGCCGCAGCATCGTGCGCGAGGAAGTTTTTGAAGGCATCGTGCCGAATTTGGAGCGTCGCTATCGCGAGACCGACTCGCTGGCGGTGCGCGAGGAACTGGCCAAGTACATTTCGACCAAGGCCTGCCCCGATTGCGCCGGCACGCGGCTGCGGACCGAGGCGCGGCACGTCAAGGTTGGCGACAAGAACCTTCATGAACTCTCGGCCATGCCGCTGAAGGATTCGCGGGTCTGGTTCGACCAGGTGCGGCTGACGCCGCAGAAGATGGCCATCGCCGACAAGATCCTCAAGGAAATCTCCGCGCGGCTGTCGTTCTTGAACAACGTCGGCCTCGACTACCTGTCGCTCGAGCGCAGCGCCGACACGCTGTCGGGCGGCGAGGCGCAGCGCATCCGCCTGGCCTCGCAGATCGGCTCCGGCCTGACCGGCGTGATGTACGTGCTCGACGAACCGTCGATCGGCCTGCACCAGCGCGACAACGACCGCCTGCTGGAAACACTGAAGCGATTGCGCGACCTGGGCAATTCGGTGATCGTGGTCGAGCATGACG
>CAYQKN010000159.1:6401-8397 GCA_964417885.1 uncultured Burkholderiales bacterium | reverse complement strand
CGATTTTTGCAGCGCCTGCGGATGGGTGGGGGTATGTGGATGAGGCTGGACACACGGCAAGCCCTGCGGCTTGCCGTGTGCCTGCCGAATCCGAGCGCCCTGCAGGGCGCGAGGTGGGAATCCTGACTCAAAGGAGCCTTCATCGCTTTTCGCCCTTTGTATTGATGCCAGGGCGCCGCAATAAGAGCGGGGTCTCGGTGAATGAACTGCTTCATTCACCGCCGCTCGAACCGGCCCAGCTCTGACGGGCCGAGGGAGTGGCTGGACATCGTTCCATCGGACCCTCATAGCGAAAGAAGTCCCAACCCCTCGGGGCCTTTTACGTTTGTCGTAAGCAGTCGGTAACAGGGATAACCCAACGCACGCAGCATCGCTATACTGCCGGCCGCGCGTGTATTCGCTCCGGCTTCAGCCATGCGCATCCCTCACTTGCATCCACAAAATAGGGGCGCGGTGGTGCCGGCTCTTACAGGAAACGTATGAAATGAAGCCTGCCGCTTTTTGCGCTTCTGTTAATGGTGGTGTTATGAGGCGCGGGCGATGCTAGGCTATTGTTCTCGTAGGAATTGTTCCCACTTATCCACAGCGTGTTATGCGGCAGGGCGGAATGTTATTAGGACGCCATGCTCCCGAAATAGAGTTAGCCATCAGAGGGATCAACCGTGAAACGTGAAGCAAGTATTCGAGCGCTGCTGAAGAAGGCCGCTTCCGAGTTCAGCGAACTCCGGAAGGCATACGAAGCATCACTTCATGAAAAGCTCGTCCGCGAAGACTTCAAGGTGTCCATCAAGAACGTCTTCGAGAACCTGCGTTCCTCGCTTGACTATCTTGCCCACGACATCTTCGAGGCTCACTGCAACGCCTCCAAGATGCCCGACAAGCTGTATTTCCCTATTCGCCACACGCCACCCGAGTTCAATGCGGCGATCGGGAAAGACTACCCCGGTCTTCCGTCAGCCGCGAAGCCGGTGTTTGATCTGCTTGAGTCGATCCAGCCCTACAAAGACCCCTGGCTCGGCCAATTCAACAAACTGAACAACCACAACAAACATCAGGATCTGGTCGAACAGACACGAATCGAAGCTCGCCATGTCACCGTGTCAGGCGGCGGAGGGTCGGTTTCATGGACTCCGGGGGTAACGTTCACCGGAAATGTGGGCGTCATGGGCGTGCGGATCGATCCACGTACGCAACTGCCTGTGCCGAATAACTCCGTGAAGACCCAAGTCACCATATGGGTCGATTTTCGCTTCAAGGAGCTTGATCTTCCTGTCCTGCCATTCACAGAGCAGTCCATCCAGAAGGTCGACAAACTGTTCGAGCAACTTCTGCCTCTCGTCTGATGGCTAACCCTTCGATGCACCCGACTCGCTACAGCGGGCTTCGCCCGCTTCCGTGAGCGGGTGAACTCAAACGTTAGACAGCATCAAGTTCACCCCGCATGGATAGCGCCCTCTTCGAAACACAGCGTCTTAGTTGCAGGCGGATGAATGTCGCCGATCTAGAGCCGCTCTTTGCCGTGTACTCCGATGCAGAGGCCATGCGCTGGGTTGGCGACGGAGAACCAATCTCGCGGCAAGCTTGCGAAGATTGGTTAGTAGTAACCAAGAACAACTATCTCAAGCGCGGTTATGGGATGTTTGCAATCGAAGAACGCCTCTCGGGCACGGTCGTTGGCTTTTGCGGCTTGGTTCATCCAGGCGGGCAAAAAGATGCCGAGGTGAAATACGCGTTCCTGCGTTCGCATTGGGGTCGCGGGTTGGCGAGCGAAGCCATTCCCGCGCTGCTGGCCTACGGTGCGACCGTGCATTCTCTAATCAAGGTCATTGCTACCGTAGCGCCTGACAATCTGGCGTCTCAGCGCGTGTTGCTCAAGTCAGGCATGCAACTGGCGGAGGTGCGAAGTAACGCTGACGATTCTTCGACTTACGTCTATGAGTGGCTGGTCCAGAATGCGGCCTAACCCTTCCATCGAGAGGGACGTCCAAGGGCTATC
>CAYQKN010000159.1:0-6301 GCA_964417885.1 uncultured Burkholderiales bacterium | reverse complement strand
GCTGGTCCAGAATGCGGCCTAACCCTTCCATCGAGAGGGACGTCCAAGGGCTATCTCAAAGTTGCCGATTCAGTTGAACACTTCGACGACTATCGCCAGTTGGCGATGAAATATGTCGAGTGGATGAAGGCCACCTACTCAGATCACCTTCCGGTGATTGACCAGTAATACGAATCTCTCCTCGCCGAGCTGGCAACAGCTGCCCGGTAAATTCAGGGCACCAGATGGCTGTCTGCTGCTGGTGCATGACGATGGGCGCGGTCGCTTACCGGAAGCTGGACGCTGAAAGTTGCGAGAAGAAGAGCATGTTTGTTGACACCCGCGTGCAGGGCAGCGGCGTAGGCGCGGCTCTGGCAAGAGTGATAATTCGACGCGCACAAGAGGCAGGCTATCAAAAACAGTCAAACTCCAGCATTGGTGAGCCTTTCCAGCCATAAATGCCCCGAAACCCGCACCAGTCCTAGACTTTGCCCATCCGATCCCGGTGAAACGCCCACTGCGACGGGCGACGTATTGTGCAACGCAATATTTATTTGATCAGGATCATCTGTTGTGCGCCTTTCGTCCCGCGAAACAGCGCAACGCGCTATCGTGTAATCATCGCTCTTGGAGTGTTTGCCAACGACAAGAACCCCCCGTACCAGCGGCGGGGTCGGCCATCGCACCCGTGCAATATTCGCGGCGCATTCTCTCCACTGTTTCACTGACGGACCTGACGCATGAACACCAACTTTCAAACCGAACACATCGAAAACCATACCTATGACGAGCTGCGCGTGGGCCAGAGCGCGCGCCTGCTGCGCACGCTGACGCTGAGCGACATCCAGGCCTTCGCCGCCGTTTCCGGCGACACCAACCCGGCCCATCTCGATCCCGATTACGCCAACGACACCTTTTTTCACGGCGTCATTGCCCACGGCATGTGGGGCGGCGCGCTGATTTCGGCCCTGCTCGGCACCGAGTTTCCCGGCCCGGGCACCATTTACCTCGACCAGGAACTGCATTTCACCAAGGCGGTGCGCATCGGCGACACGCTGGCGGTGACGGCCACGGTGGTCAGCAAGAACGATGCGCGCAAGTCGATCGAGCTCGACTGCCAGGTGGTCAACCAGAAGCACGAGCAGGTGCTGTTCGGCACCGCGCGAGTGCTGGCGCCGACGCAGAAGGTGAGCCGGCCGCGGGTGACGGCGCCGAAGATTCAATTGTTCGATCCGGACGCCCGCTTCAAGGACCTGATGGCGCTGGGCAACGGCCTGCAGGCGGTGCGCTGCGCGGTGGTGCATCCGTGCGACGCGGAGTCGCTGCAGGGTGCCATGGATGCGGCCCGCTTCGGCCTGATCATTCCGGTGCTGATCGGCCCGGAATCGCGCATGCGCCATATCGCCGAACGCGCCGGTATCGACCTGACCGGTGCCGAGATCATCGCCGTGCCGCACAGCCACGCGGCGGCCGAGCTGGCCGCCGACATGGCGGCCGACGGGAAGGTTGAAATCCTGATGAAGGGCAGCCTGCACACCGATGAACTGATTCATGCGGTGCTGGCCCGCCCGGCGCTGCGCACCGAGCGGCGCATGTCGCATATTTTCCGCTTCGACATCCCGCTCTACCCCAAGCCGCTGCTGATCACCGACGCGGCGCTGAACATCCGTCCCAGCCTGGACGACAAGGTGGACATCATCCAGAACGCGATCGACTTCGCGCGGGTGATGGGGGTCGAGTGCCCGAAGGTGGCGATCCTGTCGGCGGTCGAAATGGTCAACCCGAACATCCCGTCGACCATCGATGCGGCGGCGCTGTGCAAAATGGCCAGCCGCGGCCAGATCAAGGGCGGCATTCTCGATGGCCCGCTCGCGTTCGACAACGCCATTTCCGCCCACGCCGCGCACATGAAGCAGATCGAGTCGCCGGTCGCGGGTGACGCCGATATTCTCGCCGTGCCGGATCTGGAAAGCGGCAACATGCTGGCCAAGCAGCTGGAATACCTGGCCGGCGCGACGCTGTCCGGCCTGGTGCTGGGCGCGCGGGTGCCGATTGCGCTCACCAGCCGTGCCGATGGGCCGATGGCGCGGGTGGCATCCGCCCTGCTGGCGCTGCTGGCGGCGCACAACGCGCGCCGCGATCACCCGCGCAAGACCTGGCCGGCCGGCGAGTAGGCGGCCGGCATGGCCATCCTTGCCGTCAACGCCGGATCGTCGACACTCAAGTTCTCGCTGCACCCCCTACGCGACGGTGAGGTGCAGGCCTGCGTGCTGACCGGCAGCATCCAGGGCCTGGAGCCCGACGGCACGCCGGAAATGTCCTGGTCGGTCGGCGGCGATGCGACCCTGCGTCGCGCCCTGCCCGGCGCGCATTCTGACCCGTTCCGCGACGCGCTGTTCAGCCTGCACGAGCTGCTGGCCGCCGAGCCGGACCTGCCGCCGATCGAGGCGGTTGCGCACCGGGTGGTGCATGGCGGCCGCACGTTTCGCGCCAGCGTGATCGTGACCGATGCCATCCTCGACCAGCTGGCGCGACTCAATTCCCTGGCGCCACTGCACCAGCCGCACAACCTGGAGGGCATTCGCGCGTTTCGCGAGGCCTTTCCCGGCCTGCCGCAGGTGGCCTGCTTTGATACCGCGTTTCACGCCACGATCAGCGAGCTCGAATACACCTTTGCCCTGCCGCAGTCGCTGACCGAGATTGGCGTGCGCCGCTACGGTTTCCACGGCCTGTCCTACCAGTTCGTCATCGACGCGCTGCTGGCGGCCAGCCGGCGCGGCCGCGACCGGGTGCTGATGGCGCACCTGGGCAACGGCGCCAGCCTGTGCGCGGCGCGCGGCGGCCAAAGCGTCGCCACCAGCATGGGATTTTCCGCGCTCGAGGGACTGATGATGGGCACCCGCACCGGGTCACTCGATCCGGGCGTGCTGCTCTATCTGCTGGAACAGGGCTGGGACCACGACCGGCTGCAAACGCTGCTGTACAAGCAGAGCGGCCTGCTGGGCGTGTCGGGCATCTCGGCCGACATGCGCCGGCTGCGCGCCGACGGCAGTGCGCCCGCACAGCGGGCGATCGACCTGTTTACCCATCGCGTGATACGCGAAGCCGGCGCCATGGTTGCCTGCATGTCCGGCATCGATGTGCTGGCCTTCAGCGGCGGCATCGGCGAACACGATGGCGTGTTGCGCCAGCAGGTGTGCGACGGCCTGTCGCATCTCGGTGTGATCGTCGACCCGGCGCTGAACCGGCAGGCTTCCGGCGACCAGGTGGCAGCCATTCACGCCGGCGACAGCCGGGTGGAAATCTGGGTGGTGCCGACCGACGAAGGCCAGGTCGCGGCGCGCGAGGCGGCCGCGCTGGTCGCGCCGCGTCAGTCGTTGTAACGCTGCATGACGTAGGTTCCGGGCGCCGCGCCCAGCGATTTGTCGCGCGGCGGAATCCGCGCCGCGACTTTTCGTGCCGAGCTGCGTTTCGCCAGCCAGCCATGCCACGCCGTCCACCAGCTGCCTTCATGCCGTGCCGCTTTGGCCACCCATTCATCCGGCGTCTGGCGCGGCTGGGTTGGCGACAGTGCCTGCAGCTGATAGTGCCTGCCGGCATGGCCGGGCTCGGAGACGATGCCGGCGTTGTGGCCGCCGTTGGTCAGCACGAAGGTGACTTCGCCCCTGACCAGATGGTGAATCTTGTAGACCGATCGCCACGGCGAGACGTGGTCCTTGACGGTGCCGACGACGAACAGCGGCACGCGGATATCGTGCAGCGACAGCGCCTTGCCCTCGAACTTGTAACGGCCTTCGGCCAATTCGTTGGCCAGGTACATGCGGCGCAGATACTGGCTGTGCATCACCGCCGGCAGCCGCGTGACATCGGCGTTCCACACCATCAGCTCGTTGGCGAACGCGGGCTCGCCCAGCAGCAGGGTTTTGGTGCGGTTGGACCAGACCAGGTCGCGCGCATGCAGGAACTGGAACGATGCCGCCATCTGCTGCCCGGTGAGGAAGCCCTTCTCGGCCATCATCGCCTCGAGCATTTCCACCTGCGCTTCATCGATCAACACGCCCATCTCGCCCGGTTCGGTGAAATCGGTCTCGGCGGCCAGCAGGGTCAGGCTGGCCAGCGGGTGACCCTTGCCGGATACCTTGGCGGTGCCGTTTTCAATCGCGGCGGCGGCCATCGCGGTAAAGGTGCCCCCCAGGCAGTAGCCGGCCAGGTGGACCGGCAGGTCGATTTCGCGGCGCACATAATCCAGCGCGGCCAGCACGCCGCTGCGCACGTAGTCGTCCATGCCGAGCAGCGCGTCGTTTTCATCCGGGTTGCGCCATGACACGATGAACACGGTGTGACCCTGGCCGACCAGCCAGCGCACCAGCGAGTTCTGCGGCGTCAGGTCGAGGATGTAGTACTTCATGATGCACGACGGCACGATCAGCACCGGTTCCTTCAGCACCTGGCGGGTGGTGGGCGTGTATTGAATCAGTTCGATCAGGCTGTTCTTCATCACCACCTGGCCCGGTGTCATCGCCATGCCCGCGCCCGGCCCGGAATCGCCTTCGCGGCTGTGAACCGGTTCCTTGCTATGGCGCAATCGCAGCTGCTCGACCGCGTGCTGCGCACCCTGCATCAGGCTGGCGCCGGAACTCTGCATCGCTTTCTGCAGCGCCTGCGGGTTGGACGCCACCCAGTTGCTGGGCGCCACCATGTCCACCCATTGCCGGGTGTAGAAGCCCATCTGCTCGCGGCTGTGGTCGGACATGCCGCGAATGTTGCAGGCATGCTGCCACCAGCGCTCGAGCGACTTGTTGGCGGCCGCCAGCGCGCTCCACGGATGTTTTTTCCACGCCGGGTCGGCAAAGCGGTCGTCCGCGGCCAGCGCCTGTTCCAGCGGGTGTTGTCGGCGCGCCTCGCTGGCGAGCGGCAACAACGACGCCATCTCGTGCGTGACCCACTCCATCGCCTGCTCCTGTGCCTGTCTGGCCAGCCGCACCTGGGTACCCGGCGAGGCCGCCAGGTGCAGGGCCCAGTCGGTATAGGCCAGCGCCATCGAGATCGGCGACAGCCCGGAGTTCATCCGCGCCATCGCGACCTGGGCGCGACGGTCCAGCGTCTGCGCCAGATGTTCGGCAGGGTGCGGCGCGGCTGGCGCGACGGGGGTGGGCAGGTTGCGTTCGTTCATGACGATTCTCCGGTCTGGGAAAGCCACGCCTGGGCGGCGACAAACACTTGCCACCGGGGTTGGCCACTCATGTCCTTCAGGCTCGCCCGCAGCAGATGCGCGCTGGGCGGTTGCGAAATTTTGTGGCGTGAGAGCGCGGCTGCACCTGCCTCGCGCGCAAGCAATGGTCGTGTCTACAGTTTGCGACAGCGGCAAATCGCTCGCTTGACCGGGATCAACCG
Organism: uncultured Burkholderiales bacterium; assembly: GCA_964417885.1. Classification (GTDB taxonomy): domain Bacteria; phylum Pseudomonadota; class Gammaproteobacteria; order Burkholderiales; family Usitatibacteraceae; genus UKL13-2. The sequence continues at coordinate 928 of CAYQKN010000159.1, read as the reverse complement.
GCAGTCAGGAATCGTGCCCAGCCCGGCAAATTATTGCCTGCCGCGCAGGCTGCTGAACCCGCTGGTCAGCGCGCCGCGCCGAAGGTGTCGCGCCACCATTCACGCATCGCCAGTCTGGCAGCGTGCGCCCAGGCGCGCACCCGCTGGTAGGCCGGCAGCGCGCGCACGGTGGCGTAGAGCCGCTCCTTCCAGCCGGTGATGGCGAAATAGGCGCGATTGAACCAGCCGATGGTGAGCAGGGCATTCTTGGTCAGTGAAAAGATGCGCGCCAGAAACGCCGTGCCGATGATCTTGGCAATGACGAACACCGACACGCCGAGCATCTTGTGGCCGCTGGCGATCAGCCAGAACGCGGCCAGCTTGAACGGCAGCAGGATGGCGGCCGGGATCAGGAAAGCAATCAGCGCGGCGTAGGCCGGCAGCGCGGCAATCTTCGTCTCGACCCAGTGAACCGGCGGCAGGCGGCCCAGCCAGGCCATGAAAGTGAGGACGTGATCCCAGACCCATTCCTCGAGAAAAATCCAGATCGCGAGTGGGATGGCGAGCAGGGTGCGCAACGCGCGGCGCGGCCAGCTTGGGGGTTCGACCGGTGCGGTCATCGGCGTGGCAATTTCGGAGCGCGGTGCCGTTCGGGCAGGGGCAAGGCTCGGCAGCCAACCTCAAGCACTGGCGCGGCTTTCAGGCGCCTTTTGCCTCGAAAGCCGCGCCAGTGCTTGAGTTTCACTTTTGGTGATACGACGCAACGCGTTCCACTTCGTTTTTCGAGCCCAGCATCACCGGCACCCGCTGGTGCAGGCCGGTCGGTTGCAGGTCGAGAATCCGCTCGTGGCCGGTGGTCGCCGCACCACCCGCCTGCTCGACGATCATGGCCATCGGATTGGCCTCGTACATCAGCCGCAGGCGGCCCGGCTTGCCCGGATCGCGCGAG
>CAYQKN010000158.1:0-8577 GCA_964417885.1 uncultured Burkholderiales bacterium | reverse complement strand
CACCGTCGAAACCTTCAACCGCGCCTGTCGCGTCGGCACGTTCGACCACACCAGGCTGGACGATTGCCACACCGAGGCATTGACACCCGCCAAGACTCACTGGGCCAGGCCGATCGATACCGCGCCGTTCTACGGTTACGCGCTGCGGCCGGGCATCACCTTCACCTATCTCGGCCTCAAGACCGACGCGCGCGCGGCGGTATATTTCGGCGGCAGGGCCAGCCCCAACCTGTTCGTGGCCGGAGAAATGATGGCGGGCAACGTACTGGGCAAGGGTTACACCGCCGGCGTCGGCATGTCGATCGGCACCGCATTCGGCCGCATTGCCGGGGCCGAGGCGGCAGCGGCGGGTTTGGGAGGTCGACGTGCCGCCGCTTGAAACCCTGGTCCACCAGGCGCGTGACCTCGCGACCGGCCTGGCGCCGCTGAACGCGGCCGAAGCCGAGGTCAGTCGGCAGATGCAGATCTGCAATGCCTGTCGTTACTGCGAAGGTTTCTGCGCCGTGTTTCCGGCCATGACGCGGCGGCTGGAATTCGGCCAGGCCGACGTTCATTACCTGGCCAACCTGTGCCACAACTGTGGCGCCTGCCTGCACGCCTGCCAGTACGCGCCGCCGCACGAGTTCGCCGTCAACGTGCCGCGGGCGATGGCGGTGGTGCGTGCCGACACCTACGCCGCCTACGCCTGGCCGGCGCCCCTGGGTGCGCTGTACCGGCGCAACGGTCTCACCCTGTCGCTGGCGACGGCGGCGGGCCTGGCGCTGTTCCTGGTGCTGGCGCTGGCACGCAACGGCACCCTGCTGCACGCGCCGCTGGCGGGCAATTTCTACGCCGTGTTCCCGCACAACCTGATGGTGCAGCTGTTCGGCGCGGTGTTCGGCTTTGCCGTCATCGCGCTGGCAATCGGCTGCATCCGCTTCTGGCGCAGCATCAGCCCCGGCGCCGCCAGCGGCCTCGCCGTCGCCGAAGCTGCGCACGACGCGCTGCGGCTGAAATATCTGGGCGGCGGCCACGGCGAGGGCTGCAACAATGAGGACGACGCCTTTTCTTTATGGCGGCGGCGGTTTCATCACCTCACGTTCTACGGATTCATGCTTTGCTTTGCCTCGACCAGCGTGGCAACGCTCTATCACTACCTGCTGAAACTGCAAGCGCCCTATGCGCTGTCCAGCCTGCCGGTATTGCTGGGCATCGCCGGCGGGATCGGCCTGCTGGCCGGCCCGGCCGGATTGCTGTGGTTGAACCTGCGGCGCCACCCCGATCACGGCGACCGCGCGCAGAAGCCAATGGACCGCGGCTTCATCGCACTGCTGTTCTTTACCAGCCTTACCGGGCTGGCGCTGATGATCTGGCGCGACAGCGGCGCCATGGCGCTGCTACTGGCGATACATCTGGGCGTGGTGATGGCGCTGTTCGCCACCCTGCCCTATGGCAAATTCGCGCACGGCGTATATCGCTGCGCCGCATTGCTCAAGTTCGCCATAGAGAAACGTCAACCCAGTCGCCTGCAAATGGATTCAGAATAAAACCCGGCCGGTGCATCGGCTGACAAAGTCTCAAACTCACCCGCCCAGGAGGCACGCATGAACAAACGCACCTTTACCCTCGGACTTTCGTGCATGGCCATCGCCCTGTCGATGGCGTCACCGCTGGCCGCCGCGCAGGATTTCGCCGGCAAGCCGATCACCATGGTGGTGGGTTTCGCCGCCGGCGGCGCCACCGATACCGCGGCGCGCATCATTGCCAAGAAACTGGGCGAGAACCTGGGCCAGAGCGTGCTGGTCGACAACCGCGCCGGTGCCGGCGGCAACATCGCGCACCAGCAAGTGGCCAACGCCGCACCGGACGGCTCGATCATCCTGCTTGGCTCGGTCGGTCCGCTCTGCATCGCGCCGCACCTGGTTGCCAAGCTGCCCTATGACCCGCAGCGCGACCTGGCGCCGCTGACGATGGGCGTGAGTTTCCCCAATGTTCTGGTGGTGCACGCGGGCGTGCCGGCCAAAACTTTTGCCGAGTTCCTCGCGCTGGCCAAGGCCAAGCCGGGCGCCCTCGACTATGCCTCGACCGGCGTCGGCTCGGCATCGCACCTGGCGGGTGAGATGTTCAAGCAGCGCGCCGGCGTCGACATCGTGCATGTGCCGTACAAAGGCGGCGGCCCGGCCATGATCGATCTGCTGGCCGGACGCATCACCGGCTACTACAGCACGCCATCGACGGCCGGTCCGCACATCGAAAGCGGCAAGCTTCGCGCGCTCGCCGTCACCGGTCTCGCGCGGCTGCCGTCGATGCCGAACGTGCCGACCATTGCCGAGTCCGGCTTCCCCGGCTTCGATGCCACCAACTGGTACGCGTTCGTCGCGCCGGGCAAGACGCCGAAGGCGATCCTCGACCGCTGGAACACCGAACTGGTCAAGGTGCTCAATGCGCCGGACGTGCGCGACGCCCTCAACAAGCACGGACTCACGCCAATGCCGGGCAGCCGCGACGAACTCGCCGCCACCATCAAGCGCGAGTCGGCGACCTGGGCCAAGGTGATCAAGGACGGCAAGATCACCGCCGACTGATTTCGCACCTGACTGGAACGCGGCCATGACCGAAATCATTCACGAAGCCGCACTGCACCAGCTGGCCAGCCGCGCGCTGACCGGACTGGGGATGGATGCGGCCGACGCGCGCGACGCCGCCACCATCCTGGTGCTGGGCGACCTGTTCGGCGTGCATACGCATGGCGTCAGCCGGGTCGAATCGTACGGCGAACGACTCGCCATCGGCGGCATCAAGGCGCGGCCGCAGATCCGCGTCGAGCGTGTCGCCAGCACCGTGGCGAGAGTCGATGGCGACAACGGCGTCGGCCCGCTGGTCGGCATGCGCGCGCTGCAGGCAGCGATGGAGATGGCGCGCGAACACGGCACCGGCATCGCGTTTGCCCGCGGCAGCAATCATTTCGGACCGGTGGGACCGTACTCCTTCCTCGCCGCCGAGCAGGGATTCGCCAGCATCATCGGCAGCAACTCCACCACCACCATCGCGCCCACCGGCGGGCGCGACGCACGGCTCGGCAACAGTCCGGTGGGATTTGGTGTGCCACAGCCCGGCGGCCTGCCGATCATCCTCGACATGGCGGTCAGCGTGGTGGCGCGGGCCAAGATTCGCGCCGCGCTGACCAAGGGCGAGCCGATACCCGATACCTGGGCCACCGACCGCGACGGGCGGCCGACCACCGATCCCAAAGCAGCACTGGACGGATTCCTGCTGCCGATCGGCGGCTACAAAGGCTATGGCCTGGCGTTGATCGTCGACCTGTTTGCCGGCTTGCTGTCGGGTGCCGCGTTCCTGACCGGGGTGAAATCATGGTCGGACGAGCCAGACCAGCCGCAGGACCTGGGCCACTTTTTCTTTGTGATCGACACGCGCTGCCTCGGCTCGCCGGAATGGCTGGCGGAACGGATGAAAGCATTCATCGGCATCCTGCACGACACGCCACCCGTCGATCCGGCGCGGCCGGTGCTGGTGCCGGGTGAGATCGAGATGAACCAGTTGGTGCGGCAGCGGCGCGACGGAATCCTAATCGACGCCAAATTGATCGCGAAGCTGGAACAACTGGCGGCGCTGCAGACTGCAGCGCGCTAGGCGAAAATTTTCCGCGGGCCTTTGCTGTGCACAATTGAAAATGGGAACTTCATCAATGCCTGTCATACCGGCGAATGCCGGTACCCGATTTTAGTAACCTGTTGAGTTGCAGAGAGCATTGAGCCCAGGACTAAATCCGGGGCGACAGATTCGCAGGCTAATAGTTGTTGCCAAATACAAACCCTAGCACTGGCGCGGCTTCGCAGGCAAAAAAGGCCGGGGAGCCGCACCAGTGCTAGGGTTCCGCTGAGTCGGCATCCAAGTCGGGGGCTCCTGTAGGCAATTACATCATCACATTGACGATGGCGTTGCCGATGCCGACCAGCGCCGAGCCGGAAATCAGGCCGGCACAGATCGGCTCGCAGCCCTCAACCCAGAAGTCATGGCCCTTGGTGCCGGGCTGCTTGTTGCGGCGGCCCATCCACCAGAACAGCATGGCGCCGATCCACATCATGAGCGACGCGTCCGGCGGCAGCACTACGCCGAGGCCGACCGAGACGGCGGACAGCGGGAAGCGTCCCTTGGTGACGATCTTGGTGATCTCGATGGCCGCGGCCGCGACGGCGGCAATGATCATCGACACGATGGCCGAGGTCGGCAGGCTGCTGACGCCCTTGGCGATGATTTCCGCCACGCCCTTCCACTGCAGCGCCGCCGGGAACGCGAACTGGTCGGACACGATGGTGGCGGTGGAGCGCACGCCGTTGGCGTCGGCCGGCAGGAACAGCAGGAAATACAGCGGCACCGCCGCGATCGCGCCGGCGAAAATGCCGATGACGTGGCCGACCACCTGGTGGCGCGGCTTGCCGCCGAGCATGTAGCCGGGCTTGATGTCGGACAGCAGGTTGGCGGCGTTGGAGGCGATTTCGGCCGTCATGCCGGCCGGGATCAGGTTGCTGGCCGGGTTGGTGCGGTCGATCGCGCCCATGGTGAACTGGGTGATCTTCGACAGCGAGCCGGTCGGCGTCCAGGAGGTCAGCGCCATCGAGTTGGTGCAGATGATGGTCAGGACGAAGATCAGCGGGAGCGAGATAAAGGCGAGCAGCCACGGCACACCGAAAAACTGGTGCGTGACGGTGGCGCCCAGCACGCTGAAGATCGGCACGCCGACCCACGACACCCACAGCGGCACCTCGATCTCGCGCAGGACGTCGGAGCCGCCCGGCGCGGCGGTCTTGTTGCCGCGCTTGAAGGCGCTGGTGAAAATTTCCGGCCGCGCCAGCAGCGACACCAGCGAGCCGACCACCATCATGGTCACGCCCCACCACAGCGCCCACTGGTTGACGATCTCGGCGCGATTGATGGCAATCACCGCACCGCTGGGCGACACGCGCGGCACGATGTCGCCGGCCTGGATCATCAGCGGCGCCAGGATGACGAAATTGATGAAGGCGCCCAGCAGCACGCTGGTGGCAACACGGATGCCCATCAGCCCGCCGACGCCGATCATGGCGGCATCGAGCGTGAAGCGCAGGCCGAGCTGGCGGATATCGGTGCCGAGGATGGTGGGAATCCACAGGCTGGCCTTGGTGGCGGCCATGTAGTAGTAGGCATCGAGCCGCTCCTGCAGGTGCCACGGCTCCTTCAGGCCCATCCACTTGTCCATCATGAACAGCTTGAACTGGATCAGCTTCATCCAGCCGTCGCTGATGATCATCTGGTAGGTGCCGGCCAGCACCGCGGTCCAGCCCAGCAGCCGCGCCTTGTACATGCCCGAATCGGCGTTGCCGGTGTACAACGCATCGAGCACCACGCCGCAGGCGCGGCCTTCGGGGAACGGCAGCTGTTCCTCGTTGATGAAGCGCCGCTTCATCGGGAAAGCGATCAGCACGCCGAGTATCGAACACACCGTCATCCACATGATCATGTGCCACCAGGGAATGATGTTGCCGGTGATCAGCATGTAGGCCGCGAGGCTCGAGATCAGCGGCGTCATCATGTAGCCGGCCGAGGTGGCGATCGACTGGGTGCAGTTGTTTTCAAGGATGGTGTAATCGGAGGCGATGCCGGCGCCGTGCAGGATGCGGAAGATGGCAAAGGACAGGATCACCGAGGTCAGGCCGACGCCGATGCTGATGCCGGTCTTGGCGCCGATGTACAAGGCGGTGGCGCAGAGGATGCCGCCGAGCAGGAAGCCGGTGACGCCGGAGCGCAGCGTCAGTTGCGGCATGTCGCCGCGGAAAATGTTCTTCAGCCACCACTCATCTTTTTGTGCGCGCGACCACGTGCGAATCTGTTCGTCGTCAAGATGTTGCAGTGCCATATTTTCTCACCCGTGAATTGGAAGGATGACCGATGCCGGTTCGCACCATTCGCTTGTGGCGTCAGGCACCCGCAAGGCCGCGATGCGGGACGGATTATGACAGAGTGATGTCGGCCGCGGGCGCGGCACGGGAGAATGCGTCGGGGTGCCGGCGCAAAAATGCGCCGCCGGCCGGCGCGGCGACCTTCAGGGCGCGTCGGGAAGGGTGTAATCGAACTCGTAGGAATGTTTGCCGTCGGCGATGATGATCGCCATCCTGCCGCTGATGCCGGCAAGCCCGCCGGTACCGGAGTCCGGCACCACCGCGATCGACAGGGTCGGTACGCCACGATTCATGATGCCGGTATGGTGGAGCGCAAACGATCCACTGCGACCGCGCAGGGTACCGGTGACACGCTCGATGGCGACATAGGCGGCCGATCCCTTGACGTCGGTGCCGGCGGTCAGCATCTCGCCCTTGCCGGTCGCCTCCAGTTCGCCGTGGAATTGCTTGTCCAGCGACATCCTGCCGGCCAGTGCGCCGGTATCGCGATTGTAGGCATCGATTGGCGCGAGTTTTACGTCAAACGTCCCGACGGCGCGATTCATGATGGTCTTTCCCATGGTGTTGGCGGCAACCGGCGGCGCCGCGGCAGATGGTGCCTGCGCGCAGGATGAGATAGCGCCTGCCAGCACGACCACTGCCGCCGCGACGGCGACCGGATGAATGAATGCGTTCATAACTGAATAAATATACAGCTTCCACTGCAAATGGACAAGTGCATCCCGGTTCAGCCCGCTGCCGCACAAGCCGCGCGGAAAGCTGCTAATCTGGACCTCATCTCGCCCGCACCTGGAGATTTCAGATGAAGACACTTGCGATCCTCCTTTTCGCCACGCTGATGCAGGCGCTTCTTGCCGGCTGCGCGAGTGCGCCGCAGCGCGGCGACGCCGACCACCTGTTCCACGACCGCCTGTTCGCGCCGCCCGGCGCAAAGGTGGACGCCGCCGATGTCTTCGCCGTCAGCGATGAAATGCGCCAGTACCTCAAGGTGCAGATCGCCGATCAGCTGCGCACCAAGGGTCCGCAGCAGGGCCTGATCGACGCGCTCTACAGCAAGAACCAGCTCAAGGTCGAATACGATTCGGCACAGACGCGCAATGCGGCCGAGACGTTTCGCGACCGTGCCGGCAACTGCCTGTCGCTGGTCATCATGACGGCGGCACTGGCCAAGGAACTGGGCATGCAGGTGCATTACCAGAGCGTGTTCGTCGATGAAACCTGGAGCCGCAGCGGCGGCCTGTATTTCTCCATCGGCCACGTCAACCTGACGGTGGGCAAGCGCTACCACGACGTCAAGACCCGCATCGACGACAACATCGCCATCACCATCGATTTCAACCCGCCGATTGAAAACCGGAGCTACCACACCTGGGCAATCCGCGAAGAGACGGTGCTGGCGATGTACATGAACAACCGCAGCGCCGAGGCACTGGCGCGCGGCCAGGTGGACGACGCCTACTGGCTGGCGCGCGAAGCGATCCGCCAGGATCCGAAATTTGCCAGCGCCTACAACACCCTGGGGGTGGTATACCGGCGGCACGGCAACGTCGCCGAGGCGGGACAGGTGCTGGCCCAGGCGCTGGCGATCGAGCCGGGCAACACGCAGATCATGTCCAACCTGGCGATGGTGCTGAAAGACCAGGGCCGAAACGGCGAGGCCGACCAGCTTGTTGCCAGGGTGGAACGGCGCCAACCCTACCCGCCGTTTCATTTCTTCCACCTCGGCCAGGACGCGATGAAGGCCGGCGACTTCAAAACCGCGCGTGACTATTTCGCGCGCGAAATCGAACGCGATGCCTATAACCACGAATTCCACTTCTGGCTGGCCGCTGCCTATCTGCAGCTGCGCGATTATCCGCGGTCGCGCAAACACCTCAACATCGCCATCGATTTCAGCCCGACCCGCAGCGTGCACAACGTTTACGCGGCGAAGCTGGACCGGATGCAGGCCTATCAGTAAGTCGGTGTTCGCTGCAGCGCCGGCGGCACCCCACGAAGGAAATTAAATGTCCCGCCGCACGCTCAATCTCGACGACACGCTCTACGACTACGTCATCAAGCACTCGGTGCGCGAGCATCCGGCGCAGATGGCCTTGCGCGAAGCCACCCGCACCCACCCGTACGCGATGATGCAGATCTCGCCCGAGCAGGGGCAATTCATGGCCTTGCTGATCAAGCTGACGGGCGCGCGCCGAACCATCGAAGTCGGCGTGTTCACCGGCTACAGCGCGCTGACGGTGGCACTCGCCTTGCCGGCCGACGGCCGCGTGCTGGCCTGCGACATCAGCGACGAATTCACCCGCGTCGGCCGGCCGTTCTGGGAACAGGCCGGCGTGGCGCACAAGATTGACCTGCACCTGGCGCCGGCCGCCGGCACGCTGGATGCGCGGCTCGTCGCCGGAGAGGCGGGGCAGTACGATTTCGCCTTTATCGATGCCGACAAATCCGGCTACGACCATTACTACGAGCGCTGCCTGCAGCTGCTGCGGCCCGGCGGCCTGATCGCCATCGACAACACGCTGTGGAGTGGCAAGGTCGCGCTACCCGCCGCCGACACGGATAACGACACCAGGGCATTGCAGGCGCTGAACGGCAAGCTGCACGCCGACGAGCGCGTTGATCTGGCGCTATTGCCGATCGG
>CAYQKN010000157.1:6630-8590 GCA_964417885.1 uncultured Burkholderiales bacterium | reverse complement strand
TGGCGGTAACAGCGTGGATGGTGGTGCGCAGGTCGAAGGTCTGCAGCCCGCGGCCACCTTGGTCGCGATCGGCGAACGCTTTCTGCACCTGTTGCAGTACCTGCTGGTGGTTGCCCAGGGCCCGGCCGACCACCAGCGCGGCCGCGTCTTCCAGGGTCTGGCGGATATTTTCGCCGCCCGGTACTTCACCGACGCCGGTGCGGCCGGCACTGTCGGGCAGGATCAGCAGGTTGCGGGTGAAGAACGGGACGTGCGCGCCGCTAAGGTTGAGCAGCATGCTGTCGCGACCGGCGACCGGAATCACCCGCAGCCCGGTGACTTCCGGGGTGGCGGAAAGCGTCATGAAAGAAGGCCGGGTGAACTAGTTGGCGGTGATTTTTCCGACTTCGATCACCCGCTTCCAGCGCGCAAATTCGGCAGCCTGGAAGGCGGTGAACTGCTCCGGCGTGTTGCCGACGATTTCAAAGCCCAGGTCAAGCAATTTGGCCTTGACCACCGGGTCATTGAGACCGGCCACCAGCGCGGCATGCAGCTTGGATTTGATGTCGGCCGGCAAGCCCTTCGGTGCGGCGAACGCCTGCCACGAATAGACGTTCACGCCCTTGATGCCGCTTTCTTCCATCGTTGGCACATCGGGCAGCAGCGGCGAGCGGGTGGCGCTGGTGATGGCCAGCGCGCGCAGTTTGCCGGCACGGATATTGGCGATGCCGGTATTGATGTTCATGAACGTGGCATTGACCTGGTTGCCCAGCAGGTCGGTCATGGCCGGTGCGCCGCCTTTGTAGGGTACATGCAGGCCGCTGGTCCCCGTGGTTTGCCAGAACAGTTCGGCCGTGAGGTGGTCACTGCTGCCGTTGCCCGATGAGGCGAAGCTCATCTTGCCCGGATTGGCCTTCAGGTAGGCCAGCACATCGGCCAGCGTCTTGTGCGGCGATGCGGCCGGCACGGCCAGCACGTTCGGCGCCTGCACCGCAACGGAGATGTAATCGAAATCCTTCAGCGCGTCATAGTCGACGGCCTTCATCAGGTGCGGACCGATCACGAACGGGCCGAGTGACGAGACAAAAATAGTGTAGCCATCCGGTGCCGCGCGTTTCGCCGCGGCGGCGCCGATGGTGCCGCCGGCGCCCGCCTTGTGGTCGACGATGAATCCGGTGCCGAACTTTTCCTGCAACTTCTGGCCAAGGGTGCGGGCGATCAGGTCGGTGGAGCCGCCGGGCGGGAATGGCACCAGCAGCGTGACCGGTTTGGACGGCCAGGCCTGGGCGTGTGCGCCGGTAGCCGCGGCCAGACAGAGCGCGAACAGCATGATCAGTTTTTTCATGGAATCTCCTTGTGGATCAGCAGGTAAGAGTGCGGTAGCGCTACCAAAACAGCATCTATGGTAGCGCTACCTTTTGAAGAAATCAAGGTCCATCCAATGGCTGCATCGCCGCCACCCTGTCGCTCAGGTACTTTCGCGGTCGATGATCTGGAAACCGATGTCGATCACCCGTTCGGCCACCTCGCGCCCTTCGGCGCGGTCGACGATGAACCGGGCTGCCTGCTTGCCGATGGCGGCACCGTTTATGCGCACCGAGGTAAGCGACGGTGCCAGGCTGGCCGCGAATTCCAGGTCGCCGAAACCGACCACGGCCAGTTTCGCCGGCACCGGGATATTGCGCACACGCGCTTCGGTGAGTACACCGAGTGCCAGCAGGTCCGAACTGCAGAACACGGCATCTACATCGGCGCGCGCCGCCAGCAATTTGCCCAGCCCGTCGCGGCCGAACTGGAGCGTGGTCGGTGCCGGCACATGGACCACCTCGACCTCGGTGAGGCCCAGCACGCGCGCGGCGTCCTGGAATGCCTCGACCCGGCGCCGGGCGCGCGCATCGTCGCCTGCCACCACGCCGAATCGCGTCCTGCCTTTGCCGTGCAGGAAATCGGCGACGGCGCGACCGACTTCAACGTGGGAGAA
>CAYQKN010000157.1:5495-6620 GCA_964417885.1 uncultured Burkholderiales bacterium | reverse complement strand
AAGGGAAAAGCCGACCAGCATGTCGATCGGCGTGGGCGTGAGATCCCAGGTTTCCACCACCGGGATACCGGAGGCGAGCAGCAACTTTCGCCCGGCCGCCGAATGCATGATGCCGGTCAGCACCACGCCGTCAGGCCGCCGCCCGACGATGGCTTCGAGCAAGGCGTCTTCGCGCGAACCGGCATAGCCGGCCTGGCCGAGCATCAGCTGGTAACCCATCTGCGCCAGCGACTCGGTCAGCGACTGCATCGTTTCAAGGAACACGGCGCCGGAGATGGTCGGCACCACCGCCGCGACCAGCCGGCTTCGGGATGACGCGAGTCCACCGGCAAGGCGGTTCGGCACGTAGCCGGTGCTGATGACCGCGTCACGCACCTTCTGCAATACGTCGGCCGACACCAGGTTGGGCGTGTTGACCGCGCGCGAGGCGGTGATCGGTGCCACACCGGCCAGTCTGGCCACATCGTGCAGGGTGACGGCGCCGCTGCCGCGGCGGTTGCGTTTGGCGGGTACAGGTTGATCGGACATGCGCCATTCTAGGCATATACGCGGGTCACCTCCAGCCGGTCCGGCGCACGGTGCGCGAACCATGCCTGCCACATGCCGTGGTGGAAACGCGCGCGGTGACGGTCAGGCAGCCGGTCTGCCGCTGGCCTGTACCCGGCCCGCCGCGGAGGTCAGGGCGGCCGACGCCGGCACCAGTTTGCCGACCTTTCCCAGCCCGAACGGCGGCATGTTGACGTAGATATTTTCGTATCTGCCCGGCGAGACCGAATAAGTTTCGTGCCACACGCCAACATCGCCGCTGGCGGCGATCGACTGGTTGAAATGTCGCCAAACCGGCAGGTGCTCGGCGTCGCGGTTGGTCGCGTAGTCGAACAGCTGGTCCATCGTGCGCCAGTACTGGACCAGGATGGTGGTGCGGCCAAACCACATCTCGCCACCGAGCATGCCGAGCTCGGGATGCGCGGCCAGTTCAGCCAGCATGCGCGGCATGGCGCGGGTGATCGGCAGCCACTGGTGCACCTTCCACAGGGAGTTGATGCGCATGCCGATAAGGAAGACGACGAACTCGCCGTCGAGCGTGGCGGTGAGGCGTTCGCGCGGGATCATGGGTGGGCTCCT
>CAYQKN010000157.1:0-5395 GCA_964417885.1 uncultured Burkholderiales bacterium | reverse complement strand
AGTTCCGGCGTGGCCGGCGTGAATCCAAGGTGATGGAGCAGCGCGAGCGACCGGAAATTGCGTGCCTTCAGGACGGCGAGGAAAGTATGCACGCCATACCCGGAGGCGAGCTCGACCAGCATCGCGCTCACCGCACAGCTGCCGAGTCCCCGACGCCAATGCTTGCTCGCGAGTTCGTAGGCAATCAGGGCGACGCCAGACGGCTGGACCGTGGCCTGCACATAACCGGCCAGTTCGCCGCCGGGCAGGCGAATCACCCAGTTGAGCCACTGCTCGGCGCCGTCCCCGGACTGGCGCGATTCCAGCCTGGTGTAGCGCTCCGAAAGCCAGGCCTGCGAGGGCAGCGGCGCGTTCTCGAATTCGTAGATGGCCGGGTCGCCAAGCACGCGGAACATCTCGCCGGCATGCGCGGCCACCAGCGGCTCCAGCGTACACAGCAGCGCTGCAATCGGTTTCATGGGGGGAACGATGGTGACGGCCGCTCACCCACTGGCGGGTGTATTGCGTTTGGCCATGCCGGCCACACGGCTGAAACCGGCCGACTCGTAAAACGCCACCATCGCGGGCGCACAGGACAGGTAGGTGCCGTAAACCGCCAGCCGATCGGTCATCTGGTGCAATAGCGCGGTGCCGATACCGCGCTGCCGATAGGCGGGCCTGACTTCGATGGCAGAAATGTAGGCGCAGACGATGCCATCACTCAACGCCGCAATATAGCCGCAGATTGTCGCTGACTCGCTGTCACGCGCAAGGATGATCTCGGTGCTGGCTGCCAGCATGGCATGCAGCGTTCCGTCCGGCGGGGTGAAATCCCAATGTGCCAGAAAGCCTTGCAGGTCAGCGGTGACGACGGATTCCAGGGAATCGGTGTAGGTGATCATGGGCGCGGAGATTTGCTGGTCACGCTGGGCGGCGCGAGGTTCCGCCGTAGCGGCGCTCCACCTCCGCGACCGAGGCGGCGATGAGCTTTTCCAGCACCTTGATGTCGATGTCGCTCAAGCGTCGAATGTAAAGGCAGGCCTTGGTCATTCTGTGCTTGCCCAGTTTAGCCAGCAGGGCCTGCTGACTGTCGGCATCGGCCAGCAGGTAGATACAGATGTTTGGCTTGCGCGACGCGAAGCCGGCCATGCAGGCATCGCCCTCGCGGCCGCTTGCATAGCGGTAGTGGTAGCTGCCGAAACCGACGATGGTCGGCCCCCACATCACCGGCGGCTGCCCGGTAATTTTGCTCATCAGCTGCAAGACCACCGAACAATCCTGGCGCGCAGCGGAATCTTCAATGGCGGCCAGGTACGCCGCGACACTGGCGTTGGTTGCCTTGGTCTTGTTTTCCTTCACGGCCTTCCTCCTTGCCGGTTCGATGGCATTGTCCGGTGATGCGCATTCTCGCCGCGTTGCGGCATGCTGCCGTTGCGCTTGCAGTCGCTGGTCGGTTCGGACCCGGCATCACGCCAGCGCCTGGGCTGCCGTCCGCATCCGCCGCCGCTGGATAAAGATCACCAGCGCCAGCAGCAGCAGCGCCGGCAGCGCAAACCATTCCTTGGCCGGCTGCGGGTTGCGCACTTCGATACCGAGCAGCCGGTTCTTGTTGCCGATATCCAGCCGCGCCTTTTCGGCCTTGCTGTCGACGGTAATGTCGACGATCTCGAGCTTGCCGTCCTTTGGCGTCGCGTCAAGTTCGAGCCCGACGCGTTTCAGGCGCTCCTCGTTGCTGCCCTTGGTGACAGGCAGGATGAAGGTGCGCTGCTCGATTTCCACCTTGCCGCTTTTGTCCTTTTCCTCGACCTCGATGCGCAGCCGCATGTTCTGGTCCACCTTCAGTTCGTTGATGACCGCCTGCACCTGCTCAACCGGGGCGACGCGATACGGGGTGTAGAAATAATCGCGGTAGATGTCGGGGCGGAACAGCGAGAAGGTGATCAGCAGCAACAGCGCCGTTTCCCACTTGCGATTGCGAGTGAAGAAAAACCCCTGGGTGGCGGCGGCAAAAACAAAGCACGCGGTCAGTGCGGTAAACACCACCCAGCCGAAGTGCCACCAGGAGCCGATGCCGATCATCAGCAGTTCGGTGTTGAAGACGAACATGAACGGCAGGATGGCGGTGCGGATTTCGTAGATGAAGCCCTGGATGCCGGTCTCCAGCGGGTCGGCGCCGGACAGCCCGGCTGCCGCGTACGCGGCAAGCGCCACCGGCGGCGTGGCATCGGCCATGATGCCGAAATAGAACACGAACAGGTGCACCGCGATCAGCGGCACCTCGAGGCCGTGCGAGGCGGCCAGCGAGACGATCACCGGCGCCAGCAGGGTGGCGACGACGATGTAGTTGGCCGTGGTCGGCAGGCCCATGCCGAGGATCAGCGACAGCACCGCGGTCAGTACCAGCACCATCATCAGCGAGCCGAATGAAAGCTCTTCCACCACGTTGGCCAGCACCTGGCCGATGCCGGTGAGGCTGACGGTGCCGACGATGATGCCGGCCACGGCGGTGGCGATGGCGATGCCGATCATGTTGCGCCCGCCCAGTTCCAGGCTCTGGTACAGGTCGAGGAAGCCGTGCTTCACCGAACCTGCCAGCGAACGCTTGCGGAAGAACGCGATCAGCGGCCGCTGGGTGATCAGCATCAGTCCCATGAAGGTGCAGGCGTAGAACGCGGCCAGGCCGGGCGATTGCTCGAGCACCATCAGGCACCAGATCAGGATGAATATCGGCAGGATGTAGAACAGGCCGCCCAGCAGGGTCGGTTTGGTTTCCGGCAGCTCGATCATCGAATCCGGATCGAGTTCGTCGGTGGCGTTGTCCGGCCAGCCGGCGGAATACCAGACCAGGCCGATGTACACCGCCGTCACCATGGCGCCGGCGACGACGCTGGCGGCATCACCGAACATGGCCGGGATCCAGTCGGTGAGTTTGAGGCAGATCTGCACGATGATCAGCGTGCCGGCGATGGTGAAGGACCAGCCCAGCAGCCGCTGTTTCATCGGCGAGAGACGGCGCGGCAGGCCGACCATGCCGGCCTTCAGCGCCTCAAGGTGAACGATGTACAGCAGCGACAGGTAGGCGAGGATGGCGGGCAGGAAGGCGTGCCGGATGATTTCGCTGTAGGGGATGTTGACGTACTCGACCATCAGGAACGCGGCCGCGCCCATCACCGGCGGCATGATCTGGCCGTTGCTCGAGGAAGCCACTTCGATTGCGCCGGCCTTGACCGGCGAATAGCCGACGCGCTTCATCAGCATGATGGTGACATTGCCGCCGGTCAGCACATTGGCCACGGAGGAGCCGGAAATGATGCCGTTGAGTCCCGACGACAACACCGCCGCTTTTGCCGGACCGCCGCGCATGTGACCCATCAGCGCAAAGGCGACGCGGGTGAGGTAGTTGCCGGCGCCGGCCTTGTCGAGCATGGCGCCGAACAGCACATACAGGAAGACGAAGCTGGTCGACACGCCGAGCGCCACGCCGAACACGCCTTCGGTGGTGATCCACTGGTGCGAGGCGGCGCGAGAGAGGGTGGCCCCCTTGTGCGCGATCATGTCCGGCATGTACTGGCCGGCGAACATGTAGGTCAGGAAGACGATGCCCATGATCATCATCGGCTTGCCGAGGCAGCGGCGGGTGGCTTCCAGCAGCGCGACCACGCCGACACAGGCGACGCCCATGTCCAGCGGCGTGGGGCTGCCCTGGCGGGTGGAGAGTTCGGCATGGAACACATACAGGTAGCTGGTGCAGAACGCCGCGATGGCGGCGAACAGCCAGTCGTAGGCCGGCACCCGGTCACGCGGGCTGCGCTGCCACAGCGGGTAGCAGAGATACACCAGGAAAATGGCGAAGGTCAGGTGGATCGAGCGCGCCATGGTGTCGTTGAACATGACGAACTTCTGCAGCGGCGGGATTGCCTGCGATACCCAGTACGGCAGCGGCGAGGAGATCCACAGCTGGAAAACCGACCAGAGCACCGCCAGGTTGACGATCAGCAATTTGGTGAAGCCCTGCGGGTCGCGCGCACCGGATTCGGCGGCGAGGACTTTTTCGATCAGGGCCTGGCCCGCCGGTCCGGCCGCTGCCGGTGCAGAAGGGTTATTTGTCATGTTGGTCTCGGTGCCGTTGTGTTTTCAGAACACGGAAGATTGCCGTCTTGCGCGGGTGACAAAAGGCGGTCTGCGTGGTGAGCGCTGCCGCCACGCCGGCATGTTGCATGACCGTGAAAGCTTGTGCCAGGTGTCGCGCGCAGCAGCGGGATGAATGTCACTGCAATGCAAAGGGCGCCTCAGCGCCCCTTGCATCACAGTGCCAGTCGGCAATGCGCTACTTCATCAAGCCTTTTTCCTTGAAGTACTTCATCGCGCCCGGGTGAAACGGCACGGTGTTGCCGGCCAGCATCTGCTCCTTGGTGATGTTGGCGATCGCCGGATGCAGCTTCTTGAAGTCTTCCAGGTTGTCGAACACCGCCTTGGTGATGATGTAGGCGGTCTGTTCCGGCAGGTCGGCACTGGCGACGATGGTGGCCAGCACGCCGAAGGTCGGCTGCGGGTTGTCGGTGCCCTTGTACATCTTGCCCGGGATGTTCGCCTTGGCGTAGAACGGGTTGTCCTTTACCAGCTTGTCGACGCCGGGACCGGTGATCGACGCGATGCTGGTGGCGCAGGAACTGGCGGCTTCCTGGAAAATGGCGTTCGGGTGACCGGCGACGAAGGTGAAGGCATCGATCTTGTTGTCGCACAGGGCCGGCGCCATTTCGACGAACTTCAGCTCACCGGCGAACTTGAGGTCTTCCTTCTTGATGCCCATCGCGCCCATCACCAGTTCGGTGGTGGCGCGGGTGCCCGAGCCCGGGTCGCCGATGTTGATTCGCTTGCCCTTGATGTCGCTGAAGGTCTTGATATTGGCATCCTGCCGCGTAACCAGCGTCACCAGTTCCGGATAGACCGAGAACAGCGCGCGCAGCTTCGGTTGCGGCTTGTCCTTGAAGGCGCCGGCGCCGGTCAGGGCGTAGTACTGGGTGTCGCTCTGCGCGAAGCCAATGTCCATGTCACCGGACATGACGGAATTGATGTTGAACACCGAGCCACCGGTGGATTCCACCGTGCAGCGCAGGCCGTGGTCCTTGCGGCCGGCATTGACGAAGCGGCAGATGGCGCCGCCCAGCGGGTAATACACGCCGACGATGCCACCGGTGCCAACCGTGATGAACTTGGATTGCTGTGCCACGGCCGGCGTGCTGATGCCGGCCATGCCGCCCGCGACCAGTGCGGCGGCAATGATGGATTTGGCCTTGAGCGAGAAACGCGATTTCGATTGCATGTTGCCCTCCAGTGAATTGTTTGTTTTATGCAGCAGAAGCTAGGGAACCTCTGAACAAGTATCCGGGTCGCGCGCTGGCTTGGCGGGATGGGC
>CAYQKN010000156.1:0-8644 GCA_964417885.1 uncultured Burkholderiales bacterium | reverse complement strand
AGCCCGATCCAGGATTTTGAAAAACTTGGCGGACTGGATTCCAGCGTTCGCTGGAATGACGAATCTTGGTGGTTTCAAGAAGTTCCCGGCAACGTTGATTGCGCCGCGTGACCGTGGCAGTCGAAACCCCCGACGTTCTGGTCATCGGCCTCGGCGCCATGGGTGCCGCCATCACGTTCCAACTGGCGCAGGCTGGCGTGAAGGTGGTGGGACTGGACCAGTTCCAGCCGCCGCATTCGATGGGCTCGACCCATGGCGAGACACGCATCACGCGGCAGGCCATCGGTGAAGGCGAGCAGTTCGTGCCGCTGGCGATGCGTTCGCACCAGATCTGGCGCGAGATCGAAGCCGAAACCGGCGCGTCGCTGCTGAACGCCTGCGGCGGGTTGATCATGACCCGCGGCGGACAACGCAGCCGACTGCATGACCAGCAGGATTTTCTCGGCAATACCATCCGTGCCGCCGAGCGATTTCACATCGTGCACCAGCGCTGGGACGCGGCCGCCATTGCCGCGCATTACCCGCAGTTTGTCTTGCAGGGCGACGAGCAGGCCTACTTCGAAACCGGCGCCGGCTACGTCGCGCCGGAGGCCTGCGTACGGGCGCAACTGGCGCTCGCGGCGCAACACGGTGCCACGCTCAGATTCAACGAGCGGGTGGAGAGCGTGTCGCACCAGGCTGGATACACTGAGGTCGTCACATCGCGTGCGCGCTATCACGCCGGCACCACCATTGTCGCGGCCGGCGCCTGGATCGGCGACCTGGTGCCCTCGTTGCGCGCCACCCTGACGGTGCGCCGGCAGGTGCTGCACTGGTTCCGGCTCGACGGCAGCATGTGCTACGCCAGCGACGCAATGCCGGTCTTCATTACCCAGTGGGGTGATGCCGAAGACGCGGTGTTCTACGGTTTTCCGCAAACCGGCGGCGAGGCCATGATCAAGGTTGCCACCGAACAGCGGCTCGCCGGCACCACTGCGCAGTCGGTCGAGCGACAGATCGCGCCGACCGAGGCAGCCGACATGCACGCGCGCCATGTGGCGGGCCGTTTGCGCGGCGTGACGGCGCAGGCGGTGCAATCCGTCGCCTGTCTCTATACCAACGCACCCAACGCCAATTTCATCATTGACCGGCTGCCGGAAGGCGCGGATGCGGTGGTGGTTTCCGCCTGCTCCGGTCACGGCTTCAAGCATTCGGCGGCGATCGGCGAGGCGGTCGCGCAATGGCTGACCGGCGGCATGCCGCCGGACGTGCTCAAACCATTTTCATTCGCCGCCAACCGGCTGCTGCCGGGCTGACGGCACGGTCGCTGCGCAGTCAGCGATGGCGGCGCATGGCCTCGAGGATAAACGGCGCCAGCTGTTGCGCGTTGGCGATGGCCGCGTCGGCGCCGACCCGTTTGCCGGCGTCCTTTTGCTCGAAGAACATCCGGCCACCCACCACCACCACCAGCGACGGATTGCGCGAGGCCTTGCGAACCTGCCTGATGGTCTCGGCCATGCGCGGCAGCCAGTCATCCTGGCGGAACGCGGTGCTGAGCGACAGGTCAACGGCGTCGAACCAGGTGTCGGCCACCAGCGCGTTGAGCGCCTGGTCGCTGTCGGGATGTTCGCAATGAATATCCCAGCCGTCGTGCCACAGCACCTCGGCGTCGAGCGCGGCACTGAGCGCATGTACCTCGCCCGGCTGCGGCGCCACCAGCACCGCCGGCATCGGCGCGACATGAAAGACGATCGGTACCATCGCAATATTGCTGCGGCGGATCGCCATCTGGATCTGGTGCATGCCGAAAAATACATCGGTCTCGCTGCAATCATCGGCGTTCCACAGGTCACCGAGAATGCGGGCCGCCGGCTCGAGCGCGGTCGCGCACAGACGGGCAATGGAACCGGTGCCTGTCTGCAGCAGGTTGATCAGCTCGAACGCGGCCTCGGGTTCACTGGCAATCAGCAACTTGGCGAGTTTGGCAACGCCGGGGTTGATCGCGTCCGGCAACAAGTCCGGTGTCACCTGCGGATGGCGCCGCAGCAGTTCCGGGATGATGCGGTTGCCGATCACGCCCTGCAGAATCAGGCTGTCGCGCCCGACGTGCGCAGTCGTACCCGCCAGTTGCTGGTAGCCGGCGAACGCCTCAGACGAGGACAGATCCGGTGCCAGCGCGGCGAGCAGGGCCATCGCCGACCCCGGCCTCTGATCGAGCTGGTCCAATAGTCCGGCCGGCACTTCCATGGTGTTGCGCGACATGCCGTCGGAGCACGGATGCTGCAGCCCCAGCTTCATGTCCCAATCACCGAACACGCGCGCCATGGTGGATTCTTCGCCGAGGATCTCGATGGCGGTATGGCGCCGGTCAGCCTGGATCGACTGCCAGATGCCGGCGACCGCATCGGCCGGGCCTTCCAGCCACTGAAAGAATTGGCCGCGCTCGTAAATCAGCAGGCCGGTAACGGCGGACGCGCGGTTTCGCGCGCGCGCGGAGTCGAGCATCTGGTGCAGGTCGGTTTCCAGCAACGGCCGGCTGGCGCGGCTGCGATAGATCAGCGTCGACAGGCGATCCTGCGTGGATTCACCCGCTTCCTGCTGACCTGACGGTTCCTGCTCGGTCGATGACCAGACTGACGACATCGCTCACTCCCTCGTTCACGCGTCCCTTGCAGAAACCCTGAGCAGAGATCGCTGGGCCACAACCTGATTGCGGCTACGCGTACGCATCCCACTGGCATCCTGACTGAAGACATCCATGCTGCAGCGGGCTTGTCAGCCCTCAGGCGGCGCGGGTTGGAATTGGACTGAAATTCCCGCTGCGAACCGGCCTGATGAATCAAAGTTCGAGCAGGTTAAGCTTTTCCAAAAGTGAGTGTCAAGCGCACTTTTATGCTGCACTGCGGCGAACTTTCGGTGGCGACCGGGACGGGTATCGGCGGCGTGCGCGGGGCTGAAAAGTCCGTGGGAATCATGCTCACCGCGCGGACCCGTTCGTGCGGCGCAGGCGCCGGGTTTTGCGTCGCGCCACCGATTGCTGCCGGACCTTGCTGTGGCCTGACGACGTGCGTGTAAATCGTTGGTAGCGTGCGCTTACACCATCAATTCCAGCGCGCAATGGGAGCGGTTGCGAAGCCGTTTTTTGCTAGCGCGGCACGACCTCCATGCGCACCGCACCGGGCTCTCGCGCCGTCACAAACGTGAATACGGAGTCGACGGTTACGGTCCGAATGCGGTCCGACCAGCGCAGTTCGCCGGGGTGATCATCAAAAGCAATATTGACCCGGGTCAAGCGCGCACCGAGCCGCGCCAGCGTGTCGATGCGCAGTTCGGTGGGCTGGTACCCGGCGCGCCGAAGCCATCGCTGCGCCTGCTCGCGCGTGGTCACCGGCGCGGCCTCTGACTCAGCCGCGGCGATGACCTCCAGCGCCCACTGGTTGGAGTTCTGGTATCGGGTCGAAAACGGATACGCCACCATGTTGTAGCGCGGCTGGTGAAAACCGAGGTGGCGGCGTGTCGACAGCAATTCGCCAAGCCGCTGCTGCAACGCAGCGGACGGGATCAGGATCACCGCCTCCATCTTCCACAAGTCATCGAGAAAAAAATTGGCCAGGCCCTCGTCGTAGATCTCCGAACGGTCGCTGCCGCACTCGTTCAGCTGGTGCACCACACGCCACGCACCTTTCGGGTGGTCGCGCCAGGCAAAGCCGAAATGCGAATAGCGCAGCCCGTACTGCGACAGGTTTTGCCCGGCGCGGCCGATCAGCACCAGCGTGGCGCCGGAGGTGTCGAGGCGCGCACGCGTGTCCAGCGCCAGATTGACCGCGCGCTCCGCCGTTCGCGGATCGAGCGCGCGCTCTTCACACGGCCGGCCGGCGGCGGCGGGGCCGGCGGCAAGCAACAACACCAGCACGGCAAACGTGCGCCGTGCCATGCGTCGGTAACCGACAACAGCCATCAGTCATCCCGGGCGCGCGAATGGTGCAGCAACGCCAGCCCGGCTTCATTGGGAATGAACATCAGCGCCCGGCCCGCGCTGACCAGCAGCACGCCGGCGGCGGAGACGCTGGCCTGCATGACGCTGCCGACGGCGACGGCCGAACCTTCGATCGCTGACGCCGCCACCTGGACCGAAGCCTCCGCGCCATTGGCCAGGCCGCGCAGGGCGATGGTGGCAACCTTGCCGCTGGTGCGGATGCCGGTGACGGACAACTGGCCGCCATCGCGGAACATTTGCGCGCTGCCCGCAACCATGGCCACCGGAATGCCCACCGAGGCATTGAGCGAGGCGCGCGCGGCCTCGGACGGTGACTGGGCAAACGCGCCGGGGGCGACCAGCAACAGCGCCATCGCGGCACTCGCTAGCAGTTGGCGCGGTGACGTGGCCGGCGTGGATGGATGCAGGGACATGGTGATTCCTTTCCAGGTTGAAAAGCGAATCCGATTGTCGGCCGCCACCGCTGTTGCGACAACGCCGGCATGGCCGGGTATCGCCTGTCGCTACCCGGCGTCCCGTCCCCGCAGCAGCAACCAACGGCTGCGAATTTCACGCTACAATCTTGACCAATTGGTCAGTTTAATCATCCTGGAGATTGTGAATGTCCGACCACATCGTTCTCACCTCCCACCCGAAGGCGCCGCACACGCGCCGCGCCGGATCGTTCTTCGATATTCGCTGGGGCGCCGAGACCGCCACCGAGCGCGGGCCGATCATCGCCAGCCTCACCGACATGGGCCAGCGCAATGCCATCGGCACCCACTCCGGCGCCTATGCGGTCTACCGCGCGCTGGCGGTCGCATCCGGCCAACTGCAGCGCGACCACCGGCCGGACCTGACCAATACCGCACCGGCCGAATCGATCGGCCCGCATCCCCAGTGGGCGGACCCTGACAAGATCGTTTCGATGGACCCGTGGGGCCACATGGTGGCGAGCGCGTTCGCGACCGAAATCGCCGCCGGCGCGGACATCCGCCCGACCATCGCCATCACCAAGGCGCATATCAACATGCCGGAATTGAAGGCGGCGATCGAGGCCGGCCGGCTCACGCCCGACGGCGAGATCCTGCATGCCAACGGCGACGTGCGCGTAACCAAGGCCGCGATCGATCCGGTCTGGTACCTGCCCGGTCTCGCCAAGCGTTTCAACGTCAAGGAAAACGTGGTGCGCCGCGCGCTGTTCGAGCAGACCGCCGGCATGTTTCCCGAACTGGTCACACGTCCCGACCTGAAGGTATTCCTGCCGCCGATCGGCGGCATGACGCTGTACTTCTTTGGCGACGTCACCAAGCTGGGCAAGCCGGAGACGCATATCGCCTGCCGGCTGCACGACGAATGCAATGGCTCGGACGTGTTCGGCTCCGACATCTGCACCTGCCGTCCCTACCTCGCCCACGGCATCGAGGTCTGCATCGAGATGGCGCAGCAGGGTGGCGTCGGCGTCGTCATCTACAACCGCAAGGAAGGCCGTGCGCTCGGCGAGGTCACCAAGTTCCTGGTCTACAACGCGCGCAAGCGCCAGGCCGGCGGCGACCGGGCCGAGACCTATTTCGCCCGCACCGAGTGCGTAGCGGGGGTGCAGGACATGCGCTTCCAGCAGCTGATGCCGGACGTGTTCCACTGGCTCGGCATTACCCGCATCGACCGCTGGGCGTCGATGAGCGACATGAAACACGGCGCGCTGGTTGAACAGGGCATCGAGGTGGTGGAGCGGGTGCCGATTCCCGATGCGCTGATCCCGGCCGATGCGCGGGTCGAGATGGACGCGAAAAAAGCCGCCGGTTATTTTTCCAATTACCTGCCCGATGCCGAGGAACTCGCGGTGGCGAAGGGCCGCGGACTGGAAGAGTGAACGACATGCGCGACCTGTCGGGCTGGCACACGCCGGTGCCGGCCGATCACCCGGCGGCGGCGCTGCTCAACGCGGCCGCCGTGCGCACCCATTGCGAGGAAATTTTCGCCGAGGCCAGTGCAGGCAAGTCGTCATGGTTTAGCGTCGAGCCGGCTCGGCTGGCGACGACGGCGGCGTATGTCGCCGCGACCATCCGCGAACGCTACCCGGACCTCAACGTGCCGTACCACAGCCGCTGGCGGCACTTTGAGGCCGGCGGGGTTGATCGCTGGAACCCGCTGTTCGCCATCCAGGGCCTGGCCGCGCATCACGACCGCGATGAGCGTGCCCGCGCGCGCATCGACCTGGTGATCCCCAGCGTGCTGCTCGACGCCGGTGCCGGGCCACAGTGGCATTACCGCGACGAGACCAGCGGCCAGCTGCTGTCGCGATCCGAAGGGCTGGGGGTGGCCAGTCTCGCGCTGTTCGCGCGCGGCCTGCTGTCGGACCATCGCACCCAGATATTGCGCAGCGATGCCGCGGCGCTGTCGCGCATCACGGCGCGCCAGATCGGTGACGTGTTCCAGGTCAGCGAGTCGAATCCGCTGGTCGGCCTGGCCGGCCGCGCCGCGCTGTTGCAGCGCCTGGGCGAAATCGCCGCCGCGACCCCGGCCGTGTTCGGCGCCGAGGGACGACTCGGCAACCTCTACGATTACCTGAAGCAGCACGCCCCCGGCGGCCGGATCGAGGCAGGCTTCATCCTGCAGACGTTGCTGCGCGCGCTGGGGCCGATGTGGCCCGGACGCATGACGCTGGACGGCGTGACGCTGGGCGATTGCTGGCCGCACCCCGCCGCCCGCGGTGGCCGGGTGCCGTTTCACAAGCTGACCCAGTGGCTCACCTATTCGCTGCTGGAACCGCTGGAGGAAGCGGGGCTGGTGGTGTCGGGCATCGACGCCCTCACCGGCCTGCCGGAATATCGCAACGGCGGACTGCTGCTCGATTGCGGCGTGCTGGTGGCGCGCGACCCCTCGTTCCACACCCGCAGCCTCACGGTTGACGATCCCGCCGTCATCGAATGGCGCGCCCTGACGGTCGCGCTGCTGGACCGGCTGGCGGTGGCGGTGCGGCGCGAACTGGGACTGGATGCGGCCGCGTTTCCGCTGGCGCGGGTGCTCGAAGGCGGCACCTGGGCGGCGGGTCGAAAGATCGCCGCCGAAAAACGCGCGGGCGGCGTGCCGCCGGTGCAGATCGACAGCGATGGCACCGTGTTCTAGTGGCCGATACATTACACACCGACTGAAGCACCGCGCAGCAGGCAGGCACCCAAAACAATAATCGGAGAAACCCATGCATCCGCAGTTCCCCAACCTGACCGTGATCGATCATCCGCTGGTGCAGCACAAGCTCACTTTCCTGCGCAAGGAAGACACCTCAACCGCGGGGTTTCGCCGGCTGGTGAAAGAGATCAGCCAGATGCTGGCCTACGAAGTGACGCGCGACCTGCCGACCGAGAAAGTGCGCATCACCACGCCGCTGGCCGAGTTCGATTCGCCGGTGATCAGCGGAAAGAAGCAATGCATCGTGTCGATCCTGCGCGCCGGCAACGGCATGCTCGACGGCATGCTGGAACTGCTGCCGGCGGCGCGCGTCGGCCATATTGGGCTCTACCGCGAGCCGGAGACGCTGGAACCGGTGGAGTATTACTTCAAGGTGCCGGAGGACATCGCCGAACGGATGGTGATCGTGGTCGACCCGATGCTGGCCACCGGCAATTCGGCGGTGGCGGCGCTGAACCGATTGAAGGAATACGGCGTCTCCAGCCTCAAGCTGGTGTGCCTGCTGGCCTGTCCCGAAGGCGTCACGAACCTGCTGCAACATCACCCCGACGTTGCCATCACCGCGGCAGCGATGGATGAAAAACTCAACGAGCACGGCTACATCGTGCCAGGACTGGGAGATGCCGGTGACCGCATTTTCGGTACCCGCTGACGGCGCCGTCGAGGGCGCCCTCGACGAACTCGCGGAACCGAGCGTTCCGCGGCGCAAGGAACACATCCGCCATGCCGCGGTGGCCGATATCCTGGCCGCGGCCGAGCCGGTATTTGCCCGCGCCGGATTTGCCGGCGCCACCATGGCCGAGATCGCCGAGGCTGCCGGCATTCCCAAGGCCAACCTGCACTATTACTTCCGCACCAAGGATTCGCTCTACCAGGCGGTGCTGGATAACACGCTGACGCTATGGCTGTCGCAGACCGACGGCATCACCAGCGAAGCGGACCCCGCCACCGCGCTGGGTGATTACATCCGCGCCAAGATGCGCCTCACCGCCACTCATCCGGACGCCTCGCGCGTGTTCGCCAACGAGATGCTGCACGGCGCACCACACATCGGCGACTACCTGCGCAACGAACTGAAGACCCTGGTCGACCAGAAAGCGCGGGTGCTGGAGCAGTGGGCGCAGCAAGGCCGGATGGATGCGGTCGATCCGCGCCACCTGTTCTTCACCGTCTGGGCCGCCACCCAGACCTACGCCGATTTCCAGCCGCAGGTATGCGCGGTGCTGGGCAAGGCCCGGCTATCGCGCGCCGAGCTCGAGCGCGCCACCGACCAGCTGGTGAAGCTGATTCTGAAGGGCTGCGGCATTCGTCAGGACTGATGGGATCGCGGCGCGCAGGGTAACGACCATGCCGCCACAATATTCGTCGTCCCAGCGAAGGCTGGGACCCAGTCCGCCGTATTTCCAAAATGCAGGGGCTGGGTCCCAGCCTTCGCTGGGACGACTAGGGGTTTTTTAGGCGCGCCCAGAGAAATATTTATCAAACTGCGACTCTGTC
>CAYQKN010000155.1:0-8656 GCA_964417885.1 uncultured Burkholderiales bacterium | reverse complement strand
CTGCTGGTCGGCGGCATCGGCATCATGAACATCATGCTGGTCAGCGTGACGGAGCGCACCCGCGAAATCGGCCTGCGGCTGGCGATCGGTGCGCTGGAACGCGAGGTGCTGCTGCAGTTCCTGATTGAGGCGGTGGTGCTGGCGGCACTGGGCGGCGTGATTGGCATTTTCATCGCCGCCGGCGCGTCGGTGGCGATGGCGGCGGCGATGGGGGTGCCATTCGTGTTCGACCCGGTGATCAACGTTCTGTCGTTCGTCTTCTCCGCCGGCATCGGCGTGCTGTTCGGCTACTTCCCGGCGCGCCGCGCCGCACGACTGGACCCGATCGAGGCGCTGCGCCACGAATAGCCGGCCATGTCACGCCGGGGCGGACCGAACCCCGGCAGCGTCGGCCGGCGCTGGAAAAAGGTTTGCCGCAGCAGTACATTGACATTGCACGCCGCGTTCCTGCCCCCATATGTCGAATGGAAAGGAGAACCCGCATGTCCCATATTCGTCCCGCCGCCGTCGCCGGCGCGTTCTATCCGGCCGACCGCCAGGCGTTGCTCGCGGAAGTGACCGCGCTGCTGGCCGACGCCGATGCTGCGCCTGCGGCCGTGCCAGTTACGCCGGCACCCAAGGCGATCATTGCCCCGCATGCAGGCTATGTCTATTCCGGCCCGGTTGCCGCCAGTATCTATGCGCGGCTGGCGCCGTTGCGCGGCCGTATCCGCCGCGTGGTGCTGGTCGGGCCGGCGCACCGGGTGTGGTTCAGCGGCCTGGCCCTGCCGGCGGCGACCGCCTTCGCCTCACCGCTGGGCGCCATCGACATCGATGCCGACGCGGTGGCGGCCATCGGCGCGCTGCCGCAGGTGAGCGTGCGGGCCGACGCGCACACGGACGAACATTGCCTCGAGGTGCAGCTGCCGTTCCTGCAGGCGGTGCTGGGCACGTTCCGGCTGTTGCCATTGCTGGTGGGCGAGGCCACCGCGGCCGAGGTGGCGGAAGTGCTCGACACGGTGTGGGGAGGCGATGAAACGCTGGTGGTGGTCAGCTCGGACCTTTCGCATTATCTCGATTCGCCGTCGGCGCGCGTCATCGACGCCGAGACCGCGCATGCCATCGTCGCGCTGCAACCGCTGCGGCGGCACGAACAGGCCTGCGGCGCCACCCCGATCAACGGCCTGCTTGAACTCGCCCGGCGCCGCCACATGACAGCCGAGCAGGTCGACCTGCGCAATTCGGGCAATACCGCCGGCAACCGCAGCCAGGTAGTCGGTTACGGCGCGTTTGCGTTCAACGAATGCACCGTTTCCGCCGGAGCAGTCCATGCCTGAGCGCAGCCGTACCGTGCTGCAGGTCGCCCGCCGCGCCATCGAGCAGGCACTGGGTGCCGCCGCGAGTCGCGCGCCGGTCGATGAGCCTTGGCTGCGCGAACCGGGCAGCGCGTTCGTCACACTGCGGCAGGACGGCGCCTTGCGCGGGTGCATCGGCTCGCTGGAGGCCTGGCGTCCGCTGGCTGAGGACATCGCACAGAATGCCGTGGCCGCCGCGCTGCACGACCGCCGTTTCCCGCCGGTCAATGCCACAGAGCTGGACCGCTTGCAGGTCGAGGT
This sequence comes from uncultured Burkholderiales bacterium, assembly GCA_964417885.1. Lineage (GTDB taxonomy): Bacteria > Pseudomonadota > Gammaproteobacteria > Burkholderiales > Usitatibacteraceae > UKL13-2. Next base: position 7,061 of record CAYQKN010000155.1, on the reverse strand, counting down.
TTCGCTGCTGACGCCATCCGCGCCGCTGCCGTGCGTCGACGAGGAGGATGCACGGCGCAAGCTGCGGCCCGGTATCGACGGCGTGGTGCTCGAGTACGGCCAGCATCGCGCGACCTTTCTGCCGCAGGTCTGGGAAAACCTGCCGGAACCCGCCGACTTCCTGGCCGAGCTCAAACAGAAGGCCGGCCTGCCGGCGGATTTCTGGCATCCGGACCTGCAGCTGCGACGTTACGGCGTCGAGAAGTATTGTGAGAGGAACGCCAGCAATGAATGACATGACCCTTGCGCCTGACGGGGAGTCACTGCACCCCGGCCGCTGGTGGCAGTTGCTGGCTGACGGCCGCATCCAGTGCGACCTGTGCCCGCGCGAGTGCAAGCTGCACGAAGGCCAGCGCGGCGCCTGCTTCGTGCGCGCGCGCCATGGCGATGCGATGGTGCTGACCACCTACGGGCGCTCGTCCGGCTTTTGCATCGACCCGATCGAGAAAAAGCCGCTCAACCATTTCTACCCCGGCTCCTCGGTGTTCTCGTTCGGCACCGCCGGCTGCAACCTGGCCTGCAAGTTCTGCCAGAACTGGGACATTTCCAAATCGCGCGACATGGACCGCCTGATGGACCAGGCCTCGCCCGAGGAAATTGCCGCCGCCGCCGCCCGCGCCGGATCGAAAAGCGTGGCGTTTACCTACAACGACCCGGTCATCTTCGCCGAGTACGCCATGGACGTGGCCGACGCGTGCCACGCGCGCGGCATCCAGGCCGTGGCGGTCACCGCCGGCTACATGTCACCGCTGGCGCGACGCGAGTTCTACGCCAAGATGGACGCCGCCAACGTCGACCTGAAGGCGTTCACCGATTCGTTCTATCGCAAGCTCACCGGCTCGGAACTGGCGCCGGTGCTCGATACGCTGGCCTACCTGCGCCACGAGACCAAGGTCTGGTTCGAGATCACCACGCTGCTGATCCCCGGCGAGAACGATTCGGACGCGGAACTGACCGCGATGTCGAAATGGATCGCGCGTGAACTGGGGGGCGAGGTGCCGCTGCACTTCACCGCGTTTCATCCCGACTTCAAGATGGACGGCATCCCGGCCACGCCCGCGGCCACGCTCACGCGCGCACGGCGCATCGCGCAGGGCGAGGGCATCCGCCACGTCTACACCGGCAACGTCCACGATCCGGCCGGCGGCATCACCGCCTGCACCGGTTGCGGCAGCAGCCTGATCCGCCGTGATTGGCACCGCATCCTGGAATACCGGGTGACGGCAGACGGCTGCTGTCCCGATTGCGGCACCGCCGTGGCGGGCCGTTTCGATGCGTTCGAAACAGCCGACCAGTTCGGTGCGCGGCGGATTCCGGTGATGCTGCGGCGCTAGTCGATCGCAAGTCTCCTTGTTGGTTGCCAAATGGCGTGGTGGTGGTACCTGGCCGCCGCCTCAGTACTGCTCGACGCTGCTGGCGATCCGCTCCGGGTCCGTGCGGTGGATTTCACCATCGAGCAGGGCGCTCGCCTGCTCCTCATCCATGACCGGCAGCGCCGCGCCGGTTTCGGCTTCGGCGTCCCGCGCCACGTTGCTGCGGCGCCGGATACCGGCATCCGGCGACTGGGCAGTCAGGCGTCGTTTACCGATCGCCTTGTCCAACTGGTGCCGGGCGGCGGCGATGGCGTTACGCAGCGCGATGAAGGCATCTTCGTCGGCGCTGCTGGCGGCCAGTTCCTGGTCGGGTATGCGGACAGCGATGGCGACACGGAAGTGGCCGCCCTTGTTCTGATGCCGGTCGATCTTGTCGACGGTGGCCTCGCAACCGAGGATTTCGGGGTAGAGCGTGGCGAGTTTGCCGAGCTTTTCGCGAATCTTCTCGTCCAGCGCAGCCGATTGCGGAATGTGCCTGAAGGTGATCTGTAACGGTAGTCTCATGATTCCTCTCTCCTTGGCCGCCAAGCCTGCAAGCGGCAATTCCAGCCTAGCGCGCGGGAGGGGCATGGCTTTGCGCTTGGTCAAAGGTGGTGCAAGTACTGCGCGGCCCCCAGCCTCGCCCGGCGCAACCACTGTGATTGTTTCCCCGACAGGAATCGTTCGGCGCAATCGTGGAGGAAGGTGCAACCGACACAGCAAACCCCAGCACTGGTGCGCCTCTCCGGGCACTTTTGGCTGGAACGGCGCGCCAGTACTTGAGTTTGCCAACGCGGTTCGCGCGCGGGCACCGCTACCGGCAGCGTTGCACAGCGCACAGACGACTCCGCCGCAAGCTGTCGAAATACCACCTGCGCAACATGCCGTCGCCGACGCGAATGCGCTGCGCACGCCACGAGGTACCACCATGAATCCGCTGATCCAATCCCGCCTGCGCTACGCCGCATCACTCGCGCTGGCATTGCTTGCCGCCACCACCATCGCCAATGCCTCGCCCGCCAGCGATGAACAATCGCTGCAGCGTGGCGCCAGCGAAGATGTGACCGCGCAGCAGAAATATCGCAGCGCGATCCGCGAAGCCGGCGGGGCGTACAAGGAATCGCTGCGCGAGTGCGCCCAGGAATCCGCGGTCGAATCGCGCCGCGCCTGCGTCCGTGCGGCCAAGGACACCTACGACCGTGACATGGCGGACGCCCGGCGGATTCTCAAGCCGTAAACGGCGGCCGCACGCTCAGTCTTGCGTCAGCGACAGCAGGATATCGGCGTACCAGGCGCAATTGAGTCCCAGCGCCTCGTCGAGGTCGGTGTCGCGCGTGCTCATGTCCAGCCGCGAACCGTGCACGCCCAGCACCATCCAGGGCAGGTCGCCGGCAATGCGGGCCGGATCGGTGACGCGCATCACCACCGGCGCACCGCTGGTGCCGCGATGGGTGCGCGCATCGGTCAGGAAGTAACCCTCGCCCTGGAAACGCAGGCCGAACGAGGAGGCGATCACCGCCTGGCGCGCCACCGGCAGCCGGTGCAGCGTGTCATAGAAGCCCAACGGAAAACCCACCAGCAGCACCGACGCGCCGATCTCGACCAGGTCGGACGGGCGCGCCAGATGCGCCGGGGTGAAGGCACGATAGACGGTGGAGGCGGGCAGGGCGCGGCGATCGATTTCGATCACCGCCACATCGACTTCGCCGCTGATGTCGCGGCCCTGCCGCCAGATGCCGCGGCCTTCGCGGTACAGCGGGATCGAAAAGCCGGTGCACTCGGCAATGTTGTCGGCATTGATGTGCAGGTCCAGTTCGATGCGGTCCGGAAAATGCCGCTTCGGCTCGTCGCACACCACGTGCCGGCTGGTAACCAGGTACAGCCGCCCGTCACGCTCGAAGAAAAAACCGCTGGCGTTGGTCAGCTGGCTCTGCTGTGAGCAGGTGGCGACGCGGGTGGTCGCGATGAGGAGCGGTTCGATCATGGGCCGACGAATGTAGCACGGCGGACGTTCGCCGGTCCGGCAGGGCGCTTGTTCCACCGTGGTTTGCCGCACCTGCCGCGCGGCCGGCGTGTACGTTCGCGCACATACGCGGCAGCAGAAGTTGGCTAGCCTGCTTCTACCCATGATCGCACCACCTCAACCCGCCGCCATCGCCCAGCCTGCCGCCGGCCAGTTCGCCCTGTCCGGTGGCTGGACCGCGCGCGGCATTGGCGCCATCCAGCAGCAACTGGCTGCGCTGCAAGCCCCGCCGGGCACTGGCGCCACCGTCGACGGCGCCGCCATCGAGGCGCTGGATACGGCCGGCGCCTGGGTGTTGCACCAGTTTCTGTCGCGCCTCGGCGGCACCGGCGCCGCACTGGTACCGGCCGGCCTGCGACCGGAGTTCCGCAAACTGCTGGACGTGGTGGCGACCCAGATGGCCGAGCAGGTCGGCCACCCGGCGCCGCCGGCGGTGCCGCCACCGGGCCTGGTCGAACGCGTCGGCCGCAATACCGAGTCCGGCTTTCGGCAAATGATCGAGATGCTCGGCTTCGTCGGCGAGACCGCGGTGGCGATGGGCGGCTGGATCACCCATCCCGGCCGCATCCGCTGGCGTCCGATCCTGTTCAACATCCGCACCGCCGGTTTTGACGCGCTGCCGATCGTCGGCCTGCTGTCGTTCCTGCTCGGCGTCGTGGTCGCCTACCAGGGCGCCGACCAGCTCAAGCAATACGGCGCCAACATTTTCGTGGTCGACCTGGTCGGCCTGTCGATGCTGCGCGAGTTCGCGCCGCTGATCACCGCCATCATCATCGCCGGCCGTTCCGGTTCCGCCTACGCGGCCCAGATCGGCACCATGGCCGTGACCGAGGAAATCGACGCCATGCGCACCATCGGCATCGCGCCGCTGGAGCTGCTGGTGCTGCCCAAGGTGATCGCCCTGGTGATCGCGGTGCCGCTGCTGACGGTGTTCGCCGACGTGCTCGGCGTGATCGGCGGCATGATCATGGCGCAAACGCAACTGGGCGTGACCTACGGTGAGTTCCTCGACCGCTTCACCAAGGCGGTCAGCATCACGTCCTACCTGGTCGGCATCGGCAAGGCGCCGGTATTCGCCGCCATCATCGCCATGGTCGGTTGCTTCCAGGGCTTTCGCACCCGCGGTGGCGCCGACAGCGTGGGGCGGCAGACCACCCGCAGCGTGGTGCAGTCGATCTTTCTGGTGATTGTGGCCGATGCGGCGTTCTCGGTCGCCTTCAGTGCACTGGATCTCTGACATGACCAGCGAGATGGCCAGCGGCAACGCGCCGGACGGCGAGGCGGTCATCAGCATGGACCGGGTCGAGACGCGCTTCGGCAGCCACGTGGTGCATTCGGGAGTCGATCTCGCGGTGCGCCGCGCCGAGGTGTTCGCGCTGATCGGCGGCAGCGGCTCCGGCAAATCGACCCTGCTGCGCGAAATGATCCTGCTGCATCAACCCGACGCCGGAACCATCCGCGTGCTCGGCAACGACCTGGCCACCATCGACGACGATGCGGCGCTGGCGCTACGGCAGCGCTGGGGCGTGCTGTTCCAGCACGGCGGGCTGTTCGGTTCGCTGACGGTGCTGGAAAACGTCGGCCTGCCGCTGCGTGAGCACACCGACCTCGCGGATGACCTGATCGACGACATCGCGGCATGGAAAATCGAGCTGGCCGGCCTGGCACCGGAAGTCGGTGCGCAGTATCCGGCCGAACTGAGCGGCGGCATGATGAAGCGGGCATCGCTGGCGCGCGCGCTGGCGCTGGACCCGGAGCTGCTGTTCCTGGATGAACCCACCGCCGGGCTCGACCCGGTCAGCGCCGCCGGTGTCGACGAGCTGGTGCTGAAGCTGCGCGACCTGTTCGGCCTCACTATTGTCATGATCACCCACGACCTGGACCTGCTGTGGCAGGTGGCCGACCGGGTGGCGGTACTGGGCGAGGGCACGGTGCAGGGCATCGGCTCGATGGCCGAGCTGTCCCGCGTAGACAACCGCCACATCCGCCAGTTTTTCGACGGACCGCGCGGCCGCGGCGGGATGGAGCAGGGGCAGAAGCAGGCGCACGACACCCACCGCGCCACGCCATCAAACAATCAACCGAACGTGAGGCCATCATCGAAACCAAAGTGAACTATGCCGTGGTCGGCGCATTTGTGCTGGCGCTCGGCGCGGTACTGGTCGCCGGCATCCTGTGGATCGCATCCGGCGGCGCATTCCAGAAAAAATACGACCACTACCTGGCGATCATGGAGGAATCCGTCTCCGGGCTGAACCTGAACGCGCCGGTGAAATACAACGGCGTGGAAGTGGGCAAGGTGCGCAGCATCGCGCTAGACCCGGTGAAGCCGCAGAACGTGCGGCTGGTGTTCGCCATCGAGCGCGGCTCGCCGATCAAGCAGAACACGGTGGCGGTGCTGAAGACGCAGGGCCTGACCGGCATTGCCTACGTCGAACTGGAAGGCGGCACGCCGGATTCGCCGCCCCTGCTGGCGGGCGATGATGGCGAGTTCCCGCAGATCCGCACCAAGCCCTCGCTCAGTGCCCGGCTGGAAAACGTGCTGACCACCGCGCTCGAAAAACTCGACCGCATGTCGACCAGCATCGAGGCGCTGCTCAGTGACAAGAACCAGGCGGCATTCACCAGCGCGCTGGCCGACATCGCCACCGTCACCCGCACCTTTGCCGCGCGCAGCAAGACCATCGATGCCGGCATCACCAGTGCCGCGCGCACCTTTGACAACAGCGCCCGCGTCAGCGCGCAGCTGGGGCCGGTGATCGACAAAATCGGCCGCAGCGCCGACGCGGTTGAGAAGCTGGGCACCGATGCCTCGCTGATGACCCGGACCGCCGGCAAGACCATCAATGCGGTGGGGGCCGATGTGCACCGCTTCACCGGCGAAACCCTGCCGGAACTGGAACGCCTGCTGGGTGAGCTCACTGCGCTGTCCGCATCTCTGCGGCGCCTCACCGACCAAACCGAACGCAATCCCTCCAGCGTCCTGTTCGGACGCAGCCCGGTACCGGAAGGACCGGGAGAAACCAACACAGGGGCAAAAAAACCATGAACCCGTCACCGTTTGTCCGATGTTTCCGCATCAGCCTTGCCGGATTGGCACTGGCGCTGGCCGGCGGCTGCGCATCACTGCTGCCGAAGGCGACCGTCCAGCCGGCGTTCTATTCACTTGACGGCGCGCGCGGTGAGTCCGGCGCCACGGCAAAGACGGCGGCGGGCACGCCATCCGCTACGACCGGCAGCGCGCCAACTTTGGTGGTCAACCCGCCACGCGCCGCCGCCGGCTTCGACAGCCAGCGCATCATCTACTCCCGTGATGCCCACCGGCTGGAATATTTCTCGCACAGCGAATGGATCGACACCCCGGCACGCATGCTGGCGCCGCTGATCGTGGCCGCGATCGAACACGGCGGCAATTTCCGCGCCGTGGTGCCGACCCCCAGCGCCGCCGCCGGCGACATCAAGCTCGACACCGAGATCCTGCGGCTGCAGCAGGAATTTGGCGGTGGGGCGAGCCGGGTGCGGTTTACCCTGCGCGCCTACCTGGTCGACAGCGTGACGCGGCGCGTGTTGGCGTGGCGCGAGTTCGATGAAACCGTGATCGCGGCGAGCGAGGACCCGTATGGCGGGGTGGTGGCGGCCAATCGGGC
>CAYQKN010000154.1:0-8691 GCA_964417885.1 uncultured Burkholderiales bacterium | reverse complement strand
TAGCCGCGATAGTGCAGGTCGTTGCCGGTCAGGCCGACGGTGCAAAGAGCGGTATTGCCGGCAACAACGCCGGACAGGGCAACGGATTTTTTTGCCTTCGGCACGGCAGGTGCGGTGGCGGGGTTGGCAGCAGCAGCTTCACTCATTTTCGACTCCAATCGCAGTTTCACGGGGAAAGCAAACGAACATCAGGAAAAACGGTCACTCGATGCTTTTTCACGCAGGCCTTTCCAGCGCCGGCGTGCTACTTTTTCTCGGCGAATAACTTGTCCAGACTCTGTTCAAACTGGTGATAGCCAATGCGGTCGTAGAGCTCTTCGCGCGTCTGCATGATGTCGACCACATTTTTCTGCGTGCCGTCGCGGCGGATCGCCTGGTAGACGGTCTCGGCAGCCTTGTTCATGGCCCGGAAGGCGGAAAGCGGGTATAGCACCATGTCGACACCGGCCGCGCGCAATTCATCCGTGGTGAAGAAAGGCGTCTTGCCAAATTCGGTGATGTTGCAAAGCACCGGCACCTTGCAGGCTTCGATGAAACGCCGGTAGGTTGGCAGGTCGTAAGCGGCCTCGACAAAAATGCCGTCGGCGCCGGATTCCACACAGGCGACAGCGCGTTCCAGCGCTGACTCCACGCCTTCAACCTGGATCGCATCGGTGCGCGCAATGAGGAAAAAATCCGCGTCGGTCTTGGCATCCGCGGCCGCCTTGACCCGGTCTGCCATCTCCTGCTTGCTGACGATTTCCTTGCCCGGACGATGGCCGCAGCGCTTGGCGCCGACCTGGTCCTCGATGTGACAGGCGGCCGCGCCGAACTTGATCAGCGACTTGATGGTGCGGGCGATGTTGAACGCGGACGGGCCGAAGCCGGTGTCGATGTCCACCAGCAGCGGCAGGTCGCAGATGTCGGTGATGCGGCGGATGTCGGTCAGCACGTCGTCGAGATTGTTGATGCCCAGGTCCGGCATGCCGAGTGAGCCGGCGGCCACGCCGCCGCCGGACAGGTAAATTGCCTTGTAGCCGGCGCGCTTGGCGAGGTGGGCGTGATTGGCATTGATGGTGCCGATGATCTGCAGCGGCTTTTCTTCTTTGAGGGCTTGGCGAAATTTTGCGCCAGGAGAGGTGATGGTCATTTTTGATCGGGGCTCAGGAGAAAAATGCGGTGACGGCGTCGTCGGGTATTTTAACGCCGGTGACTTTTGCTTTTTGCAGCAATTCCCAAAAGTAGCGGTAAGTGGCGCGGTCATGCAGTTCGCCTTTGTACTGGATCGGGCCCCAGTTGGCGACCTGCGCTGCCAGCAGGATGCTGGCGGCGTCCTCGACCTCCGAATGATCCGGCTTCATCGCGTCGACAATGGCCGAAATCTGCGCCGGATAGATTGACCACATGCGCAGGAATCCGAACTCATTGCGCGCGCGACCTGCATCAGCCAGCACCACTTCGGTGTTCTTCAGATCGAGGCAGACGTTGTGTGCCGGGATCACGCCATTGGCCAGGGCCGCTGCGACCACTTCGGTCTTGGCACGGATCAGCAACTTGTGTTCAAACTGACCGGGTGATCGCATGGCGGCAGCCGGAATTGCGCCATGGTGGCCGGAGACGAAATCCATCAAGCCGAAATCCAGCACCTGGATGCTGGGCAGCGCGGCGATCCGGTGAACGTCGCGCAGTGCGCCGTGCGTCTCGATCAGTACGTGGGTCGGGATCTCGCGGCCGGCACCGGTAGTTGCCGCGACCTGCTGGATATAGTCGATCATCTCCTTCGCCTCAGCAAAGGACGTGCTCTTGGGAATGGTGATGTAGGCAAGCACCTTGCCGGCGCCGCCGACCAGGATGTCGACATCCTGTTTCCACATGGTGTGCGAGTAGTCATGGATGCGCGCGCCGGCCATCCGGTATTTGTTGCCTGCCGACGTCAGCACGCGCACGATCATTTCGGCGTGGGCGCGCTCCTGCCCGGCCGGCGCGCCGTCCTCGCAATCGCAAGTGATGTCGAACACCGGGCCCAGTTTGTCCTGCAGTTCCAGCGCCTTGCCGATCAGTTTCTCGCTGCCCGCAAAATGCTCGCAGGACGGGATCACCGGAAACGGTTTCTCGCCGGCGAACAGGGCTTGCGAAGGGTGAACGGCTTGGCTCATGAAGGACTCCTGTGATTATTGGCGCGGCATCAAAACGGTGTAATCGAGGTCAAGCACCACACTGGGCGGGAGGTCATGACCGTTGATGGTGACCTGTCCAGGCCCGTCGTTCTTGATGCCGATCAAACGCAGGCGCAATGCGCCGAGGCCGGGACGCAGTTCGGACTTGTCGAGCACGACCGACTTGGCGTACAGCGTGTCGCCGGCAAACGTCGGATTGAGGTGGCTGCCGGCATTGATGGCGGCAATGGAAATGACGTTTTCCAGGCCGTCAAACGACAGCGCCCGGCATACCGAGATGACGTGCCCGCCATAGACCAGGCGACGGCCGAACCGGCTGCCGCTCATGTGGTGCAGGTCGAAATGCACCCGCGCGGTGTTCTGGTATAGCTTGGTGGCCAGCGTGTGATCGCTCTCGTCGACCGTGATGCCCGCGGGATGGTCAACGATTTCGCCGATTTCGTAGTGGTTCCAGATCCGGTCGCTGCCGGTGTCCGCCATGGTCAGCCCCGACGGTGTCAGCGAGTCTGGCGAAACGATGTCGGCATCCGCGACGAATTTCGGCAGCATCGGCATCACGGTGTCGGGCGCCGCGATGCCGGCGTCGCGCTTGTTGATCATCACCCATCGTGCCCAGGTCAACACCATTTCTCCACGCTGGTTGAACGCGCTGGAGCGCACATACACCACACCGGTCTTGCCATTGGAATTCTGTTTCAGGCCGATTACCGATGATTCGCAGCGCAGCGTGTCACCGGCAAACACCGGGGCGGTGAAGCGCACGTCCGCATAGCCGAGGTTGGCGACCGCGTTGTAGGACACGTCGGGAACGGTCTTGCCGAATGCGATGTGGAACACCAGCAAGTCGTCGATCGGCGTATCGGGATAGCCCATTGCCTCGGCCACCGTCGAGGCGCAGTGCGCGGCCTGGCGGGCGCCGGTCAGTGCAATGTAGAGCGCGGCATCGCCGGCGGTAATCGTTCTTGGTGTCGCGTGGGTGAACTGCTGGCCGACGCGGTAATCCTCGAAAAAATAACCGTTAAGTGGGCGCATGTCGGCTGTCTCAGGCGGACTCGAGTTCCCGGATCATGTCGACCAGCGCCAACAGGCGCTTGGCGGCATTGACATGATGGTGTTCCACCAGTCGACCGTTGAGCATCACGGTACCGCGGCCTTCGCGGTTGGCTTGACCAAGCGCGACAATCACCTCATTGGCAAGCGTAATTTCCGACGCCTTGGGGGTGAACGCATCGTTACAATAAGGCAGCTGGTTCGGGTGCACCAGCGACTTGCCGTCGAAACCGAGGTCCCTCGACAGGCGGCAGGCCAGTTCAAACGAATGCATATCCTTGATGTCGACGCTGATGCCGTCCACCGCGCAGCGCTTGTAGGCGCGTGCGACCAGCAGCACATGTGACAGCGAATAGTGCAGGGCCAGGCGGTCGGGTGTCTTGCGGCCATGCAGCTGCGTGAGCAGGTCGCTGGTGGCCATAATCATGCAGGCGATGCGGTCCGATGCCGAGGCGATTTCCTCGGCGCGCAGCACGGCCAACGGGCTTTCGATCATCACCATGATCGGCATATGCGAGCCGCCGGCGCGGTCGAGCGCGTCAAGGGCCTCGATCACGTCAGTCTTGCTCTCGATGTTGGGGAACAGGATCGCGTCAGCGCCGATATTTGCAACCGCCTTGATGTCCTCCACGCCCCAGGGCGAATCGAGGTCGTTTACCCGAATGACTTTCTCGCGCCGGCCGAATCCGCCCTGCAGGATCGCGTCGACGATCTGGTTGCGCGATGCCTCCTTGTTCTCAACCAGTACTGAGTCGCCCAGGTCGAAAATGACCGAATCGACCTTGAGGGAGCGAGCCTTGTTCAGGAAGCGCGGTGCACAACCAGGTACGTAGAGCATCGAACGGCGTGGGCGGAGATATGGGGTCATGGGCGCAGGGATGTCGATGGGAATCAGTGGGTTAAGACTGCATCCGGCAAAACTGCGATTGCCGACGCCGGGTTGCCGCAGCCGCGAAGAGGATTGCTGCACTGCGGCAATGACGGCATCTTATGCGCTAAGGCGGCGGGTGTCAACAGACTTATATCTTATATAAGACACTTGAGTTATTGTGTGCGCATGTTACGATATCGACTGTCGAATTTCAGGTTGCCGAACATGGTTGCTCCGCCGTCCAATTCGATTGCCTCGCCCAGTTTCCGGCCTCTTTACGACCAGATCAAGATTCTGCTCACGCAGAGCCTGATTGCCGGTGAGTGGAAGCCCGGTGAGGCGATACCCTCGGAAATGGACCTGGCTGTGCGATTCCAGGTCAGCCAGGGCACCGTGCGCAAGGCGATTGACGCACTAGCGGCCGAAAACATACTCATCCGCCGCCAGGGAAAGGGCACCTTCGTTGCCACCCATACCGAGCCCAAGCACCAGTACCGTTTCCTGCGCATCATTCCGGACAAGGGTGAAAAACATCACCCCAGGACCACCTTCATCGACGTCAAGCGCGGCAAGGCCAGCGCGGAAATCGCGCGCGCGCTGGACCTCAAGCCGGCGGCGCCTGTCACATCAGTGCGCCGGGTGCTGGTGTTCGCCGGCCGGCCGCTGATTCTCGACGAAGTCGTCTTGCCGACAGCGTTGTTTCCCAACCTGACGATCGAAAAAATCCAGGAGTCGCGAGGTTCGATTTACAGTTTTCTGGAAACTACCTATGGCATGCGGATGATCCGCGCCGAGGAGCGCCTGCGCGCCGTGTCGGCGGACCAGTTCGCCGCGGAGCAGTTGGCGGTTGCGGTTGGCAGCCCGCTGTTGTGCGTTGACCGCATCGCCTTTACCTACGGCGACAAGCCGGTGGAGTGGCGACGCGGCTTGTGCCTGACCGACGGATACTCGTATTACAACGAACTTGCCTGAAAATTCGGCGTGAGGCTCAGCGCACTGCGCGCCCGATTGCATCCGTCAGCCACTGGTTAAGGCTGCGGCCCTCCGCGGCCGCCGCGATCATGACGGCGGCATGGATCTCCGGCGGCAGACGAAGCAGGAGTTTTCCCGATGCCTGTTTTTCCGGCTTGCGACCGGCACGGTCGCATTCGGCCAGGTAATGGTCGACTGCAAACTCAAAGTCGGCGCGCAGTTCTTCCACGCTCGCGCCATGAAACACGATGGTTTCGGTCATGCCAAGCAACCGACCGACCAGCAGGTTGTCCTTGGCGTCAAAATCGACCCGTGCGCTGTAGCCCCGGTATTTCATCACGTTCTGCATGGCATTCTTCGCATGGCTGGGAATGTTGCTTCCGGTCATGATATCAAATAATGATATCTAGCGGGTTTTATGTGCATGGCATGCTCCCAGTTGGCCGTATTTTGTTGTCAACCACTAAATAAATTCATTTAAAACAATTAGATAAAAGATAGCCGGCACGTTGAGTGGGGTGCAGTCGGGATCCCGCAAGTGCGGCATGCAGCGGCTATGCACACGTTCAGATTTGGGATTAGAATCTGAACGTTACTTGGCATCCGACACGTCCCGCTGTTTCTCCGATGCCCGCCTTACCAATTGTCTGGCTAGAGACAAAATAAGGATCCCCGAAATGACCTCTCCGCAGCGCACTCCTGCTTCACGTCCGAAGTACGTCGATATCAATCTGCTGCACCTGCCGATTCCGGGCCTGGTGTCGATTTTCCACCGGGTTACCGGCGTCGCCATGTTTCTGTTCCTGATTCCGGCCCTGCTGTTTGTGCTGCAGTGCACGCTGGGTTCAGAAGACGGATTCAACCGCTGGAAGTCTTTTTTTTCCGAGCCCATGGTGAAACTGATCCTGCTCGGTTTTGTCTGGTCGTACATGCACCACTTCTTCGCCGGCATCCGCTACCTGCTGCTTGACCTGCACATCGGCATCGCGCTCGAACCCGCGCGCTTCTCGGCCAAGGCGGTACTGGTGCTGGGTCTGCTCGCAACGGTACTGATCGGGGTGCGCATATGGTAAAGAAAATGGATCGGACACCGGTCGGTGCGCACTACGGCTGGCAGGACTGGCTCGCACAGCGCGTGACCGCGGTCGTGATGCTGGTGTTCAGTGTGGTTTTCATCGGGTTTTTTCTTCTGCACGGCCCGGTCAATTACGTTCAATGGAAGAACCTGTTTTCGTCGCAGCTGCTCCGCGTGCTGGCGTTGCTGTTCCTGTTTTCGCTCTACTACCATGCCTGGATCGGTATTCGCGACGTGCTGATGGACTACATCAAGCCGGCCGGCATCAGGCTGACAGCCGAAGTGTTGACGATACTTTTCCTGGTTTCCTGCGCGATCTGGTCCGTGGCCATTCTCTGGGGGCGCTGATGGGGCGCGCGGCGGCGCGGCCTTCAACGAGCCGCGGCGATGACTGAACTTTGCGAATCAATAACCGGTTTCGATAGAGATTGAGAAGGCACTCGAAAAAATGGCTCTGAACGTTCGAAAATTTGATGCGGTGGTGGTCGGTGCGGGCGGTTCCGGCCTGCGTGCGGCATTGCAGCTGTCCAATGCCGGCCTCAAGGTCGCGGTGCTGTCGAAGGTGTTTCCGACGCGATCGCATACCGTCGCGGCGCAGGGCGGCGTCGGCGCCTCCCTGGGCAACATGGGCGAGGACAATTGGCATTGGCACATGTACGACACCATCAAGGGGTCGGACTGGCTGGGTGATCAGGATGCGATCGAGTTCATGTGCAAGACCGCGCCCGAGGCGGTGATCGAACTGGAGCATTTCGGCATGCCGTTTGACCGCAACGAAAACGGCACCATCTACCAGCGGCCGTTCGGCGGTCATTCGCAGAATTTCGGTGAAAAACCGGTACAGCGTTCATGCTGTGCGGCGGATCGCACCGGCCACGCCATGCTGCACACGCTGTACCAGCGCAATGTATTTGCCAACACCCAGTTTTTTGTCGAGTGGATGGCACTGGACCTGATCCGCGACCATGAAGGCAACGTGCTGGGTGTGACCGCGCTGGAAATGGAAACCGGCGAATCGATGATTTTTCACGCCAAGGCGACACTGTTCGCCACCGGCGGTGCAGGACGCATCTATGCCTCCTCGACCAACGCCTTCATCAACACCGGCGATGGCCTCGGCATGGCGGCGCGTGCCGGCATCCCGCTGGAAGACATGGAGTTCTGGCAGTTTCACCCGACCGGGGTTGCCGGCGCCGGCGTGCTGATCACCGAAGGCGTGCGCGGCGAGGGCGGCATCCTGCTCAACAAGGACGGCGAGCGCTTCATGGAACGTTATGCGCCGACGATGAAGGACCTGGCTTCACGTGACGTCGTGTCGCGTGCCATGGCCACCGAAATCAAGGACGGCCGCGGCGCGGGTCCGAACAACGACTACATCCTGCTGAAACTGGACCATCTTGGGCCGGAAGTGATCAACAAACGCCTGCCCGGGATCCGCGAGATCGCGCTCAAGTTCGGCAATGTCGATTGCACCCGCGAGCCGATTCCGGTGGTGCCAACCTGTCACTACCAGATGGGCGGCATACCGACCAACTACCGTGGCGAGGTGGTGGTGCCGAAAGGCGGCAACGACAACGCGGTGGTGCACGGCTTCTACGCCGCAGGCGAGTGCGGTTGCGCGTCGATTCACGGCGCCAACCGGCTGGGCACCAACTCGCTGACCGACCTGCTGGTGATGGGCAAGTCGTCGGGGGACTCAATGATCCGCTTCATCAAGGAAAACAACACCCATCGCGACCTGCCGAAAGACGCCGGTGAAGTTTCGCTGACGCGCATCAGCCGGCTCGATGGACGGAAGAATGGCGAAAGCGTGCATGAAGTCGGCGACGCGATGCGCCAGACGATGCAGGCCCATTGCGGCGTATTCCGCTTCCCAGACATGCTGGAGAAGGGAGTCGAGAAAATCAAGCAGGTGGCCGAACGCGCGAAGTCGCTCGAAATCGGCGACAAGTCAAAGGTCTTCAACACGGCGCGGATCGAGGCGCTGGAACTGGAAAACCTGATCGAGGTGGCGGTCGCGACCATGGTGTCGGCGGAAGCGCGCAAGGAAACGCGCGGCGCCCACGACCGTGCCGATTTTCATGACCGCCCCGGCTTCGTCAATGGCCGCGATGACCAGAACTGGCTCAAGCACACGCTCTGGTACAAGGAAGGCAACCAGCTCGGTTACAAGCCGGTCAACCTGCAGCCGCTGACGGTTGAATCGTTCGCCCCCAAGGCCCGCGTCTACTGACGCCCAATCTTTTCGCCCCGGACACGACATGAAATTCATCATCGAACGCTACGATCCCGATAAAGACCAGAAGCCGTATTTCAAGGAATACGACATCCAGCTGGAACCCTCCGACCGCATGTTGCTCGATGCCCTGATCCGCATCAAGTCGATCGACGATTCGCTTGCGCTGCGCCGCTCCTGCCGCGAAGGCGTCTGCGGGTCCGACGCGATGAACATCAATGGCCGCAATGGCCTGGCCTGCATCACCAAGATCAGCGACCTGACCGAGCCGGTCAAGCTTCGGCCCTTGCCCGGGCTGCCGATCATCCGCGACCTGATCGTCGACATGACG
>CAYQKN010000153.1:0-8788 GCA_964417885.1 uncultured Burkholderiales bacterium | reverse complement strand
CGTGGCCGATTGGGGTTTTGCTTGCATGATGCTTGAGAGCCTTTGAGTGGAAAGCAGATACGCGACAAGGTCGCAAGCGACTAGCAAAACTCTAGCACTGGAGCGGCTCGCAGGCCGAAAATGGCCGGGAAGGCGCGCGGGCGCTGGGGTTTTGATGGACTAGGAAGCTGTGCCGTCGACTGGAATAGCTGGATTGCAGGCACTGTCAGCATATTCCCGCCTATTTGTCCGCCGTCTCAGCCATCTTGAACTGCCCAAGTCGATAGTTGGTCGCGTTCTCGGACATGGCCTCGCCCTTTTCGTTGAGTGCTTCAATCTGGATCGAGTAGTAGTGCCCCGGTTTTAGTGTGCCACCGGCCGCAGCCACATCGAAAGGCGCCGACTTCACCCTTGGCCGCGCTTCCCATGGAAATACTTGCGCCACGTTGCCGACGTGGTTTCGGCCAGGAGTTTCGTTTAACTGAACGCGGTAGTCGGTCGCGCCGGGGTATGGCTTCCAGCGAAGCACGACCGGCGCACCGTTGGCGACTTCGCCAACGGGATCGGTGACCACGACAGGCGGGGTGAACAGAAAATCAATGCCTTTGCCCGGTCGATCCGGCGCGACGTCCATGGCTGCCACATCCCGCATCCCGAAGTTCATGCGCGACGGGTGCATGATCATTCCGGCGAGCACTTTGTCCGCGGCAAAGGAGTCGAACTCGAAGCCGGAAACTTCGTATCGCCCGGATGGCACGGGGATTTCGTATCGGCCGTCCTTGTCTGTGACGGCCCAAGCAGACTTTGCCTTGCGATTGAGCGCGAGACGCAATCGCAGTCCGGACACCGGGCGACCGCTGGCGATTGCCGTGCCAACGATGCGCGCGTCTCCCTCTGCCAGCACGGGCGCATCGTGCAAATGCGGCCTTTCGCCCCATGTCATGTTCGACGTGCCCAGATAGCCTGGTTCGATCGTCTCAAGCGAAACTGACGCCACGGTTTTCTCTTTTGCTGCCCTGCCAACGGAAATGGTCGTGGGCGTGTCGGACGATACGGCCATGTACATCCAGGCGAAGAACGAGACGATGGCGATCGCGATGCCGACGATGATGGAGGCGAGGACGATGAGGGTCAGTTTGGCGGGGGAAATTTCCATTGGGTGCGGTGGGTGGGCGGCGTATTGGGAACGTTAACACAGTGGCAATGTTGAGACTGTTTGCCTTGCAGGCCGGGCATGGCATCTCGCGCAAACTATCGCGCCCTGAAATTCAACCCGCGCCTGGCCGCATTGATCCCCGCCTCAAAATGCCGTGCACTCGCCGTCCATCGCCCGTCTCCGACCGCGGCGAACATCGCGCGACTGGCGCCAGCCGGGTCGAGGGCCGAATGGGGCGTGCCCGCGCGTGAGGCTGCGATCGAGTCGCGCACTCTGCTATTGCAGATTGAACATGCCTGAAAGCTCCGGCACCGGCATCTACAGCAGAGTGGTGCAGAGCTTGATGCGGATGGATGGCTTGCTGAACATCGGGGCTTCCGCACAGCGGCTGTCCGGAAACCAAATTCCGATTCGTCACTCGCTGTGGAGCGCCAGCGCATCTGAGATATCCGGAAACGGACAATGGTTTTTGCCTTTTTCCCGTTTCCCGCTCAAAGCGAATTGGCCTTCGACTGTCACAAGCGAATGCAGGTGCGCCATTTGGCAGTCCCTTTGATACCGCCTTGGGACATCATTTGTTGTCGACGGCGTCCGGCCTGGTCCCGGCGGCCACCGCCGACCGATCGCCCGGCTTGCTTTCATCCAGCGCGGCAAGAACCAGGTCCGGATTCATCGACTGCTGTAGCGCAACCGCCTCGGGATCCTGGCGGTCCGGAACGTTTGGCAAGTCGTGCCTCAACTCTTCCAGCAAGTCGATCAACTTGGCGGCTTTCTGCTCGGTCAGCAGCGTCACCTTCAGGTCGAGGTGCGCGCGTTTCTCCTCGAGCTGGGCAAGCCGGTTCTGGGTGATCAGCACCACGTTCGCCGTCAGCAATGCGCCGAGGCTGATAAGACCCTGAAGCCAGAAGTATGGCGCCGGGTCGAATTCGTCCATGCCACGTTGCCGCATGATCATGTTGGCTGCGATCCAGACCGCAACAAAGACCAGCGTGCCGCCGAGAAAAGCCGGCCTGCCAATGAATTCACTGAAGCGCTCGACGATACGCTGCGTCGCGCTGATCTTTTGCCCTTCACGTGTGTAGAACGCGAGGATGGCCTTGAGATTTTGGCTGATCTGGTCACGTTCCGACTCAAATCGCGTGTCAACGTCCGGTGCGGATGCGGGCGGCGAATCGGTAGCGTCGGATTTCATCGGCGGTCGATGCGATGCAATCGAACGCGAGGCGGCGCAACCGAGGCGGTGCAAGGCATCATGGCTTCGCCGCAGGTTGATCCGCCGCGCTCGTGCGCGGGCCGCCTTGCTCGTCGGCGCTACCGGTTTTGATCGCGCCGCGAATGTTCATCACCACCAGGCCGACCTGCAAGGCGATGAGCGCCGGTGCGCCGGCGTGCAGACCCCAGGCCACCCACAGCGCATTGCTGACCAGGAAGAGCCAAAATCCAGCGTTGCGCCGTCCACTGTGCGACGACGCGACCAGCCAGGTCGCGGCAAGCGTCACCAGCATGGCAGGCCATTGCAAAAAGTCGATGACATCCATGGCATCGTCAACGGACCACCGCAACCGTCGTTGCCCGGCGCACGGTCGGGGTCGTCAGCTCATGCACGCCAACAGGCCGTTGCCGGTGTAGCGGCGCCATTTTCCGGGACGCTGTCCGAGCCGATTGGCAATGACGCCCAGCACCGCAGGGTTCCAGCCCATGCCGAAATGACTGCTGGTGACCTCGATGTCCTGCACCTCAGGCAAGGCGACGTCGTGCCGGCAGGTCTGCCAGGCAACGATGCCGTCGCTGCAACTGTAAATGGAAGTCGTCGGTACCGGTGGCGGCGTGCGCAGCCTCGCGCTGAGTTCGGGATCGATTCCCTTGGGGGAGCTGGTCAGGAGGCGAAACAGCCAGCCGACACGGGTATGGTCGGCGGCGGCATTGAATGGCGTGCCGATGGTAATGACCTGCCGCACCTGCGGGCGCAGCAATTTGGCCAACTCGCGGGCGTAGAGTCCGCCCAGGCTCCAGCCGACCAGCGTTGCACGCTGGTCATGATCTTTCAACAGGCTTGTGGTGTGGGCCGCGAGCTCGTGCAGCCAGCTGTCGAGATCACCTTTGGGGCCGGTGTTGTATCCTTGTCCCCAGTCCAGCGCCGTGTAGCCGAGTGCGGCGCAATGTTTTCGCAGCGGCGCCATCGATGTTCCATCCGTGCCCATTCCCGGAAAAAACACCACCGGATGGCCGTCGCCGATGGCGACCGGGTCGCGCGCCAACTTGTGCGTGAGGAACTCCAGTGCCGCGCGCCACGGCTCGCTGCCGAGCAGAGTCAGAGACGGCCTCTCGATGGGTAACGCAGCCGCATCACTCATGACCGGTCTCCCGGTGAAGGCATGCGCGCGCCGGTTTGCAGCGGAGAATTGGAGAATCGCATAAGTTGAATTTTCGGTGGAGAAGCGGCGTTGATTGTGACCGGCCGTACCCGTAAGCGCTGTCTGATAGCGCACATACAGGGGAACGGCTCGGGTTGCCTCGGCAAGCGCCGCGACTGCCAGAAAAGAGCTCGTGCTGCGAGAATCAACACACTGCCGTGTCCGCCGGCGTGCAACGGTGCTGATAAAAATCGAGCGTTGGTGCGTAACGGAACAGGGCGCGGCAGGCGCAGCCAGTCACCGCTTTAGACTCGCGGCGGTGGCCGCCGCTGTTCGCGTTGCCGTTACCCGCGGCCCGGCCGGCAAATCAGCACCGCATTGGTGCCGCCGAATGCAAACGAGTTTGACATCACGGCGGCGAGTTCGACCCCGCTCCTCGCCGAGCCGGGCACGTAGTCGAGATCGCATTCCGGGTCAGGATGTTTGAGGTTGATGGTGGGCGGAATGACGCTCCGCTCCATCGCCAGCACGCTCGCCACAAACTCAAGCGCGCCGGCGGCACCGAGCAGATGCCCGTGCATCGACTTGGTGGAACTAACCGCCACCGATTCAGCCTGCGCACCGAAAACCTGCCGGATCGCGGCCGTCTCCACCGCATCATTGGCCAGTGTCGCGGTGCCATGGGCGTTGATATAGCCGATTTCCCCGACACCCATCTCTGCAGAAGCGAGCGCTCGTCGCATTGCATCAGCCTGGCCGGCGACGGTGGGGCGCGTGATGTGCGTGGCGTCGGTGCAGAGACCGTAGCCGGCCAGTTCCGCATGGATGTACGCGCCACGCGCAACGGCATGCTGCCACGCTTCCAGGATGACGATGGCAGCGCCTTCGCCCAGCACCAGGCCAGTGCGGTCGCGCGAAAAGGGTTTGCACGAAGCAGCCGGGTCATGCGCATCCTCGCTGGCCAGGGTCTTCAGCGCGTTCCACGCCATCAGCGTGCCATAGGTCAGCGGCGCCTCGCTGCCGCCGGCCACCATGATGTCGACCTCGCCGGAAGCGATGCGCCGCGCCGCCTCACCGATGGCCACCGCCGACGAGGAGCAGGCGGTCGAATATGTCAGGTTCGGCCCGCTGAGGCCGTACTCAATGCCGATCCACGAGGCCGCTGCATTGGTCATCGCCATCAGCACGCTGTACGGCTTGACCCGGTCGGAGCGGTCGCCATAGAGGCTGAAATAACCATCGTCGGTGGTCTGGGCGCCGCCCATGCCGGTGCCGATGAACACCCCGGCGCGACGCCGGTCAATGTTTTCCATGACAAGTTTGGCGTCACGCACGGCCTGGGCCGCTGCGGCCAGGGCGAACTGGCTGACGCGATCCACCATGCGCAATTGCGCCACCGGAAAAAAATCGGCCGGATCGAATAAAGCCGATGCACCGATATGCGCCATCGGATGCGGGATTACGACGCTGCCGCCAAGTCCGCCCGCGGGCCGGGGCAGTCGCCGGATCGCCGAGCGTCCCGCGCAAAGGCTGTCAAAGAAGGACGTCGGGTCATTGCCCAGGGGCGAAATCACCCCAAGGCCGGTAACGGCAATGCGGTTCAAGCGGCGACCTGGCCCGCGGACTGAAGAGGCTGCTGTTCGGCCGCCAGCGCGTCAACATAGGCCACCAGATCGCCGACGGTTTTCAATTGCGACTGGGTGGCCGAGGCGTCGGTGGGGATGGTGATCTTCAGTTCGGTTTCGATATCGAACATGACCTCGATCAGCGCCAGCGAATCGATCGCCAGCGCCTCCAGCGTGGTCTCTGGCCTCACCGTGTCGGCGGCGAGACCCAGATTTTTTTTCAGGATAGTTTGTACGGATTCGAGCGTGGTCATGGTGGTGACTCCAGGGGATGGTGAGCAAGATAAAGAAGGGGGCGGGCGCGGCGCAAAATCGTGTTCATGAACGGGGCTCACGCACCAGGCCGCGCATCTTGAGACTGCGCAGCGGCTGGGTTTTTCCGCTCCAGCGCGCGCCACGCGTCAGCAGGCCAGGGACACATTGCAGGGTCATCGCGGCCACCCGAGCGCCCAGCGGGCGCATGAACAAGTGCGCGAACCATGCCGCCACCTGCAGGCGCCGGGAAAAATTGCGCCGCCATGCCGCTTCATAGGCGGCATGGATGGTCTCGAGCATGGCCGGCGACGGTTGGCGGACGCGGCTGGCGATCAGCTGCTCACACAGCAAATGCGCGGACTGAATGGCGATGCTGATGCCTTCGGCGACAATCGGGTGGGCCTCCGCCGCCGCATTGCCGACCGCGAACAGGCCGCCGCGGCCAAAGGTGCGGATGCCGGTCCGCAATGGCCCGGCGGATAACCAGACGCCGTCCAGCGTTGCCGGCGCCAGCGCCTCGGCGACACCTTTGCAGTGGTCGGCAATGTGCGCCAGTACGGCTTCACCGGCTTTGCGATCGGGCCAGCGTTTCCTGCAGCGTTCAAGCGCGTCGCGGCGGATGCAGCAGGACAGGCTGACGCGTCCGCCATCGGTATGCACCATGCCGCCATAACCGCCGGGAAACGCCAGCAGGGGCATCAGGTCGTGCGCCAGCGTGCTGTCGCGAAAGAGCGCCTTGAAGCCGAACAGATCGCCCGCGCGTGCCGGCTGGCGCGAAACCTGCGTCGGCAGCACACCGGTTTCCCAGGAGCCATGTGCGCCAATGATCACGCGCGAGCGCAATTCGCGGACTTGGCTGCCGCTTTTTTCGCTGACGCGACAGGTGTATTGATCACCGCTTTCGGCAAACCCCGACAGCGTCCACGGCTGCAGCACCTCAGCGCCGGCCGCTGCTGCCCGTTGCAGCAACAGGGTATCGAGAAATTCGCGGCCTACTGCACGGCCGCCGTCATCGGCGCGGGCCGTGGCCCGCTCCAGCGGCGAAGTAATGATGCGTGATCCGGTAAACACGCCGACCCGCCTGACGACGGGGCCGGCAATGGCCTGCAATGTCCCGGCCACGCCCAGCTCACGCAGCAGCGGCCAGGTCGTTTCAGAGATGAATTCGCCGCAGACCTTGCGACGTGGAAAGCTTGCTTTCTCGATGATGGCCACCGACCAACCGGCCTGCGCGAGCAATACCGCCGCGGTGGCGCCGGACGGTCCGCCACCGATAACGACGGCATCGTATTCTGCTTTCAAGCGCGTGCCACTTTGTGAATGGCCAGGAAGCCGTGACTGAACAAGCCGGCACGGTACTCGTCCAGTTTCCAGGCGTGCTGATCCGGCCAGCGTGCGGCCAGTTCCTGCCCGCTGAAACCGGCATGTACGCTTAGGACTGCGTCCACCCGCGTGACCGGCCCGGCACCTAGCAGGCCGACCAAGTGGCTGGCCGCCAGCGGCAGGGTGGAACGCCGGGGCTCACAGCAGAAGAAGATTCGCGTCCTGGGTGCGATCATGGCCAGCAGCCGGTCCAGTGCCTCCGGCGAAAAATGGTGCATGAAAAGGTTGGCAAAGATGATGTCCCAGTGGCCAATGTCCAGCCTGGCCAGCCCCTTGAACACATCCGCCGCCACCACATCCACAGCCCAGCCCGCATCACGAATGCCGGCGAGCGTGGCCGGTTCAACCAGATCGAGCCGGTCCAGCAGCGTGACCTTGACGCCCGGCCAACGCGCCGCGCGTTGCCGGGCCAGCCGCAGCATCATCGAGCCGTCGCCGGCACCCAGTTCGAGAATGGTGCGGGGCGGCGCGCTGACCGTGGCGCGGTCGAGGGCGCGCGTGGTGATGGCAAGTGTTCCCATGGCGCGGTGCAGGCGGCGCAAGTCGGCGCGTGAGCGCTGCGCGCGCGGGTCACCCGCGGCAAGGTCATCGAGCACCTCGGCGTCCACGCGCCGCGGCAGGCTGGCTGAAAGATTCATGGCATCTCGGGCGGCGCGCTATGCCGCCTTCAGCAAGGCGCCGTGACAACTGAATCCGGCGCCGAACGACGACATCCACCACCAGCCGGCCGGGGCATTGTCCTCGAGCGCCGCCTGCAGCACGAAGTAGACGAATGCGCTGCTCATGTTGCCGTATTCAAGCAGCATCCTCGCGCTGTAGCGCAGGTCGTCCGGCTTCAGTGCCAGCTTGTCCTGCAGCGCGATCAGCACGTCGCGTCCACCCGCGTGCATGATCCAGGTGGAAATGTCGGCCGGCGTCAGATCGGTCTCATCCAGCACGCGGTGCAGCACGCGCGCGGCATGATCGGCCGCCAGCCGCGGCACCCGCCGCGTCAGCACATTGCGCAACATGCCGTGCTCGGTCTTGAACAGGAGCGCGTCGCGCTCGGCGGGATTGGTCAGCGAACCGTAGGCCTTCCACTCGACGCTCCGGCGTTGGATATCCGGGGCGCGGGACAGCACGGCCGCACCGGCACCATCGCCAAACAAACAGGCGCTGATCAGCACGCCGGGGTCATTGTCCAGGTACATCGCCGCACTGCTGACCTCGACGCAAATCGACAGCACATGCTCGCATTGCCCTGACGCGAGCAGGCTATCGGCCAGCCGCCAGTTGGGCAGCGCAGCCGCGCAGCCCTGTCCGACCAGATCGAAAGCGAGGATATCGGCACGCAGGCCAAGTCGTTCGATCACGTAGCTGGTCAGGCCGGGACAAAGGTATCCGGTGCAGGTGCTGATCACCAAGGCATCAATGGCGCCGGCGTCCAGTTGCGCGTTGTCGAGCGCGGCTTTGCCGGCCGTGGCGCCAAGCGCGGGGGCGTGGGTCAGGAAGCGCGCATGCAGGGTGTCCGGGTCGATCCGGAACACTTCGTCCAACGATTCCAGTGCCAGCGATCGGGTTTCGATACCATTGTCGCGGGTGAGCACCGTCTCGGCGATCATGTGAGAACGCCGATCGAGCTTCTTGAACCACGCGGAATGCTTGAAAGCTTCCCAGCACTCGTTTTTGCCATACCGATTTGACGGGTTAGCCGTTCCCAGGCCATTGACGAACATCCGGACTCCTGTGGTGTCGACGGCGTGCAAGGACACAAATAGTCAAGCCGACCAATGCCGCAGTCAAGCTGTGTGCACGCCGGCTGAGGTCATTGGACGCAAAAACGAGTCCGCTCTCTGTACGCTATCGCACATAGTAATGCTGACCATGAATTTCCTCGCCCGGTATCCCCTTGCGATGCTCCCGGCAACAGGCTGTCGGGGGCTGGATCACGATGGCACCATGAACGCGCGGTTTGGCGTTGCACGCGCTCGCATGCCATGCTCCCGGATTCACGGCGCGCTCGCGTCGCGCTCCACTTGCGCCAGCATGGCATCCAG
>CAYQKN010000152.1:2940-8913 GCA_964417885.1 uncultured Burkholderiales bacterium | reverse complement strand
CAACTGCACCAGCAGCGCAATCGAGCCCCAGATGGCGGTGTCGATCGGGTTGACGCCGTACTCGACCGCATTGGCCAGCGGGATCGCCATGCCGATCAGCGTGCCCGCCAGGCTGTAGGCCGCCGCCATGTTGCCTTCGCGGATCAGCGTGACTTCGCGATAGGGTGTGATCTTGATGTAGATGGTGACGAACACCGCCAGCAGCAGTGCCGTGATGGCGAGGTAGATGAGGAAGTCGTCAAAGCCGCCGAACGATTCCAGGATTTGGTATTTGGTCATGTCTTGATCCTCTTGGCTGCTTTAAATGAAATAGTGCGGCAGGAAACGGCTGGTGTTCTTGGTCACCGGTGATTCGTCCTCGCGGATGCCGATGCCGGCCGGCTCGTCACCGATGATCCAGCTGCCGATGACGGTGTGGCTGCCGTCATACACCGGCAACGGGTGGTAGGCCTGGTAGATGAATCCCTCGGCGCCGTACTCGCCGGGAATGGCGATCTCGCCCTTGCCGGTGGTGATGGTGACATTGGCGCCCTCGCGCGACAGGATCGGCTTCTTGACGAAATCGGTGGCGAATTTCTGCGGCTCGACATAGCTCGGCAGCAGGTTCGGGTGATCCGGAAACAGCTCCCACAACACCGGCAGGATGGCCTTGTTGGACAGCAGCATTTTCCACGCCGGCTCGATCACCCGCATGCTGCTGTCGAGCAGGTTGCGGCCGAACGCCTCGCGCACCATCCATTCCCACGGATAGAGTTTGAACAGGGTCTTGATCTCGTCGTTCGATTCGTCGGCGAAACACTTGGCCACCGCGTCCCAGCCGATCTGTTCGACATCGATGAATTTGGCGTCGACCCCGCCCTGCATCGCGACGTCGCGCAGGTAATCGAGGTTGCCGACGTCCTCCTCGCTCTCGGCCACGCAGGCGAAATGCACCGTCTTCGACGGCAGTTCGGCGACGATCTCCTTCCAGCGCTCGATCAGTTTCTCGTGCAGCGAATTGAACTGGTCGGCGCGCGGCCGCTTCGGCATCACCACTTCCTGCAGCCAGTACCATTGCGCCACGCTGGCCTCGATCAGCGAAGTCGGCGTATCGGCGTTGTACTCCAGCATCTTCGGCGCGCCGTGGCCGTCCCAGGAGAAATCAAAGCGGCCGAACAGCGTGGCCTCGTCGTCGTTCCACGAGCGCTCGATCAGCGGCACGAATTCGGCCGGGATGGCAAACCGCTCGTAGAGCTTTTCGTCGATCACGTGGCCGGCGGCCTCGATGCACATCTGGTGCAGCTCGCTGGTGGCGATTTCCAGCGTGTCGATCTCGGCGGCGGTGAATTCGTAGCAGGCGCGCTCGTCCCAGTAGATGCCGTCGATGCTGTGGAAGCCGAATCCCAGCTCCTCCATTTTTTGCGGCCAGTCGGGCCGCGGAACCATGTTGAGACGTTTCATAGCTCGCGATAGAAAAAGGTGGATCCGCGCGCCGGCGCGCCCGGTGGATCGTGCGGGCTCATGGCGAAATGCGGAATGGTGCCGAGCCGGGTGTAGCCGACGCGGGCGTAGAGCGACTCGGCCACGCTGCCGACCTCGGTATCGAGCACCAGCAGGGTCAGGTTGCGCTCACGTGCGCGTTGCTCGGCCGCGTGCATCAGCGCACGGGCATGGCCGCGCTGGCGAAAGGCGGTGTGCACCAGCAGTTTCTGGATCTCGGCGCGGTGGCGGCCGTTTGCCTTGCCGCACAGCGAAAGCTGCACCGAGCCGGCGATGCTGCCGCCGTCGTCACAGACCAGCAGCACTTTCTCGCCGGCGTCGACTTCGGCAAACACGCCCGCCCAGTAGCGTTCAATCTCGCTCTCGGGCAGCGGCAGCATGAAGCCGACCGAGGCGCCCTGCTCGATGCAATTGCGCAACAGTGCGGCGAGGCCGGCGCGTTCCGCGGCCGACGGCGCAACCAGTTGGCGGATGGCCATCGGCTAGCTCGCCGACGAGGACCGGCCGCTGGAGCCGAAGCCGCCGCGGCTGGTGGTGGAGGAGCCGATCGCCTTGCCGGAGCGCGACGGCGACGCGCTGCTCGAGCCGCGGTAGGAGTAGGGGCGACCGTAATAGTGGGTGGTGGCGCCGTGGCCGGTGGGCCGGTCGTAGGCCGGCTCGCAATCCTTGGGCGTGTTGCCCCAGTCGGCCAGGCAGTCTTCCTTGCTGGCATAAACGTCGCGCCGGACTTCATCCTGCGAGCAGCCGGTGAGCCCGGCGGTGAGGGCGGCAGCACCGATCAATACCAGCGTGACGCGGGAACTCGACTTCCTCAGGCGTTTCAACATATCCGGACTTTCGACATGCGGGAAAACGCTATCTTAGCCGAAGCCCCGTGCGCCGTAATGGCCGGATTTGCCGCAATCGCGGGGTGCGCCGGCGCCGGCTCAGCGCAGCAATTCCGCCACGTATTCCGGCAGCGCCAGCATCGCGGCATGGGTGCCGCCGTTGTAGTAGCGACGCCGGCCGATGCGGCGTTCGGCCAGCAGTGCGTCCACCTGCGCGGCCGCGCGCGCGCGCGGGTCGAGCCGGTTCGATGCCGAGGCAAAGCCCCAGGTCGCGCCGTACATCGGGATGTGCACAAACCACGGCACCACGATCGAAAACACGCCGGCCAGCTGCTTCAGGCTTTGCCTCACCCGCCCGGGGTGCGAGAACGGCGAGCCGATGTGCAGCACCAGCGCGCCGCCGTCGTTCAGCGCGCGCTGGCAATCGGCGTAGAACGGCGGCGTATACAGCGCCTCGGCCGGACCGACCGGGTCGGTCAGGTCGAGCAGGATCAGGTCGAAGCGGCTTTCCGATTCGCGCACCCGTGCCATGCCGTCGCCGAGCCGGATCTCGACCCGTGGGTCATCCAGCGCGCCCCGATGCACCGACTGAAAGTGCTTGCGCGCCATCTCGATCACGCCGCCATCGAGCTCGGCCAGCACCACCCGTTGCACCGAGGGATGCTTGAGCAGCTCCTCGATGCTGCCGCCGTCGCCGCCGCCGATCACCAGCACATCGCGCGGCTGCGGATGACTGATCGCCGCCGGATGCACCAGGTTTTCGTGATAGAAAAATTCATCGCGCTCGCTCACCATGTTGGCGCCGTCGATGCGCATCAGCTTGCCCAGTTCGGGCGTGTCGAACACCTCGATGTGCTGGAACGGCGTCTGCAGCGCATCGATCGGCATGCCCTCGAAATACACACCGCAGCCGCTGTTGAGCGTCTCGTCGAGCCGCATGATGGACTTCAGGCGGCGGCGGCGATCGGCGCCAGCGGCGAGGCGGGCGCGGCCGGCAGGTCCTTGCCGCGCCAGATGTGTCCGCTCAGCACGTCGGCCGGCTTCAGCGCATCGAGCAGGATCTGGTAGAGCCGTTCGGCTTTCTGGCTGTTGTCGGCGGTGACATTGCAGACGTAGACGTCGAGCGTGGCCTGGTTGCGCTCGGGCCAGGTGTGGATCGCCAGGTGCGATTCCGCCAGCACCACCGCGCCGGTGGCGCCGCCGGCCTGGGTCTCGTCGAAGCCGTCGAACTGGTAAAAATGCTCACCCAGCACCGACAGGCCGGCGGTTTCGCAGGCGGCGACGCAAAGCTCGCGCAACGCCCTGGAAGAAATGAGGAAATCCCCGGCATCGCAGTTGTACAGATCGCCGATGATATGAAGGCCTTTCATGGGGCGACTCCTTTTCTTGAATTGGTCGCGGCGCAGGCGGATGGACGCCGTGGTGTGGCGCCGGGCGCGGTGGAACCTGCGGTGACTTTTATTTGCGGCTCCCGGGCACAAAATGCGCGGGAGGACAGGGGCCTAAATTATAATCGCGGCTGACGCTTCACGCCCCCCTCATTTCCCCTCCTGCCCGCCACCATGACCACCCCAGCCCCAGGCATTTCCCAGTCCGAACTCGCCAACGCCATCCGCGCCCTGTCCATGGATGCGGTCCAGAAGGCCAATTCCGGCCATCCCGGCGCGCCGATGGGCATGGCCGACATCGCCGAAGTGCTGTGGCGCGGCCACCTCCGGCACAACCCGAAAAATCCGCACTGGCCGGACCGCGATCGCTTCGTGCTGTCGAACGGCCACGGCTCGATGCTGCTGTATTCGCTGCTGCACCTGGCCGGCTATGACCTGCCGATGGAGGAACTGAAGAATTTCCGCCAGTTGCACTCGAAGACCGCCGGCCATCCTGAATTCGGCATCACGCCGGGCGTCGAGACCACCACCGGTCCGCTCGGCCAGGGCCTGGCCAATGCGGTCGGCATGGCGATCGCCGAGCGCGAGCTGGCGCGCACGTTCAACCAGGATGGTTTCGACATCGTCAATCACCGCACCTGGGTGTTCCTGGGCGACGGCTGCCTGATGGAAGGCATTTCGCACGAGGCCTGTTCGCTGGCCGGCACGCTCGGGTTGGGCAAGCTGATTGCGTTCTATGACGACAACGGCATATCCATCGACGGGCGGGTCGAGGGCTGGTTTCGCGACAACACGCCGATGCGGTTCGAGGCCTATGGCTGGCAGGTGATTGCCGGCGTCGACGGCCACGATCCGGCGCAGATTGCCGCCGCCATCCAGGCCGCCTCCGCCGACACGAAGCGGCCGACGCTGATTTGCTGCAAGACCATCATCGGCAAGGGCTCGCCCAACATGGCCGGCACCGACAAGGTCCACGGCGCGGCACTGGGCGAAAAGGAAGTCGCCGCCACCCGCGCCGCGATCGGCTGGAACCATTCGCCGTTCGAGATCCCGCAGGCAATCTACGATGCCTGGGACGCGACGCAGAAAGGCGCGGCGCTGGAACAGCAATGGCGCGCCACCTTTGCCGCCTATGAAGCGCAGTTCCCGCAACGCGCGGCGGAATTCACCCGCCGCATGGCCGGCGAGCTGCCGGCAGCTTTTGCCGAGACTGTCGGCGCGCTGATTGCGCGAGCCAATGAAAAGGGCGAGACCGTCGCCACCCGCAAGGCCTCGCAGCTCGCCATCGAGGGACTGGCCCCGGTGCTGCCGGAGTTCATCGGCGGCTCGGCCGACCTGACCGGTTCCAACCTCACCAACTGGAGCGGCACCCGCGCGCTGTCGGATGTGCACGGCGGCAACTACATCAGCTACGGCGTGCGCGAGTTCGGCATGACGGCGATCGCCAACGGCATCGCGCTGCACGGCGGCCTGGTGCCGTACACCGGCACCTTCCTCACCTTCAGCGACTATTCCCGCAACGCATTGCGCATGGCCGCGCTGATGAAGATCCGCAACATTTCCGTCTTCACCCACGATTCGATCGGTCTCGGCGAGGACGGCCCGACCCATCAATCGGTCGAGCACGTTTCGTCGCTGCGCCTGATCCCCAACATGGACGTGTGGCGTCCGTGCGATACCGTCGAAGCCGCCGCCGCCTGGGCGCGCGCGGTGCAGCGCAAGGACGGCCCGACCAGCCTGATTTTTTCGCGCCAGAATTCGCCGTTCCAGAAACGCGACGCCGACACCCTGGCCAACGTCGCGCGCGGCGGCTACGTGCTGTCGCGCGAGGCGGGTGCGCTGCGGGCGGTGCTGATCGCCACCGGCACCGAGGTATCGCTGGCGATGGAAGCGCAGCAGCAGCTGGCCGGCGAGGGCATCCACGTGCGCGTGGTGTCGATGCCGTCCACCTTTGTCTTCGACCGGCAGGATGCCGCTTATCGCGCCGCCGTGCTGCCGAAGGCGGTGCCGCGGGTGTCGATCGAGGCCGGTGTCACCGATTACTGGCGCAAGTACGTCGGCCTCGACGGCGCAGCAATCGGCATCGACAGCTTCGGCGAGTCCGCGCCGGCAGGCGTGCTGTACAAGTTCTTCGGCATCACCACGGAAAATGTGGTGAAGGCAGTCAGGGCGTTTGGCTAGGCGGCACGAACAGGCCGACACCAGCAGGATGACAAGTTGAAACTCCAGCACTGGCGCGGTCACTGGCGGCATTTTGCCCGGGAAGCCGCGCCAGTGCT
>CAYQKN010000152.1:0-2840 GCA_964417885.1 uncultured Burkholderiales bacterium | reverse complement strand
CGCGCCGTGCGGCGCCTGCACCGGACCATTTTCACCACGCCGCTGGTCAACACCCTGCTGCGCGGGTTTTCGCTCGCCTTTCTGAAGCTCACCGGCTGGACCGCCGAGGGCGTGCTGCCGCCGCACGCGGCCAAGTCGGTGTTGATCGCCGCTCCCCACACCAGCAACTGGGACCTGCCCTACACTCTGATGATCGCCTTTGCGCTGCGGCTGAACGTGTACTGGATGGGCAAGTCGAGCCTGTTTCGCTTTCCGTTCGGCAGCGTGATGCGCTGGCTGGGCGGCATCGCGGTCAACCGTGAGCAATCGACCAACCTGGTCGCCGCCGCGGCCGCGGCGATCCGCGACGCGGATGGCCCGCTGCAGCTGGTGGTGCCGCCGGAAGGCACCCGCAGCAAGACCCGCTACTGGAAGACCGGCTTCTACTACATCGCGCTCGAAGCCGGGGTGCCGATCGTGATGGCCTACATGGATTACCAGCGCAAACGCAGCGGCCTCGGCCCGCTGCTGATTCCGACCGGCGACATCGACGCCGACATGCAGACGGTGAAGGCGTTCTATGCGCCGATCAAGGGCAAGAACGCCGCGCAGTTCGAGTCCGGCTGACGCGCGCGCGGCGCGTCACCGGCGTGCCTGTTTTCAGACGACGGCTGCCGGTTCGGCGCCATCACCGGCGCGGCCGCGCCGTTCCGGCAATGCCGGCTCGGTATCGCCGGCCAGCGGCGCCAGCCGCACCCGCTGCCGCAGCGACGCGCTGACAAACTCGACCGCCGAGACGCGCAGCGCCGCCGGCGAGGCCGCGAGCAGGTAGCCGGTGGTGGCGCCCTTGCCCTTGATGTCCAGTCCTTCACGGGTTTCGAATTCAAGCCGGTCCTTCAATTTGTCGTACACCGCCGCCGTCACCTGTATCCGGTCGGCAACACCCTGCGATTCCATCCGGCTGGCCATGTTGACGGTGTCGCCCCAGACGTCATAGGCGAACTTGGTAGTGCCGATCACGCCGGCAATCACCGGGCCGGTGGCAATGCCGATCCGCACCCTTGCCTTGAACTGCTGCCGCATGCTGGTGCGATCGAGCACCGCCAGCATGTCGATCGCCGCCTGCACCGCCGCTTCCAGGTGATCGGCGCGCGCGTTGGGTACGCCGCTGGCGAACATGTAGGCGTCGCCGATGGTCTTGATCTTTTCCACCCCGTGGAAGCCGCACACGGCGTCGAATGCCGAATAGACCCGGTTGAGGATGCCGACCACCACGTCGGCCGGCTGGTGCGAGGCCATTTCGGTAAAGCCGACAATGTCGGCAAAGACGATCGTCGCTTCCTCGTGGCGGTCGGCGATCTGCGTCTGGCCGGCCTTCAGCCGCGCGGCGATCGCAGCCGGCAGCACGTTCAGCAGCAGTCGCTCGGATTCCTTTTTCGACTGCAGCACCATTTCGTAGATGCGGCCCTTCTCGATGATGGTCGACAGCTGCCCGGCGATGGCGACAAACAGGTCGGCATGCACGCTGCGATAGGTGTCGCGCTGGAAACTGGAAAAGAACATGAAACCCACCTGCTTGCCCATCGCCGTGAGCGGGCAGGTCAGGCTCGATCGCACGCCCTCGGCCACCACCAGCCGGCTGGCATGTGATTGCGGGTGCGCTTGCAGGTAAGCCTCCAGGTCGTTGATGATGCGCGGCCGGCCGCTGGTGATGATCTCTTTCAGGCTGCTGTCGTCCATCGAGGCAGTAAAACCGACCGGCAACCGTACGCTGGCCGCCAGCGAGCGTGCCCAGCGCGCAGTGACATGCCTGCCGTCCGGCTCAATCAGCGCCACGCCAATGCGGTCGTAGGGCAGTACGTCGCGGAACGACGCGAACAGCTGGTCGAGCACTTCATCGATGACGAAGCCGGCATTGATCCGCTCGGTCAGTTGCATCAGCCGGTGCAGCTGGTCGAAGCGTTCTTCCAAAAGCCGGGTCAGCTCGCCGATGGCGCGCGACAGTTTGCCGAGGTCGCCCTCGACCGCCGGCAGCACCGGCACGTGCGAATCGTCGCGGATCACGGCCTCGATCTCGGCCACGATGTTCTGGACAATGGCATCTTGATTGTTTTGCATGTTGTGCTCCTGCGGGCCGGTCTGGCGCGGGCATGCTGTCGCCGTCGACCTCGCCCCAGTATGTGCGCCACTGCGGCGGCGCAATTTGCGCCAGATTAAGGACCCGTCAATCAGCGGCCCTGCGCGATGGGCCCGTGCATGGTTGCGGCGCTATACCGGCGCCGCCGGCGCACGCGGCAGGGTAAAGGTGAAGGTGGTACCGACACCTGGCGCCGAGGTGCCGGCAAAGACGCCGCCATGCCGTTCGACGAAATTGCGGCACAGATTGAGACCGAGCCCGGTGCCGCGCTCGCCCGCCGTGCCATAGGTCGAGTGACTGCTTTCCGGCTGCAGCACCCGGGCCAGCGTGGCTGCGGTCATGCCGACGCCGCTGTCGCGCACGGTTATCTCGACCCAGCTGTCCAGCAGCCGCGATTCCACCACCACGTTTCCCCCCGGCTGGCTGAACTTGATCGCGTTCGATACGAGGTTCTGGATGATCGAATGCAGCATGCTCTTGTCGGCCAGTACCGCCGCCTGCGGATTGGCCACCGCCACCAGCTTGATGGACTTGCGGTGCGCCGCCGCCTGGACCAGCGACAGCACCCGCCCCACCGCCTTGTCGACCGGATGCATGGCCGGCCGGTATAGCGCCTCGCCGGTCTCGAAGGTCGACCACTGCAGCAGGTTTTCCATCAGGCTGAAGGTTTCGCTGGCCGAGGCCGACAGCATCTTCAGGTCGCGATGGATCTCTTCCTTCGTCA
>CAYQKN010000151.1:0-8938 GCA_964417885.1 uncultured Burkholderiales bacterium | reverse complement strand
GTTGACCGCGGTCGGGCTCTTGCGGGTGTCGATGGGCCCGCCCATCATGGTCATGCTCTGCGGCAGCCTTTCGCCGCGCGCCGCCATCAGTGAAATGCCCGCCAGCACCGGCACGGTCGGCTGGCAGACCGATATCACATGGACCTTGCCGCCGTCCTGCTGCATGAAGCGGACAAATTCCTGCACATAGGCGGCGTAGTCGTCGAAATGGAACGGGCCTTCCGTGAACGGCACGCCGCGCGCGTCCTTCCAGTCGGTGATGGTGACGTCATGATCCGGCAGCATGGTGCGCACGGTATCGCGCAGCAGGGTAGCGTAGTGGCCGGACAGCGGTGCGAAAATCAGTACCCGCGGTTCATTCCTGACCGAACGGGACTTCTTGAAATGCAGCAGTTGGCAGAACGGCTTGTCGAGCAGCACTTGCTCCTCGATGTCCGCCTGGTGCCCGGCCACGCTGACATGCTTGATGCCGAATTCCGGACGGCCGTAGCGCTTGGTCAGCCGCAGCATCAGGTCAAAACCGGCGACGAACTTGTTGGCGTTCGGGACGTAGGACAGCGGCGAATAGGGACTTTTCAGGCTGTCCGTACTGGCCTGTGCCCACCACCGCCAGGGTTCCATCACCGCACGCTGCAACTCATGTACCTGATAAAGCATTTTTTGACCTTTTCAGAGACCGCCTGGACATACCTTACCTGATTATACTGCGCTGCAACATAGGCAGACTGGATAAGTCCTTACGACTGTAATAGAGCCGCCCGGGACCAGAAAAACCACCTTTTCTGCTACGCTTGCCGCTTCCTTCCACACCCGCCAATGCCGATTCATGCACGCTCACGCCACGACGCGACACCCTGGCCGCCACGATTTCTACCCGCCGATCGAGCCGTTCGGCTCTGGCCTGCTGCCGCTGGATACCGTCCACACCATGTATTTCGAACAATCCGGCAATCCGGATGGTGTGCCGGTGGTGTTCCTGCACGGCGGACCTGGCGCTGGCGCATCGGCCGCGCACCGGCAGTTCTTCGATCCGGCGTTCTATCGCATCATCATTTTTGACCAGCGCGGCGCGGGGCGCTCGACGCCGCTGGGTGAACTGCGCGACAACACCACGCCGCACCTGATTGCCGACATGGAGGCACTGCGCATTCACCTCGGCATCCAGCGCTGGATGGTATTCGGCGGCTCCTGGGGTTCTACCCTGGCGCTGGCTTACGCCGAACACCACCCGGAACGCACCATGGCGTTGATTTTGCGGGGTATTTTTCTTTGCCGGCGCTCAGAAATTGACTGGTTCCTGTACGGCCTGAAAAACATCTTTCCGGAGGCTTGGCACCGCTTCGCCAATCATTTGCCGGCACACCAGCACCACAACATCCTCGACGCCTACTACGCGTTGTTGTCCGACCCGGATCCTGCGATCCACCTGCCGGCAGCGAGGGTATGGAGCATTTATGAAGGCTCCTGTTCGACCCTGCTGCCGAACGAAGCCGTGGTGGCCAATTTCGGTTCCGACCGGGTGGCGCTGGGCCTGGCGCGGATCGAGGCGCATTACTTCGTCAACAATATTTTCCTGCCGGAAAATTTCCTGCTCGACCACATCAGTCGCATCCGCCACATCCCGACCACCATCGTGCAGGGGCGATACGACGTGGTTTGCCCGATTGTTTCCGCCGACGACCTGGTGCGGGCGTTTCCGGAAGCGGACTATCACATCGTCAACGACGCCGGTCATTCGGCGTTCGAACCCGGCACGCGGGCAATATTGATCGAGGCAATGGAAAGCCTCAAGCCGCGGTTCACCTGATATGGCAAAGTTCCTGAAGGCAGTCAGGCTCGACAACTCCGATGACGAGTTGTACCGGCAGGGTGGCGCATGCGACGACGATGAATGGGTGACCTCGGGCGGATTCGCCGTCTGTGATCTCGCCGCAGGCTACCGCTGCCAACCGCGCTGCCATTGCGACGCCTCGTTCATTTCGCTGACCCGGCGGGCACGCAGCACGCTGGCCGAGGTGGTTGAGGTCGACCAAGGCGACCTCGAGATTTTCAAGGACCAGATGACGCAGCATCTGCTGTTCGACTGGAAGGCGCCCGATTACGAAACCGCGCGCGGCGTTGCCGAGGAAGAGGTCAATTACACCGCTGAGCTGGCGGCAGGCTTTCCGGCCGAGGTGTGGATCACGGTCAAGCGCTCACCCGGGGAGAACGGCGTGCTGGATGAACAATACGACCAGTACGACCGCCTGCTTCTGGGGTCGCACCCAGTCGGTTAGATCCATGACCACGACGCGCGGCGGACGGTGACGGTTCCGCGCTGCCGGCCACGCGCTTGCGACGGCCGGCGAAGGTGAAAGGTCAGACGCCCAGCAGTTCGACTTCGAACAGCAGCGTGGCATTGGGCGGAATCACGCCACCCGCACCGCGCGCGCCATAGCCCAATGCCGGCGGGATCACCAATCGGCGGGTACCGCCAACTTTCATTCCGGCAACACCTTCGTCCCAGCCGCGGATGACCTGGCCACCACCAAGCGGAAAGCGAAACGGCTGGCCGCGGTCCTTGCTGCTGTCGAATTTCGTGCCGGCGACGCCATTGTCAAATAACCAGCCGGTGTAGTGCACGGCAACGAAGTTACCGGTTACTGCTTCGGCACCGTTGCCGGCGACGGTATCTTCGTACTGCAAACCTGAGGGGGTGGTGTTCATGTTGCGGTCCTTGTCGAAAATGATGCGTGAGTGAATTGAATGTTGCGCGCCGGCAGGTGGATCAGCCGGAATCCGTCACAGCGGGCAGCGGCTGGCCGACGTCGCGCCCCTGCGCGGCCGCCAGTACCCGTGTCAGCGTCACCAGCATGCCAGCGGTGGCGCCCCAGATGTAGCGGCGACCCCAGGGCAGCGCATAGTAGCT
Source organism: uncultured Burkholderiales bacterium (assembly GCA_964417885.1). Classification (GTDB taxonomy): domain Bacteria; phylum Pseudomonadota; class Gammaproteobacteria; order Burkholderiales; family Usitatibacteraceae; genus UKL13-2. Next base: position 6,030 of record CAYQKN010000151.1, on the reverse strand, counting down.
GCGCATGCGGCCTTTGTACATGGCGGTCTCGAGCCGGTGGTTGTTGATGTCGATCAGGAAGCCGAGCGGCACTTCGAAGCATTCCTCGACTTCGGTTGGGTCGGGACGGTATTGCACCGGTGGTTCCAGCCAGCCGACGACCGGCGTCACCAGGTAACCGGTGCCGGTGGTGTACTGCGGAATGCGGCCGATGATGTCGATGCGGGCCGCGTCGACCCCGGTTTCTTCTTCCGCTTCGCGCAAAGCCGTGTGCTCCGGGTCACGGTCGTCGGCCTCAACCCGGCCACCGGGGAAACTGATCTGTCCGGCGTGGTCGGTGAGATGGGCAGTGCGCTGCGTGAACAACACGGTGGGTGCATCAGGCTGGTTGATGACCAGGATCAGCACCGCCGCCGGCTTCAGGGGTTTACCCGCGTGGACGCGAATGGCCGACTCGCCGTCATCGGAAAAACCGCCATCACCGGTGGCACCGATATCGTGTTGCCGGGCAAGCCAGGACGCGAGCATGGACCGCGACAAGCGATCGCCGGCCAGCCCGGCGTGACTATAATCGTTCATTGCGAAATTATAGTCGCCCGACGTGACACCCCGATGATTGCCTACGAATACTTCCGCTCCTCAGCTGCATTTCGCTTGCGCATCGCACTTAACCTGAAGCAACTGCATCTGGAGCGCCGCTACATTCACTTGCTGAACGGTGCGCAGCGGGCACCGGATTACCTGGCCATCAATCCGCAGGGGCTGGTTCCTTTCCTTGCCGATGGCGAGTTCGGCCTGTCGCAGTCGCTGGCAATCATCGAGTACCTTGACGAGACGCATCCGGAGCCGCCGTTGTTGCCCGAGACGCCGCGCGATCGTGCCTGGGTGCGATCGGTAGCCCTGCTGATTGCCTGTGACATCCATCCGCTCAACAACCTGCGGGTGCTCAATTACCTGGCAGACCCGTTGCAGCAGAACGAGGAGGCGCGCAACCGCTGGTACTGCCACTGGATCCGCGAGGGCTTCGTTGCGCTGGAAGAAATGCTGGTGCAACGCAAGGTGCAAAGCCCGTTCTGCCTTGGCGAAACACCGACGCTTGCCGACATCTGCCTGGTGCCGCAGGTGGCCAACGCCCTGCGCTTCAAGTGCCCGCTGGACGCTTTCCCGACGCTGGTCGGCATCTACCACCATGCCCTGAAGTTGCCGGCGTTCGACGCTGCCCAGCCCGCCAGGCAGCCGGACTGTCCCAAGCCGGGCGGATCGGCGACGTAGCGGTTTCGCCTGAACCAGCCTGCAGGGTCAGGCAACCGGCTGGCCATTTGTGAACTGTTGCAAACTGTGGTCAAACCAATTGCGGACGTCGAGCCACCTGCCCGACACTGGGCCCTCTCGAACGAAAAAACGGCCCAGCCGATTGACGACCATGAATACTGCTCTCGCCGTCGAACCCACCCTCGTCTGCAAAGTAGAGGAACTTCAAGCCCTGCTCAATGATCCGCGCCCGGATGACTGCGAATGGTCGGAGCGACTGATCACGGCGCTTGAACAGGTGGCAGACTACGCGCTGGAAACCAGCGTCCCGGTGCGTGCTTTGTCGCGCAGTCTGCGCGCCACGGTCTCGCTGCAGCGTCGCGACTGAAGCCAGCTAGCCGTCGAACCAGCGGCGGAATTGTTGTGCCAGCGTGGGCCTTTGGCGGCAGCGCTGTTCACGCTTCCTGCCATAACTCGCCGCCGCCATGCGCAGCCCGCTGCGATCGATTTGCATCAATGCGGCGATATCCTCATCACTGACACCCGCAGTCCGCGCCGCCGCTTCCGGGTCGGACAGGAAATTCTCACGCGTCACCGCATCGGTGTAGAGCCTGGCCAGAAACGCCTCCATGCTGAGGGAGTTCACGCCGCCGCCCTCATTTCCCGCGCTGCCGCGCGACCCCGCGCCAGCGCCGCGCGCGCAGACCCGAGTTGCTCCAGCAATGTGCGGAAATCCGGATAATTTCCGTCACGCTCGATGATCACGTCAAGTGGCTGCGGTGCATGTTGTGCCAGCAACGACAACAAGCCGAAGACATCGTCGGGAACGTCATGGACGTGATCGTCCAGCAGCCTCTGCCGTCCGGTCGCGCCGGCTTCCATCCGGTCGCCGCGTGGTTCCGGGATCCATTTCCCGCCGGACAGGTGCACGGCCCGCACCCGATGCAACGGAAAGCGTATCAACAGTTGCTCCGGCTTCTCGCCAAAGTTGAGCGCATTGGCGTACAGATTGTGCAAATCCAGCAGCATGCCGGCGCCGCTGCCCTCGATGACGCCGCAGGTCCATGCTGCTTCGTCAATCTGGCAGCCCGGCGGATTGATCAGCGTCGCGATATTCTCCAGCCACGGTGCGCGGCCGACGATGGCAGTGGCGCGCTCAATGTTGGCAATGGCTGCGGTAATATTGCGTATCGTGCGCGGCGGCGCCGCCAGGTGGCCGATTTCGATGCCGCCTGCGCGCACAAAGGCCAGGTGCTCCGACCAGGACTCCGGCCGCAACACCTCTACCAGCCGCGCCATGTTGTCCATCCGCCGTGATTCGACAGCCTCGCTGCCGGCCAGTCCCATCGACACGCCGTGCAACGTAATCGGCACTTGCGAAGCCAGCGTGGCAAGCGGTCGCAGCGCGCGCGCGTCGGCGCCGAAGTAATCGTCGGCAATGATCTCCAGCAGGTCGACATGTTCGAGGTGCGCAAAAATGCCGGCGGCCAGTTCACCGCGCCAGCCGAGGCCGACGCGGTCAGCCACCACAGCCGCCACCACCGCAACCGCCGCTGCAGCCGCTGCTGCTGCAGGAAGACGATGAGCCGCACCCGCTGCCACCGTCGCCGGACTTGGCCGGGTACAACCGGTCGAGGAAAGGAAAGTTCGCCGCCGGTAACGCCGCCAGGCCGAACACGGCAGCCAGCATCGTGGCTTCGTTGGTCTGGCCACCGGCGCGCATGGTCCTGGCGCGCCCCTTCAGTCGCGCAAACAGGTCGCGCAAATCTGCCAGCATCGCCTCACCGCGACCGGTGAGGCGTCTGCGCCAGATGACGACCGTGACGATGCCAAACAGGATGGCAAGTACGATCAGGAAGCCGATGTTGTGGCGACCCTGCGACAGCGCGATCTGGATTTTGTTGGCGGCGATCATCACCAGCGCGCCCATTGCGATCATTGCCGGCAGCAGCCGCGATGCGTAGACGCCGGCGTCGGCAACCATTCCCTGGCCGGCCAGCACTTTTGCATAATCGTTGCAGGCCTTGATCGCCGCCTCGTCCTTGAACACCCCGATAGCGTCGCCGGCTGAACGATAGCAGCGCAGTACCGCCTTTTCGATCGGCCGCTTGGCCAGTTCAACCGCCTGACTGTTCGAGGTCCTGATCTTGTCGCCCTCGGCAACCAGCAAGCCGCGATCGAGCAATGCCACGGTTACCACCCGCAGCGCTTCTTTTTCGCCGCCACGCAAATGAGCGATGAGGTAGGGGTCGGTCATGTTTTGCGCCGGAGGTGGCGAGCGGGTTTCGCTGCGGCGGATGACGTAGCGCAAGCCCCAAATGATCAGAACACCGGTTACCAGGTAGAAAGCGAGGAAACTGAAGCCGCCAAGCTGGAATGGATTCATCGCTGTCTCCCGGCTAGTGCAGGCGCTCGGCGCGTTCACGCAGGCGCCGCGTCAGCTCGATCAGGTGGATCAGCGCCGGTCCGGCCCGGCCCGGCTGCAGTTGGCGCTCCTCGCGTGCGGCCGACATGTCATGCAGCGATTCGACCAGCGCGGCATCGTCCAGTTCTGCGGCGACGCACTCAAGCGCCTCCTTTGGCGGCAACGGCGGCCGCCCCTCCAGATGCAGCAGCGACGCCGCGCTCGAACGCAGCGGACCGGCGGCGTCGGCAATCACCCGTGCCAGCTGTTCTTCACGCAGACTGACCAGCACGTAACGTTCACGCAATCGCAATTGCAGGTTGAGCAGCACCTGCCGGAGGCGGCGGATCAGCGCGTCGCGCGGCGGATCGAGCCTGGCAAACGGGTCGCTCCCGGCCAGCACCCGATGGCGTGCCAAGATGTCGGCGAACTTGACCGCGAATGCCTCGATCGCCAGCGGGATCTCGTCTTCCAGCAGGAACATGGCATTCAGTTCCACCGCCGCGTGCGCTTGCCGCAGCGGCTCGCGCAGGCCGTCGACCTGGGCCGGGTCAAATCGTCTCAGCACCAGCAACAGGTTGACATCCGACGTTGCCCGCAGCCGGCCTTCGGCGGCTGATCCGTAGACCAGCGCGGACACCAGGTCCGCACCGAACGCTGCCCTGGCGGATTCGACAAAAGCGTCGATCGCCTTTTCAACCACTGCCGGTAATTCGCTTGCATTTCGCATCTCAATCTCCGTTTGCCGACCGTGCTGCGGATGATAGCGCGCGTCCGCTCCGGCCACATCGATGCCGTCGGGCGCATCGGCTGCCGACTCATGATTTGCCATTCTTGTCGTCATGTCTGGCTCCTCTTCGAATGGTGGTGGGTCAATGAAAAAGGGCGCCTCCAGGCGCCCCGCAATGAACCCCGTCAGATGACGGGGAGGAAGAACAATGTTTGCCGCATGGTCGGCAAGCCGTAAAGAAAACCCGCCAGTTCCCATCTGTCTGGCAGGACGCGCCGGCGGTGCCAACCCGTTGCCGGAAAAGCGCGACTGCTGTTTTTTTGTTTTTATTTTGACCACCATGTGCGCTCAGCGTAATGGCCCTTTGTTGCAGGCAGATGACAGCCGGCATAACCGCCGCGCCGCGCGCAAACGGGCACGGCGGCACCAAGCGTTTTCGCTTCTCCCAACAGGCAATCCCCGGTATCGCCTCATCCAAACCCTTATTTTGACAACCAGCAGACGAGCGGTTGGAAATTAGTGAACTGCCTCACATTCTTTGCCGGTGCAGTGACGTATCTTTGTTAACCATCCGTAAACACAGAGCTGCCACCGATTAAGGCAGCCATACAATGGGCGCGCACTCATGACTTCGTACCAACATGCCGGCTCCAGTCCACTGGACCGGATTCCGGATTTCCGGCGACGATTGCTGGCCAAACAGGTCGACGAACTGTTTTTTTTCGTCCCGCCGGCTGTCGCCTTTTCGTTCATCGGCAGCATTGCCACCGTGCTGGTTTTCTACGACACGGGTGAGCTGATCAAGGGACTCGCCTGGTTTGTCTTTGCGACGCTGGTGATGTTCCTGCGCGGCGTAATCGGTTTTGCCTACCGGCAACAGCGCAAGCCGGTGGCCAACCCGGCATGGTGGAGCCGCTGGATGATGGTCGGCAACCTGCTGGCCGGCATCCAGTGGGGACTGCTGGGCACCCTGCTTTATCCGGCCGGGGCCAGCTACCGAGAGCTGTTCACGGTGCTGGTGATCACGTCGTATGTCGCCGGCTCGATCACGGCATTTTCCGCGGTCAAGTGGGTACACCTTGCGTTGGCGATTCCCGCCTCGGTGCCGCCGGTGATCTACATTTTTTTCATGCGGGATGGCATTAACTGGGTCGGCGGTGGCACCGCCATGTTCCTCATTTTTTGCGTACTCTACTTTTCATGGAAGCAACACCAGATCGTCGCCGCACGCCTGGTTGTGGAACTGGACAATGAAGAACTGCTGAAGCGTTCGCTGGAATCGAATCACAACCTTTCGCACAGCAACGTCGAATTGCGACAGCAGACCGAGCAGGAGCAGCGCGCGCGGCAGGAAGCCAGCCATCGCGCGCAACTGCTCGGCACCCACGTCGCCCGCACCCTGCTGCCGATTGCCGAGCTTGACCGGCACTACAACATCGTCGAGTGGAACGAGGCTGCCGAAAAAGCGCTCGGCTTCCGCTTCAACGAAGCAACCGGCCAGCGCCTGACCGCACTTCTGCTGCCAGCCGAAGGCATGACACGCGACCGTCCGGCAATCGAACGGCTGCTTGGCGAAGACCGTGCCAGCAGTTTTGAGACGACGATGCAGACCAAGCGCGGCATCCGCGTGCCGATGCAGATCTACGTCACTCCCATGCGGGTGGAA
>CAYQKN010000150.1:0-8945 GCA_964417885.1 uncultured Burkholderiales bacterium | reverse complement strand
CCGTTGCTGGCGTGGTGCACCAGCTTGTAATCGGCCGCGCCCAGCAGCGGGTTGCCGGCATTGGCGCCGAGCCGCGCGCGGTCGATCAGCGACTGCGGATGCTCGATGCGAAAGCCGATCGAAAACGGCTTCGCTTCCAGGTAGACGCCGCGATCATGCAGCATCTGGAACGTGTCGCGCGAACTGTGCCCCAGTGCGAGCACCAGGTGATCGGCGCGCAGCTCATGCGTCTGTCCGCTGCGGACGTCCAGCACCGATGCGCCGCGCAGACGGCCGTCCTCGATCAGCAGGTCGGTCAGGCGCTGCTGGAACCGCACCTCGCCACCGAGCGCAATGATCTCCTCGCGCATCCGCTCCACCACCCCCACCAGCCTGAAGGTGCCGACGTGCGGTTTCGCCACGTACATGATTTCCGGCGGCGCCCCGGCCTTGACGAACTCGCTCATCACCTTGCGACCGAGGTAGCGCGGGTCCTTGATCTGGCTGTAGAGCTTGCCGTCGGAGAACGTACCCGCGCCGCCTTCGCCGAACTGCACGTTGGACTCCGGATTCAGCGTATGGCGGCGCCACAGGCCCCAGGTATCCTGGGTCCGCTCGCGCACGCTCTTGCCGCGCTCGATCACGATCGGTCTGAGGCCCATCTGGGCCAGGATCAGCGCGGCAAATATGCCGCACGGGCCGAACCCGACCACCAGCGGCCGCGCGGCGGGCGTGAATGACGCCGGCACATTGGCCACGAAGTGATATCCGGTGTCGGGCGAAGCCCGCACCGAGCCGTCACGAATTTTGTTCAGGATCGCCGCCTCGTCCTGCAGCGTCACATCGATACTGTAGACGAACAGCATCGCGTCTTTCTTGCGCGCGTCCAGACTGCGTTTGAACACCGAAAAAGCAAGCAGCGACGACTTCGCCACGCCCAGGCGTTTCAGAATCGCCTGTTCCAGCGCTGCCTCGGCGTGATCAAGCGGCAGGCGGATCTCATTCAATCGCAGCATGGCAGTGGCGAAGAGTTAGTTCGCAGACAAGTCAGACCGGAAAAGCATATCACCACCAGGTGCCGGCCGGGGCTACGGGCCGGGCAGCTTGCTGCCGATGCGCGGAAGCATGCCCAGCACCAGCGCGACGCCTGCCAGCACGATCACGCCGCCGGCAATGGCACCGGAATTCAGCGTCTCGCCGAACAGCAGCACGCCCCAGGTGACGCCAAACACGGGAATCAGGAACGTGACGGAAATCGCCTTGGTGGGGCCGGCGTCGCTGATCAGGCGGAAAAACAGCAGGTTGGCAAACGAGGTGCAGACCAGCGCCAGCACCACCAGCGCGATCACCACCGTGGCCTCCGGCATCACCGGCGGCAGCACGGCGAGGCCAAGCGGCGCCGCCAGCAGCGCCGGAATTGTCAGTGCACCAGTTGCGATCCCCACATTCGGTGCTCCCGCCGTGTACTTCTTGATATACACGCTGATAAAGCCGTACAGCATCGTGGCGCCGATGATGGCAGCCGCCGCCGAGGCCGTGGTGCCGTCCAGCGGAATCGGCCCCAGGTTCATCATCATGGCGATACCGAAAACACCCAGCAGCATACCGACGATGCGACTTGCGGTCAGGCGCTCTCCCAGCATCAGTGCTGCGAACAGTGCGGCAAAAAAGGGCGATCCGGCGTTGAGAATGGCGCCATAGCCGGCCGGCAGCGTTTTCATCGCGTAGCTGATCAGTGCAAACGGCAGCGCCGCGTTCATCACGCCGATAAACGCGTACTGCTTCCACCATTTGCGCATTTGCAGGTTTTCGCGCGTTACCGTCGCAAAAGCCAGCAGCGCCACCCCGGCCAGGGTGATGCGCAGCCACATGGTGCCGATGCCGCCGAACACCGGCGCGACCACCCGCAGCAGACTGTAGGAGCCGCCCCAGAGGGCGGCCAGCAGCAGCAGGCGAAATACATTGGCGGTGGACATGGGATGGTGCAGGGAGGTAATGGCTGGCGAGTATCGCACGCGGCTCGTGGTTAGGCTGCCGGAAATCCGGCGTTGAACCTGGCCGGGCAAGCGACGCGGCAAATCCGAACGCCGGCGCCCTGCGTAGAGCGTTCAGGTTACACAGCCATGCAGGAGATGCCATGTCCCCGGACTGGACGTCGTCGTTTTCGATTGACCCTTTCGACCCTTTTATAATCCCGGGTATGAAATCGTCGTTATCCAGCCGGCCCGCCGCGCCGCGAACGGCCGCCGCCAGGCCGGCGCCTGCTGCCGGTGCGTCACCGCCTGCGGGCGAGGATGATGCGGCACTGCGTGCTTGTCTGGAAGGCATACGCCTCCGCGACGAACCATCGCTGGGGCGGCTTTACGACCTGACAGTCAGCCGTGTCTATGCGGTTGCGCTGCGTTTCATGCGCCATGCCGACCTGGCCGAGGAGGTGGTGTCGGATGTCTACCTGCAGGTGTGGCGCGACGCCCATCGCTACGATGCGGCTCGCGGCCGGGTGCTGGCGTGGCTGCTGGTCATTTCGCGCAGTCGCGCGCTGGACCTGTTGCGCCGGCAGGACGAGGCCTTTAGTCATCCCGATCCCCATGAGCTGGTTGCCGAGGCCGATTCCGGCCAGAAGACCGCCCAGGACCTGCTGGAAGCCAGCCAACAGGGAACCGCACTGCACGCTGCCATGGCCACCCTGACGCCGTTGCAGCGGCAACTGCTGTCACTGGCATTCTTCCGCGGGCTGAGCCACTCGGAAATCGTCGAACACTGCGGCTTGCCGCTCGGCACGGTGAAAACCCACATCCGCCGCGCGCTGGCCGCATTGCGTGCGGTACTGGGTCCGGTCGGCGACGGAAATGGCTAGGAGAATCCAATGAGAAAAACAAAGAACGCGGCGCCATCAGTACTCCCTGATGACGTGATGTTGGAGATGCTGATGGCCGTGCTGCCGATTGCGCCACCCGGCGAGCGCGCGGCGGCGCTCCGGCAGGCGCTGCTGGCACAGATCGGACGACCGGATCGCGCACCCGCGGCGGCCGGCGCTGCCGAATCAATGCGCATCGTCCGGGCCGGCGCCGGCACCTGGATCGACTTCGCCAGCAACGTCGCGATGAAGGTGCTGCACGATGACGGCGAGACCCGCTCCTGGCTGGCGCGTTTCCAGCCCGGCGGCCGGATACCGTCGCACTGGCAGTCGGGCGACGAGGAAGCCATCGTGCTGGATGGCTGGTGCCGGGTCGGTGACGAGGTGCTGCATCAAGGCGACTATCAGATGGTGCCAAAAGGCAGCCTGCATGGCGAGATCACCAGTCCCGACGGCTGCCTGATTTTCGTCCGCAGTCACAGTGCCAAGCGCAGTGCCGCCGAGCTGACCGTAAGCCGATAGCCTGGCGTCGCGCCCTGCGACGAATTTCGCGTTTCCCCGTGCCAGGCTGGCCTTGGTGCGTCGTTGCGGCCAACCTGAACGCGCGCTGCCTGTAATCCGTGGGAGCCACATTCGACCCATAGGCAACTGCCCCCGTTTCCTTTGACTCAATCGCCGACATGGTTACCCATCCGCTTGCCGATGCTGTTGCTGAGACTGACACACGCAGCGTGCCGGCCAGCCGATCGGTCCGTTGTCGGCCACAACACGACTGCCGTGCAGCAACGCATCGTCCGACGCGTGAGCCCGCGGACGAAATTTTCGATGAGATTACCGAGTTGCTGGCCAGTATCTGCGATGTGCCGTTCGCCCTGATCTGCCTCGTTGACGGAGATTGCCCGCGCTACCACTCGATTCACGGCGAATCTGACCGGAGCGCCTGGCCGCGGACCAGTGGGTTCTACCAGGCGGTGATTGACGGCGCGCTGCCGCTCGAGGTGGCGGATGCTGCACACGACCTTCGTTTTCACGCGGATCCGCTGGTTACCGGCGGTCCGCAGATCCGCTTCTATGCCGGCGCACCACTGATGACCGATGCCGGCCTGCCGGTCGGAACGCTGTCGGTGATGGACCGCGTGCCGCGATCGCTGTTGCACTCGCAGCGCGTCGCCCTTAGCCAGTTGACCGATGTGGTGATGCGTCTGCTGGAGGCGCGACGAAGCGAGGAAAACGCGGCCTGGCTGGGCGAGATCATCAACGGTTCACTGTCGGAAGTGCTGGTTTTCGACGCCGGGACGCGGGCGCTGATTTACGCCAATCGCGGCGCCTGCCGCAACCTCGGCTATCGCCTGGAAGAGATCATCGGCTTTTCCGCTGAACGATTCGTCGATGGCTGGGACGAGGCGCGCAGGCATGAGGTGCAAGGGCCCCTGCTGCGCGGCGAGCGCGAGGTATCGCTGGTGGATGTACGCGTCCGCCGCAAGGACGGCAGCGTTTATCCTGCCGAGGGACGGGTGCAAATGGCACAGCACCAGGGCAGAGCGGTGTTCGTGGTGAACGCGCAGGACATCACGGCTCGCAAGGAGGCCGAGGAGGCGCTGTACCGCGAGAAGGAGCTGGCACAGATCACGCTTGCATCGATCGGCGACGCAATGATCACCACCGATGAAGCCGGGCGCGTAAGTTATCTGAATCCGGTGGCGGAGCGTTTGACCGGCTGGTCGAGCGGCGATGCAAAGGGCCGGCAGCACGACGAGGTGTTTCACATCGTTTCCGAGCAGGATCGGCTGCGTGTCGACAGTCCGGTGGATCGCGTGTTGCGTTCCGGCGAGATTACCGGTCTCGCCAACAATACGGTGCTGATTGCCCGCGATGGTCGCGAGTACTCCGTGGAAGATTCGGCGGCACCGATTCGCAGCCGCAACGGTCGGCTGATCGGCGTGGTACTGGTGTTTCGCGACGTGTCCCGGGCGCGCGAGCTGGCTCAACATCTTTCGTGGCAGGCCAGCCATGATGCGCTGACCGAGCTCGCCAACCGGCGCGAGTTCGAACGCCTGCTTGCGGGCTTGCTGCAATCGGCCGGCACGCGACAGGTACGGCATGCCCTGTTGTATCTCGACCTGGACCAGTTCAAGGTCGTCAACGATTCCTGCGGACACCAGGCGGGTGACGAGCTGCTGAAACAGCTCGCCTCCCTGCTGCTGTCGCGGATGCGCCAGTCGGACACGCTGGCTCGGCTGGGGGGCGACGAGTTCGGTGTGCTGCTTGAAGGCTGCAATCTTGAACAGGCGGTTCCGGTCGCGCAGCAACTGCTTGACGCCATCCGTGCCTTTCGCTTTGGCTGGCAGGGCCGGCTGTTCTCGGTCAGCGCCAGCATTGGTGCGGCCGAGGTCAACGGCACATGCGACAGTCCGGCGCAGGTGATGGCGGAGGCAGACACAGCCTGTTTCATTGCGAAAGACAAGGGGCGCAACCAGATACAGGTGTTCCGTGTCGACGATGAGGAGGTGTCGTTCCGCCAGGGCGAGATGGGCTGGGCATCGCGCCTGCTTCAGAGCGTGGAAGAAAACCGGTTTTCCCTTGCGTTCCAGCACGTGCACGCGCTGTGCTCTCCACTGCCGTCCGGCACCTGCGAGTACATTGAGGTGCTGCTGCGAATGAAGGACGAGCACGGCAGGACGATTCCGCCGATGACGTTCATTCCGGCGGCGGAGCGCTATCACCTGATGCCAACCATTGATCGCTGGGTGATCGAGCGCACCCTGCACTGCATTCACCGCTACAGCCGTGCCGCCACCGTCGGCATCGAAGCCGACCTTTGCCGCCGGGCGCGCTTCGCCGTCAACCTGTCCGGCGTCAGCCTGTCGGACGAGCATTTTCTCGATTTCATTCTTGGTCAGCTGGACAAGACCGGTGCGCCGCCCGGGCAGCTGTGTTTCGAAATCACCGAAACGGCAGCCATTTCCAACCTGTCGCGCGTGGCCCGCTTCATGCGCCGGCTCAAGTCCATGGGTTGCCATTTTGCGCTCGATGATTTCGGCAGTGGCTTGTCATCGTTTGCCTACCTCAAGAATCTGCCGGTCGACTACCTGAAAATTGACGGCATGTTCGTAAAGGGCAGCGCGATTGACGCCACCGATTTCGCGCTGGTCGAGTCGATCAACCGCATCGGCCATGTGATGGGCATGCAGACGATTGCGGAATTCGTCGAAAGCGAAGCAGTGCTGCAATGCATGCAGGCAATCGGCGTCAACTATGTCCAGGGCTATCACGTCCACCAGCCGGAGTCATATGCCGCGCTGGCCGTGCGCCTGGCCCGGCAGCAAGCAGGCACGCTGGAAGATCTGGCCGGATAGCCGGCGTGGCGTCCGCAAAACACCGGGGCGCGGTCTGGTTGGCAAAGGGATTGGGCAGCAACCCCGCCACTGGCGCGGCGTTCCGGCCATTTTTGCCCGGAACGCCGCGCCAGTGCTTGAGTTTCATGTTCCAACACGTCGGGCACGACTGCGCGAGAATAGCCGCACCCAATAAAGCGAAAGCGACCTCATGCGCCTGCCGCCCCGGTTCCTGAACAAACGGCTCACCAAAGTCCACGCCGGCATCGCCTTCGCCATCCTCGCCATCCTCACCTCCTGCGTCACGCCGATGGTGGTGGATACCGATGCCAAGGCGCCGGTGCTGGAGAATTTCGGCACCGTGGCGTGGCCGATCACGACGGCGAAACCCGACGCGCAGCGCCTGTTCGACCAGGGCGTGCTGCAGGCGTATGCCTTCAATGAAAACGAAGCCGTGCGCGCGTTCAAGGCAGCGCTGGCTGCCGATCCGGGCTGTGCCATGTGCGCCTTTGGCGTGGCGTGGCAGCTGGGGCCGAACATCAATGCGCCGGAGCGTGGCTCGTTGGCCGAGATCCAGCGCTATGCGTTGCTGGCGCGGCAGAATGCGGTCCACGCGACCACGCGCGAACGCGCGCTGATCGAAGCCATGATCGCGCGTTACGGCGGCGTGGGGGTGAAGCCCAAGGCGGTGATGGTGCTGCCCAGCGACGTCTGCGGAACCCGTAGCACGCGCAGCGCCGATCCGCTGGATGTGGTTTACGCCGCGCACCTGCGCGAGCTGACAGCGGCCTATCCGGACGACGCCGACATCGCCGCGCTGTACGCCGAAGCGGTGATGGTGGCCACCACCGACGACTGGTGGAATCGAAAGACCGGTGCCGCGATCGGGCAAATCGGCGTGGTGGCGTCGCACCTGGAGCGCGTGCTGCAAAAGCATCCCGACCACACCGGTCTCAACCACTACCTCATTCACGCCATGGATTCCTCGCGCGAACCGCAGCGCGCGCTGGCCGCGGCCGACCGGCTCGGTGCGCTGGCGCCGATGTCACCGCACTTGCGGCACATGCCGGCGCATATCTATGTGCGCACCGCGCGCTTTGGCGATGCCGTGCGGGTGAACCAGAGCGCGCTGGCCTCCGAAATCAAGCTGAAGGAACAGCTTGCCGGCCAGAATTTCAAGGTGGTAAAAAACTGGGACGCACACAACACGCATTTCCTGTGGTTCGCGGCGGTGATGGACGGCCGCGCCGATACCGCCCTCGACAGTGCGCGGCGCATGGCCAAGCGCGGTACGACGGGCGACCACACATGGGCCGAATACCAGCGCAGCCTGCCGCTGCTGACGCTGGCGCGATTGCAGCGCTGGGAGGAGGTGCTGGCTGAGCCGGCGCCGAAACCGGATGCCGGTTTCGAAATCGCGGTGCACGGCTACGCGCGTGCCGCCGCGCTGGCCAACGCAGGCAAGCTGGCCGAGGCGCGCAAGGCCGCTGCGCCGCTGGAAGCACTGGCGGCCGCATGGAAAGCCAAGCGCCGCCTGAGCGACGACGAGAAGTTCGGCTTGCCGGTGATCGAGACGTTGCTGGCCTGGCAGCAGGCGGAAATCGCGATGGCAGCGGGCGATGTGAATGGCGCCATCGCGGCGGCCGCGCGCGGCGTGGAAATTGAAGACACCATCGAATCGCGCGAGCCGCCGGTGCTCGCGGCCGGCTCGCGCATGCTGCTGGGCCAGGTCTATCTGAAGGCCAGCCGCTGGAACGATGCCGAAAAGACCTTCCGCGATGACCTGGCCGAGCAGCCCGGCTCCGGCTGGGCGCTGCGTGGATTGACGATCGCGCTGATGAAGCAGGGCAAGAGTGCGGAGGCGACGGCAGTGAAGGCGACTTGGGAAAAGACCTGGGCGGATGCCGACCTGGTGATGAAGCGGCTGTAAGCGCGGGGGAATTCCGCCCATCCCTGGCGGCGGCCGCGGTGAGGGCGGCAACCCGCTCCCGTGCGGGAGACTTGCCGAAAAACGACGGCTAGAAAATCTGCTGCGCCACCCACCACGCCACGGCGGCCATGAAGGCCGAACAGGGAATGGTCAGGATCCAGGCCCAGACGATGCCACCGGCCACGCCCCAGCGCACGGCATTGAATTTTTTCGATGCGCCGACACCGACGATGGCGCCGGTGATGGTATGGGTGGTTGACACCGGGATGCCCATCGCGGTGGCGGTGAACAGGGTGATGGCGCCCCCGGTTTCGGCGCAGAAGCCGCCCACCGGTTTGAGCTTGGTGATTTTCTGCCCCATGGTCTTGACGATGCGCCAGCCGCCGAACAGCGTTCCCATCGCGATCGCCACGTAACAGCTGACGATCACCCACATCGGCACCGGCTCCTGCGAGCCGCTGACGCCGGAGGCCTTCGAGCACGATTTCAAGCCGCTGCTCGGAGCCGGCTCGTGAGGTCGTGGGCGGCGGCGCTGCTCGCGCTCGGACTGTCGCTGACCGCCGTCAGCGAGGCGCAGGTGACCGTCGAAAAGCCGGAGATTCCGCTCAGCAGCGAGCAGGAAGCGCGGCTGGCGGAACTGCTGCCGGACCTGCGCTGCCTGGTCTGCCAGAACGAATCGCTGGCCGAATCGCGGGCACCGCTGGCGCTGGACCTCAAGTACGAAGTGCGCGGGCTGGTGGCGTCCGGCAAGTCGGCCCCGGAAATCAAGCAGTACCTGGTCGACCGCTACGGCGATTTCGTGCTGTACCGCCCGCCGTTCGATCCCCGCACCTGGCTGCTCTGG
>CAYQKN010000149.1:0-9048 GCA_964417885.1 uncultured Burkholderiales bacterium | reverse complement strand
CAGCGAATGGTTGGCCGCCGCGCGGATGCGCCCGGCGCGGCCGCGCTGCCGGGTGCCAACCGCATCAGCCGCAGCCTCGGTGAGCGCGCGCGCCAGCTGCGCGGTGCTGCAGGCTTCCGGCAGCAGCCAGCCGGTTTCGCCGTGGCGCACCAGTTCGCGCGTGCCGCCGCTGTCGTTGGCGATGACGGCGAGGCCCGCGGCCATCGCTTCCAGAACCACGTTGGGACAGCCCTGGTGGGTACCCAGCACCACCGCCGCGGTATACGGCTGGTCGAGATAGTCCAGGCCTGGACAGGCGCCATGAAATTCCACCGCCAGTCCGCTGGCGGCGGCGACGATGCGGGACAGGTAATCGCGGTGGCGCGGCTCGGCCTGGCCGACGATCGTCAATCGCATCGCCGGCACCTGTGCGGCGGCCATGGCGAAGGCGTCCAGGACCGTCTCCAGCCGTTTGCTCGGCGCGATGCGGCCGCTGACCAGAAAACGCGGCACCGGCGGCAACGCGCGGGCCGGCTCGCGCAGCGCCACGCCGTTGGCAATCACCTCCACCCGCACGCCGGCAGGACGTTCGGGGTCGGCAAATTTGGTCACCAGCAGATCGAGACGCCGGTAATACGCCGCCGTCCCGAAGGCGATGGCGTGCGCCAGGTCGGTCGCGCTCTCCAGCTCCTGGTAGGCATACGCACCGGGACTCACGTCGATGAGCCTCAACCCCCGCGGGGCGAAGCGCGCCACCAGCAGCTTCACGCGCGGATCGACATTCCAGAAACAGAGGTTGCGCGCGCCCTCGCCGGTGGCCGACGCGAGCACGGCGGCGGCCGCATCGCAGGCATCGGCGGTGGGCGCGAAACGCGTTGCGCGGACACCGGCTGCGGCCAGGGCTTCGGCAAAGGCGGGATGGGTGGTTTCACCGCAGACGCCGATGGCAAGGCGATGCCTGCCCGCGATCCGGCAGGCGAGATTCACCAGCGATCGCTGCGCGCCACCGGCGTTCAGGTTGGCGGTGACGAACAGGGTGTCGATGGTGCGGCGTATCGAATGCTGCCAGCAGGTGGTGAGTGACCAGAGGCGTGGAAAGCGCGGTGCGGTATCGGCGCGCAGTGTTGCGCGCACCGGCAGCGCGGCCAGCCGCGCCGCGAACGCGGTCGCGGACGACTCTGCCGGCAGCAGGCACAGTTGCGGATGCGCGATCTCGCCCTGGCCGCCGACGTCGGTCGCGACCACCGGCAACCCCGCTGCCAGCGCTTCCCGGGTCGCCATGGAAAGCCCCTCGTGGCGGCTCACATTGAGCAACGCATCGAAGGCCGCGTACCAGGGCTCGACCGGCTCGACGAAACCGGGCAGGCGAAGCGCATCACCGGCGCCAAGTGCCGCGGCCCGCGTGACCACGTCATCGAGCTGGCGGAAGCCGGCGGCATCGAGCGTGCCGCCGAGGATCACCAGGCACGCCTCGCGCGTGCGGCGCAACGCCGCCAGCACCGCCACCGCGCGGCCGTGGTCCTTCTGCGCCTTGAACGCACCGACCACGCCGATGGCGAAGGTGCCGGGTGCGATATTCCATTCCGCGCGGATGCGCTCCCGCACGTTGATGTCCGTCGCCGCCGCGCCGACCGCGGGCCGGTGGCGCAGCGTCAGCAGCGGCACGCGGCAGCCGGCCGCCTGCGCCTCCACGCGCACCGCCTCCGCGCAGGCAATGGCGAACGGCACCTGTTCCGGCGGCCACGCGGCCGGGTCGTTGCGCCAGCCCTCTTGCGTGTTGTGGATGACCGGCACCGTGCGCACCCCTTTAGCCCAGAGCCGGGCCAGCAGCGCATCCGTCACCAGGTGCGTCGAGACGGCCGACGCGGCGCCAGTCCAGCGCGCAGCCAGCGCATCGACAAAGGCCTCGACGCTCTGCGCCCCGCGGCGTATCGCGCGGATGCCGGCCGGCAGCTGATATTCCTGGCGGCGGCGATGAAGAATGGCGAGCTCGGCGGTGCGCCCGCGATGCGCTTCCGCCACCAGCCATTCGATCACGATGCGTTCGGCACCACCGCGCGCCAGCGACGGCACCACCACGCGCAGCATGTCGGCCGGCGCGCCGAACGGCACTGCATCCGGCAGCGGCTGCGCGAGCAGGTGACCGGGCACGGCCGGCATCAGTACGCGGTGCTGCCCGAGTCGCTGCTGGCGTCGCTGCCTGCGTCAGCGGCGGAGTCTGATGCGGACCCGGCCGTCGCGCCAACCACGGCACTGCTTCCGGCGTCACTGGCCGCCGACGCGGACGACGCGCCCTGCGCGGCATCGTCCCAGCTGCCCGCGGCGCCGCCGCCATCGAAGCTGCCACCGAGTCCGACGATACCGGCCGCCGCGGCCGCCGCCGGCATGGTGCTGGACGATGCGCTGCTGAACGATGAACTGCTCGACGACGACTCGAAGGATTCGTCCGCGACCGCGGTCTTGAACACCCATCCCGCGCGCGACCACTTGAATTCGCGATCCGGATGCCAGTAACGCACGCGCGGCTCCGCCGGCTTGCGGATGTCGACGGTGAACTTGCCCTTGCCCACGCGGATGACGCCGCCCTCGGCGTGTTTTTCAAAGGTGAAATCGGCCAGCGGCTTGCCGGCCGCATCGAGCAGGCGCACGCGTTCACGATCGCGCTCGCCCGGCGCCAGCTCGGCAACCGCGGCAGCCGGGAACCCCGGCGGGTCCGTCCAGCGTGTCCGTGCCGACCAGCCGCGGTCGAGGCGGGCGCGGGCGAATTCGAGCAGGCGCTCGGGATGAAAATGCGGCTGCAGCTCCGGGAACATCGAGCGGAACAGCGCCTCATTCCTGGCCTGCTGATTCTGCGTTTCCTGCTCGCCGCGCCGCCGCTTGATCGCATTGCGGATCGGCAGCACGATCAGGAAGAACGCCAGCACCAGCGCGAAAATTACAAACCCGAACATCTCATCCATACGCCCCCCCTTGCATGCGCCGCGTTGGGCGCTGAATCTGCCAGAGTCCATCGCCGCGCCAGAAGATCAAACAGGACCGGTCTGTTACCGCAATGCCGCTGTGTGTTGTGTGGTGAAAAGAGTATCGCCGACCGTCCACTTCTATTCCAGTATCCCGCGCGTTGCGGAACCACTGTAGAACTGTCGTCCCGGATTTAAACCGGGGCGGCGCAGCGCTGCGACGTCGGCAGTGAAGCGCCAGGCTGACGCGGCTTTCGGACCGGAAATGGCTGGAAAAGCCCGCGTAGTCTGGTGTCTCAATGTTTTTCGCGATGACGAAAGAGCGGCAATTGGAGCCTGATCTCTCCCCATGTCGCGCCACCGTTCCGGTTGACATCCAACTTACACAAAGTTATCTTCTTTACGCCAATGTACTAACTAATAGCTACCAAATTGGCGCCTTTGTTCCACAATCTAAAAGGGAAAAGATCAATGAATATCAAATCAATTGTGAAATTCGCCGCCCTCCTTCTCGCACTGTATGCAGGCAATGCCAAGGCAGACTTCGCCTGCCAGCTATCGGTTGTGCCCGCAAACTGGTGGGAAGGCAACAATCCCATTTATGTCGGACAGTCTTTTGGCTACGGAATCAACATCGGCTACTTTCCCCAACAAGGCCCGTACCCACCCACCCCTGACTACCATTTCACCGTGAAGTTTTATGGACCAGACATTCCCGCGGGCGAAGCGTATCCGGGTAGCTATCCGCCCGGCTTTCATTACCTTGGCGGCTTCTACAATCCGGGCGGAATTTCGGGCACGTACAACCGCTACGCCGTCCTGAGTTGGCCAGGCGGCTACACCTATTGCACGACAAACGAAGTGAACGTGGTCCTGCAATAGCTGGAGTCGGGTTGACAGGGTGTCTGGTTTAGCTCCTGGCAACCAATGCGAAACAAGGGGGCGCCGCAGTTTGTTTTGCGAAACAAATTGCGGCGCCCTCTTTCATGTTGAAGTTCTGTTGCAAACCCGTGAACCGGGACCCGTCACCGCGCTTGGCATCCGGCATTATTGATGACGTCAGATCACGACAGGCATTTTGATGTTGCCCCCGCATTGGCCTGCAATGTTTTTTCCGGCGCGGCTGCCGTGGACTTTGCAGGTGGCGCATTGCTGCGCGGCTGATACTTGTCAAACGCGTTGGTCGAAGTCCAGTAACCGCCCTTGATCTCAAGCGCGGGCGTGGCGGCAATATCCACGGCGACAAATTTGCTGCCGATGGGCAGCGTTTCGTCGCACCGGGCGCTGTAGCATTCGGCGACCTCATCGTGCTCGACCACCTTGCCGGACATGGCCCAAGCCTGGCCGATGCTGGTCAGCGGATGCTTTTTGCCGTCTTCGCCGATGGCATTCACTTCCAGCGCGGCGCCTCGCTTGATTTTGTCCACCGCCGAATCCATCGATGCCCGTGCCTGCATCGGCACGCCACCCGACAGCACAATGCAAACCGAGGCGGACGTGCCCACCACTTGCATGGGCTCGGCTGCCGCAAACCGCATCGGGGTGGGCTTCAGCGTGGCTGCCGTCTTGGCAAAAACCACCGTATTGGTGGTCGTACCGGACAGCTTGTCGAACAGCTTTTCAAGGTCCGCATGGCAGGCGGCCAGCGCGAGTGGCATCGACAACAGCGCGACGCGAAGCGGACTCTGCTTGTCTTGATATGTCATGTTGTTGCTCCTGGTGCGGCGACGTGAGGGGTATTCACTCAACACGACTGCCAGCGCTACTCGAGGCGCCAAGATTACCCCGGTGCTGGCAACGAGCGCCAGATGGCAAGGTGATCCGAATGACGCGACGACACGCTTTTCTTGCTCAGCGGCCCGTCGGTGGCTTCCTCAAGGTCTCCGCATACCGCCGGCTGATCGCCACACCGGTTGCGATCATCGCGGGGCGCGAGAGGAACAGGTTGAGCATGCGGGTGTCCGGCAGGCTCAGGGCTTCCGCGCGGCGAACGCTGTCGGCAGCCTCCTTGCTTCCCGGCGATTTCGCTTCCAGGTCCGCCCATTTCGCATAGTAGGCAGCGGCCAGGGTGTAGCGACCGACGCCATAGTCCATTAACGTCAGCGCCTTCTCGCCATAAGTGATGGCGCCGGCGTAATCGTTCATGTTGAAAAGGCGGTGACGTGCATGGTCGCCCCAGAACCAGGCCACCTCCGGCGCCAATGTCCTGCGCGTGGTCTGCCACCTTTCCAGTTTGTCGGCGTGGTTTCCCTCGAGCTCCTCATAAGCAAAGATCAGTTCGGTGCAGTAGCCCACCGCCACTTTCGGGTCCGACTTGTTTTCCTCATAGCCCTTGCTCGCAATCTCGATCGCCTTCGCGTATTCCTTGCGCTCGAAGGCGAGGTGCGCGAGCTGCGACTTGAGGACCGGATAGCCCGACTTCATGACCACCACCTTTTTATAGAACGCATCGGCTTCAGCCAGCTTGCCCGCTGCCATCATGTTGTATCCCATCAACGCCATCGCGTAGTCGTAGCCGGGCTCGAGTGCCAGTGCCTTCTGCAGGGACTTCTCCTGTGCCGCGAGGGCGGCGGGATCAAATTTCCCGCTGGAAACATAGCCCAGTGCGCCGGTTGCGCGGGCCAGCTGCACATAAGCCGGTGCGAACCCGGGGTCCTTGGCGATGACTTCCTGCACCAGGCGCATGCCCTCTTCCGTCGAGCGGCTGTTGCCATACGAATCGGTGATCAATGCCTGCGCCTTCGCCACCTGCGCATATAGCGCCGGATTCTTCTTGCGGTATTTCTGGTCGACCGGCGATATCCATGCGGCGAACGCGATCGATGGCAGCAGGAGCACGGCAGTGAATATTGCGAGACGGGTTTTCATGGGTTTGCCTTGTAGCTGATTGCAAAGCATCAGGATAGATGGTTTATGAACAGCCCCCGCAATCTGTTGCCCTTGCGGCGACGGAAGGCAGGCGTCGGCGCGATGCCATCTGCCGCGCAAACTCACCATGACCCGGCGCACCGGTTGAGGTGCTATGCGCCCTGCCGCGGTGGCGGCATTTCTATGTGCGGTATCAGACAGACGGCAAATGCGCGGCGCCAGACACTGAACACACACCGGCTCGCGAAACCAGCCTGTCCGCCTCCTTGGCCCGCTCCTGGTTCCAACCGGTGCAGTTTGCGGCAGCGGTGCAAATGACACTGCCGCCGTGGTGCAGGCCAAGGTGTCGCTGTTCCAGCCACCAGCCACGCGCGTACAGGAGGGAAAAGTGAACACCAAACATAACCACCTCATTGAGTTGCTTCCGCGCAAAGACCGTGTGCACCTGCTCGCGCAGTGCGAGGAAGCGGAACTGGTACTTGGAGAGGTACTGTCCGAGCCGGACACGCCGATGCGTTACGCCTACTTTCCGACCAAGGGCTTCATTTCCCTGGTAACGATCGTCGAAAGCAATCCACCACTGGAGGTTGGCATGGTTGGACGCGAAGGCATGCTGGGCGCCCACCTTGCCCAGGGGGTGACGACGTCGCTGTTGCACGCGCTGGTCCAGGGCCAGGGCACCGCGTGGCGCATTGGCAGCGCCGCGTTCCGGCGCGAGCTCGCCGACAGCATCCCGTTGCAACGCGTGATGCACCGCTACCTCTACGTGCTGATGGCGCAAATGGCGGAGTCGGCCGGATGCCTGCGTTATCACCAGATCGGCCCGCGCCTGGCGCGCTGGCTGCTGATGAGCCAGGACCGTGCCGAATCCGCACATTTCAAGGTGACCCACGCGGCGCTGGCCTACATGCTCGGCGTGCGCCGTGTCGGCATCACGACCGCCGCCAGTGATTTGCAGCAACGCGGGCTGATTGAATACACGCGCGGCAACCTCACGGTGCTCAATCGACAAGGGCTTGTCGCCGCCGCGTGCGGCTGCTACGCGGCAGACCGGAAGACCTACGCCGACCAGCTGCGCAAATGACGCGTTGCGCGGCGTCGACGGTCGCCCGTTGCGCTTGCCACAAAAAGCAGCGGGCGACCACCCGAGCGGCGCCCATGTATGTTGGATACCGTACAGATGGCAACGGTGCTATCGCGCATCCTGACGGCGTTTGGAAAGCATTCCAACCGTGACCATGTGACCGATCGGGAGTCGGATATGAAAACTGACATCAAGACATTCGAATTCAAGCACCTGATCGTACTCACGGCGCAAGGAACGCTTGACCTCGAGGCATCCAGGACCGCGCTCAGGACGCTTGTCACCGCGCCTGGCTTCGAGGCGATGTCCGAGGTGCTGCTGGACCTTCGGCAGGTCGAATGCGATCTGTCGGTCGACGACATTCACGAACTGGTTTCGCATATGGCCTGGCACATGCCGGTTCTGTTCGACGACCATCGGATTGCGGTGCTGGTGAAGAGCAACCCGCCAGACAACATGGCCTTCAATCACGCCCGGTTTTTCGAGCTCTGTGCAGAAAACCGGGATCTTCACATCCGCGCCTTTGAAGACCCTGCCCGTGCGGGCGAGTGGTTGGTTGGCGATCTGCGCAGTGCGCGCTTCGGCATTGGTTCGTCCCAGCAGCCGTCGTCGCCTTTCTCAGGCAGGCGGCCTCAGTTTGGGTTACGTTAAGCCCGAAATCGGTCGCCCGCGTGTCCATGGCCACGACTGAGCTCTACAGGGGCAATCGAGCATCCCGCTGAAGTTTTTCATGGCCGACTTCTTCAAGACCTCGACAATCTGGGTGGTGGACTTCCGCTACGACGGCAGGCCGCGCCGCTGGCTCAAGGCCTTCCGCGCAAACCATGACGTGCCGCGGGAAATGGCGGCCAGTCTGCGTGAGCTGTACGGCGCGCATGTACAACTTGTGGACGTGCGAAAAGCCACAGACGAAGAAAACCGGCAGTACCTGCGCGGTGAAGAACCCAAGAATGTCTATTGCCCGACTGGCCGGTGAAGGGCCCGAAGAGAAAAGTCCGGCCGATTGAGGTTCCAAAAACAAAACTCCAGCACTGGTGCGCCTTCTGGCGCGAATATGGCTGGAGATGCCCGTGCAGTCCGGGGTTTCAATGCGTGGCGCTCGGCAGATGGCGGCCGCTGGTGGTGCCCGCGCAAATTGCCGGCGCCAAATGCCACGCCGGCGATGCGCGACAGTCCGTCACACATGCACACATCCGGCGATGCGTCGCGCCGCATCCAAGCATCATCGGCCGCCGCGGCCATTCTGCCCACAAGGAATCCTGATGCGCACCCTGTTCACGCTCTCCCCCCTGCTCGTCGCACTGGCCTGCGGTGGCGCCGCGCATGCCGCCGACCCGGTTTCGGCCGCCAGCGGTCCCGCCATCCAGGCCCGCATCGACGGCAACACGATCACCTCCACCGCGTTTCCGCCGGGCCGCATCACGCTGGACAAGACGTTCACCTATGTTGGTGCCACATCGTTCGTGCTCTATGGCGTTGCCGACTGCGAGATTCACGTCTATGCCGACATCCAGGACAACAGCGTGCAGCGGTTTTACTGGGTGCAGTTCGAAGGCTACCTGCCGAGCCGTCCGACCAGCACCTACAACTACGGCGGCGACCCGCAGGACACGATGATCGGCGGGCACCCGTTCCACCGGCGCAGCTGGGCCAGCAACGTCGAGGACGGCCGCAAGCGCGCGCGTCCCGGCTCCGACAGTGAGGCGGTGCTGAAACTGCTGGAAGGCAAGGGCTACCGGGTCGGGCCCGACACGATCAATGTGCGGCTGGTGCGCCTGGATGAGGCGAAGCGCAAGGAGCTCATGATCATCTATTCGGAGAATCTGGCCGCACGCGGCCTCAAGGCCAAAGACCTGGCGGACGGCGGCAGCGCCTTCGACCAGCGCACCGAGTTGTTCGCCGGACTGCGCGACCGCGCGGTGGCGGGGATCGTGATGGACATGAAGTGACGCGGTGGCGGCCGGCGACGGCGCACCGTACTCGCGTCGAAGGGCACGGCTGAAGGAGGTATCGGTCTGGTGGGCCACATCCTCGGCAATCCGCGCCGCGCTCGAATTTTCCGAAGTCGCCAGTCGCGCCGGGCGGGTGCGGATTGTTTTGCTCGTCGCCCTCTCTCCCGGCCTCTCTCCCGCAAGCGGGCGAGAGGAGCCAGCCGGC
>CAYQKN010000148.1:0-9058 GCA_964417885.1 uncultured Burkholderiales bacterium | reverse complement strand
CCCCATGTCGCGGAATGTTTCATAAGTCACCTGCCATTCACCATCCCACTTGATGGCGTAGTCGCGGTAGGCGTCCTCCGGCTGGCTGATGAAGTATTCGCCCAGCTTGCCACCCGACGGCGTGACCAGCGCGCCGACGTCCTTGCGCATGGCGAACATGCCGTACAGCGGGCTGTCGACCTTGCCGGCCATGTCGCCGACCACGAAGTTCACCGGATGCAGGTCCTTGTGATAAGCCGGCTGCTCGCGCACGGTATCGCTCACCGTCACCAGTTCGCGTATCGGCACCAGCCTGCCGGCGGCACTACGCACCGGCAGTTGAAGTAGCGAAGAGAGTTCGCCCTGCATGTCGGCCGGCAGCTGGATGGTGGCCGCCACCGGATACTTGCTGCCGTCATGCAGGTAGCTGGCCGCCTCGCCGGTCAGTCCGGCGCGCAGGGTATCGACGACCTGCTGCTGCGACACCCCCAGCAGCGCCGCCTTGCGGCGATCGACCAGCAGCAGCACGCGCGGTGCGGATGCGATGCTGCTGTCGTCGACGTCGACCACGCCGTCGGTCTGGTTGAACACGGCGCGAACCTGCTTGGCCAGCGCGCGGCGGCCCTCGGCTTCCGGGCCGTAGATCTCGGCCACGATCGGCGCCAGCACCGGCGGACCGGGCGGCACCTCGACCACCTTCACATTGGCGCCAAAGCGTTTGCCGATGACCTGCAATGCCGGCCGTTCGCGCATGGCGATGGCATGGCTCTGGTCGCTGCGATGGGCCTTGTCGACCAGGTTGACCTGCAGTTCGCCGACGTCGCCGCCGGCGCGCAGGTAATACTGCCGCACCAGGCCGTTGAAATTGATCGGCGCGGCCGTGCCGACGTAGGCCTGGTAGTTCACCACCTCAGGTACGGTGGCCAGGTGGGCGCCCAGTTCACGCAGCGCGGCAGCGGTTTTTTCCAGTGGTGTGCCGGCAGGCATGTCGACCACCACCTGGAACTCGGATTTGTTGTCCAGCGGCAGCATTTTCAGTCGCACCAGCCCGACCGCGGGCAGCAACAGCGAAATGCCGATCAGGGCCAGCACACCCAGGCCCAGCCGCTTGCGTGCACGCGGGCCGCCGGTTTCGTCCAATAGCGGCCGGAACACGCGGTTGAACACCGGCGCCAGCTTGGCGCTGAGGCCGCTGGTGGCCGCGGATGCCGCGCCGGCGTGAACCGGCTTCATCCACAACCGCGCCAGCCACGGCGTGACGACAAAGGCGATCGCCAGCGAAATCAGCATGCCCATGCTGGCATTGATCGGAATCGGGCTCATGTACGGCCCCATCAGGCCGGACACAAAAGCCATCGGCAACAGCGCGGCGATGACCGTGAAGGTGGCCAGGATGGTCGGGCCGCCGACTTCATCGACCGCGCCGGGAATCAGTTCGGCCAGGGTTTTTTCCGGATGCAGGTGCTGATGGCGATGGATGTTTTCCACCACCACGATGGCGTCGTCGACCAGGATGCCGATGGAGAAAATCAGCGCGAACAGCGATACGCGGTTGAGCGTGAAGCCCCAGGCCCAGGAGGCGAACAGCGTCGCCGCCAGCGTCAGGATGACTGCCGTGCCGACAATCGCCGCCTCGCGCCGGCCGAGCGCGATAAACACCAGCGCCACCACCGAAGCCGTGGCGAACAGCAGCTTCTGGATCAGCTTCTGCGCCTTGTCGTTGGCGGTGGTGCCGTAGTTGCGGGTCTCGGCGACATCGACATTGGCCGGGATCACCGTGTTCTTGAGCACGTTGACGCGGCGGATCACGGCATCCGATACGTCGATGGCGTTCTCGCCCGGTTTCTTGGTGATGGCAATGGTCACGGCAGGAAACTCGGCCGCGTCCTTGCCGGCCGTGCCGTGCCATACGTACTGGCTGGCCGGCAACGCGCCGTCGCGCACCGTGGCGAGGTCGCGCAGGAACACCGGTTTCGCCGCCCTCACCGCGACCACCAGGTCGGCGATGTCCTCGGCGTTCTCGAAGAACGGACCGGAATCGATCGTCAACGCGCGATTGCCCGACAGCATTTCACCGACCGGCATGCCGTAATTGGCAGATTGCAGCGCGCCGCGGATATCCGCCACGGTCACACCGCTGCCGGCCATGCGGGCCGGGTCGATCTCGATCACGATGGCGCGGCCGGGGCCGCCGATGGTGCGAACTTCGCGCGTGCCCGGCACCCGCTTCAGGTCGGCCTCGATGCTGTGCGCCACCCGCTCCAGCTCGAACGCACTGGCGGTCTTGCCGGTCAGGGTGAGTGCGACGATCGGCACATCGTCGATGCCTTTCGGCTTGACGATCGGGTCCAGTACGCCCAGGCCGCGCGGCAGCCAGTCGGCGTTGGCGCTGACGGCGTCATGCAACCGCACCAGCGCCTCGGTGCGCGGCACGCCAACCTTGTACTGCACCGTGATGATCGCCATGCCGGGACGGGAAACCGACATGGTGTGTTCGATGCCGGCGATCTGCGAAAGCACCTGCTCGGCGGGCCCGGCAACCATCTGTTCGACATCACGCACCGATGCGCCCGGGAACGGCACGAACACATTGGCCATGGTGACGTTGATCTGAGGCTCTTCCTCGCGCGGCGTGACCAGCACGGCGAAGGCGCCCAGCAGCAACGCCGTCAGTGCCAGCAGCGGCGTGATCTGGGCGTGCAGGAAGGCGGCGGCGATGCGGCCGGAAAACCCGTGGCGCGGCGTGCCGTCAGGTTTGGAATGGACGTTATTCATGGCGATCAGCGGATACGGGCCGCCGCCTGCGGATCGGTGACGACCGGCTCGCCGGCGCTGACACCGGAAAGGACTTCGACCGCACCCTCGCCGGTACGGCCCAGCCTAACCTGCCGCAGCAATGGCTTGCCGGCCGCATCGAGCACGTAGACGCCCGTCATCTCGGCCCGGCGAACAATGGCCTGGGCGGGAACAAACACCCGGCTCACTGCGTTGCCGTCACTGCCCGCCGCACCGACGACCGGCAGCCAGGCCCGGGCAAACATGCCCGGTATCGCCTGGCGGGTGTCGGCCGGCAGATCAAGACGAACCTGCAAGGTGTGCGAATTGGGATCCACCGTCGGCAGCACCGTCACTTTTCCCGGCACCACCCACTTTTTAGCCGGCTCAACGCCGGTCAGTTCAACCTTGGTGGCCTGCTGCAAGGTGGCGGCCAGCGCCACCGTCTGCGGAATCGATGCGGTCACCCGCATCGCCGACGGATCGTAAATGGTGACAATGGCCCGGCCCGGCATCGCCATGTCGCCGAGAACCACCGGCACATCCGCCGCCACACCGGCATAGGGTGCGCGCAGGACATAAAAATCTGATTGGCTGCGTGCAGCCCCGGCCTGCGCAATCTGTGCCGCGACCTGTGACTCGGCCGCCTTGTAGATGGCTTCGGCCTGATCCAGTGCCGCGCGGCTGATGAACTGCTTTTCAAACAGCAGTTTCTGGCGGGCGAAATCCTTGGCAGCCACGTCAAGCGAGGCGCGCGCGGCACGTACCTGAGCCTGGCTCGCGGTAGCCGACTGGTCCGCTGCCCGCGCGTCGACTTTTGCCAGCACCTGGCCGGCCTTGACCGGGTCGCCGGCTTTCACGTTGAGCTCAACGATGGCGCCGGCTACCTGGGCCGCCATGACCGTCTGCCGCACCGCTTCTACCACCCCATCGAAGCTGGCGCTTTGCGATTGGCTGTTACCCTGGGCAATGGCTGTGGGCAATGCCGCCTGGGCGGAACTGAATTGAAATGCACTCAATCCAACCAGAAGCATTGTAGAAAAAACTTTAGTATTCATCGTTACTCACTTGTTTTATAGTGAATTTCGCTAACCACATTGGATTCATCGGTTTGACAGTTGGCCAATGAACATTATATTCATTTGTATTATATTGACGAACACTATAGTTTTCAATATATTGTTTGAAAAGATTTTGATAAAGGACAATCACGATGACAATTTCCACTGTCGGACTGGACCTGGACGCGATGCGCGCCTCGGCCGAGCGCACCTGCAGCCTGCTCAAGACGCTGTCAAATCGCGACCGGTTGCTGCTGCTGTGCCAGATCTCGCAGGGCGAGCGCTGCGTGAGCGACCTGGAACAGGCGCTGGACATTCACCAGCCTACTCTTTCGCAGCAGCTCGGGGTGTTGCGCGATGAAGGCCTGGTATCGACGCGCCGCGACGGCAAGCGCATTTACTACTCAGTCGCAAGCAAGGAAGCCATGGCGGTGATGCAGGTGCTCTACGATCAGTTCTGCGGGTCACAGGCCGGCAAGCGCTGACCGGACCGGATGGCGACGGTGTGCAGCACGAGACCTTCAGCGTCCGGGCGGCTTTTCAACACGGCACCGGCCGGAACGCCTTTATCCATGCGCTTCTCCACGGCATCGGGCCTGGCAGCCGCGCCGGTGCTGGGTTTCCAGCCACCGCCCTGTTGAAAATTCTCAGCCGGCCTCGGCCCACATACGCAGCAGGTTGTGATAACAGCCGGTGAGCCTCACCGCCTGCGCGGTTTCACCCTGTGACGCTCGCAGGCTGGCGATGGCCGCATCGAGTTCGAACAGCAGGCGGCGCTGCTCAGTAGAACGCACCCGGCTCTCCACCCAGAAAAACGATGCCACCCGAACGCCGCGCGTCACCGCCATCACCCGATGCACGCTGGAAGCCGGATACAGGATCATGTCGCCGGCCGGTAATTTGACCGACTGGCTGCCGAAGGTGTCCTCGATCACCAGTTCCCCGCCGTCGTATTGGTCCGGATCCGCGAGGAACAGCGTGGCCGACAAATCGGTGCGAATGTGCTGGCCACTCGCGACGTGGGTTCGCACCGCGTTGTCGACATGGCTGCCGAAATCCATCCCGGTCTGGTAGCAGTTGAACAGCGGCGGGAACAGTCGCTTGGGCAGCGCGCCGGACAGGAACAGGCCGTTGTTGCCCAGCGCGTCGATGATCAGCCGCTGTGCTTCGCGCGCGGCCGGGGACTCTTCCGGCAGTTGCAGGTTTCGTTTCACCTGGGCCGATTGCGAGCCGGCGGTGACGCGGCCGTCGCCCCATGCTGCCGCGCCGACGATGGCGCGGCAGCGCGCGAGCGACTCGGCTGACAGGACTTGCGGGATTTGCAGCAGCATGACCGGCTCCTAGAAAAACTTGTATTCCAGCGTCACCTGGACATTGCGCGCCGTGCCGGGAATGACATGGCCCTGGTAGACCCCCTCGTAATAGCGACGGTTGGCCAAATTCAGCACATTCAGCTTCAGTTGGACGCCCTGCCGCTCAAAGGACAGCATGGCATCGGCGCGGGTGTAGCCCGGCACCTCGACGGTGTTGGTTGCGTTGCCGTAGCGCTTGCCGACTGCCTCGACGCCACCGCCAATTTTCCATTGCCCGCTGAGTTTGTAGACGGTCCATAGGCTGGCGGTGTAGCCGGGGGTATTGAGCGGAATCTTGCCCAGCGTGCTGGCCTGTGAACCAGTGGCGGCGTCGATCTCGGCCCGCATGCGCGCGGCGCCGGCAAAGACTTCCCAGTCCGGCGTGAGGCGGCCGGCGGCCTCGATCTCGAATCCATCTGTATGGCGCTTGCCGGACAGCAGGTTCTGCTCGACGCTGACCGCCAGATCGGTGTTGCGTTCGTTGCTCTTTTCGCTGCGGAACAGCGCCGTGCGCAACGACAGGTTGCCGTCGGCCAGCTCCCACTTGGCGCCGATCTCGATATTGCGGTTTTTCTCCGCCGGCGTGTTGGCACCGCGTTCGTCGAGCGAATACAGCTCGCCGGACGGATTGAAAGAGGACCCGACGGCGGCGTAATACGAGGCAAAATCGGTCGGCTGGTAGAGCAGCCCGGTGCGCGTGCTCCAGACCCGGTCGGTACGCGCCAGCGGCCCTTGCGGCGCCGCGCGCTGATAATCAGCCTTGAAGCGGTCGTGCCGCGCGCCGATCACCAGTTTCCATTTTGGCGTCAGTTCCAGCGTCTCCTGGCCGTAAAACGCCACCGTATCGGCGCGGTAGCTGACCTGCCCGGTGCGCGATACCTGGGTGAAGTAGTTTGATGCCAGCAGTGGATAAAGGTCGGGGTTGCCGACTGTTGTCGCGGGATTGGTCACACCGGCCGGCTGGGCATAACTCCACCGGTCCGCGTCCTCGCGCACCAGCTCCATGCCCAGCAGCAGCTGGTGTTTCATGCCGGCAAATTTGAATTTGCCGTTGTAGTCGGTCTGGCTGGTGACCGACTCCTCCACCCCGCCGCGCGCCTGGCGCTGGCGGCTGACCGGGGTGGCGTCGGTGATGGCGGCAGGGTTGCCGGCCAGCCGCGGCGCCACCGCCCACAGGTCGCGCTTGTAGCCGCCAAGGCGGAATACGCTTTTCAGCTCTGAGTCGCCGTCAAAGCGATGGGTCCACGAGGCGGTAGAGATGTCGGCGCGGTCGCGCTGCGAATTCACTTGCGGCAGGCCGTAGAACACATTGACCGGCACATCGAGCGGCCGGCCCTGGAAATAAGGCACGCCGTAGTCGGGCACATCGTCGTACTCAAGATGGTAGTGCGACAGCAGGAATTCGTTGCGTGTGCCAATGCCGAGACGGATAGCCGGTGCCGCCCCGCTGCGGTTGACTTTCACCCCGTCGCGATAGCTGTCGCTGTCGGTCTTCATCAGGTTCAGGCGCACCGCCATGTTCTCGCCCACCACCTGGTTGGTATCGACGGTGAAGCGGCGGTAATTGAAATCACCGACGGTGGCCGCGGCCACGGTGCGCGCGACCAGCGTCGGCAGCTTGCTGACCTGGTTGATCAGCCCGCCGGTGGAACCGCGGCCATAGAGCATTGACGAGGATCCGCGCAGCACTTCAAGCTGCTCGACATTGAACGTCTCGCGGTTGTACTGCGCCACATCGCGGATGCCGTCCATGTACAAGTCGCCCACCACCGAAAAACCACGCAGCGTGATGTTGTCGCCGATGCGCCCGCCCTCGCCGGCATTGAAGGTCAGGCTGGGGACATTGCGCAGCGCCTCACGCATGGTGTCGGCCGCGCGGTCGTGGATCAGCGAGGCCGGCACCAGCGTGACCGACTGCGGAATAGCACGCGGCAGTTGCGGTGTCTTGCCGATGTTGGTGATACCGGGCTGGTAGGTCGGGTCGCGCTCGCGATCACCGGTCACGTTAACCGGCTTCAGCTCTTTCTCCCTGGCGGCTTTGCCGTCCGCGCTGCCGGCAGGCTCCGCCGGCGCGGGTTGCGCCTCGGCGCCGGTGGCAAGGCAGGCAGCGAGTGCCGCGGCAAGCAGGGTCAATGCGGGTTGTTTGCGATCCATCTCGATTCTCCGGTGTTGTGTACTGCAGTTATGGAAACGAGCTGGCTACGCATGACCCGGTCCGTAGCGGACCAATGGGCACGGATGGCTGGCATGCTGACGAAAACCGATGCGCTAACTGCGCAATGAAAAGTTGACCGGCACCAGCACCCAGGCGGCGACCGGCTGCTCGCCCAGGCGCGCGGCGGCAAATCGCCAGCGGCGCACCGCATCCACGGCGGCCTGGTCGAGGCGCTCGAAGCGGCTGGAGGTGTGGATTTCGATTTGCCGTGCATTCCCGCCGGCATCGACAAACACCCGCAATACCACGCGGCCGGCTTCATTCAGACGGCGCGACAACGCCGGATAGGCGGGCGCGGGATTGTCAAGGTAGTCGGCATCGAACCGCGGCGGCACCAACGCGGCAGGCTGGGCGGTTGTAGTGTTCACCGCGGGCGACGGCACCGCTGCCGCAGGTGCTACGACCGAGGCATCGGACAACGTGCTGGTGGTGACGAGCAGCGGCATCGCTACCGGTTCCTGCCGCGCGGTCAGCGGCAGCAATGGCTTCGGCCGTACGGCGGGCAGCGGTACGGCCCGCGGCGGTTCGCGAATCAGGATCACCATGATGGCGCTGGCGTGTTTGACCGCCGCGCGGGTTGGGGCGTGCAGCAGCAACAGGTAGCCGCCGACGGCGTGTATCGCCACCACTAGCGCAAAGGTCGCCAGGCGCGAACGGTCATGCTGCAAGTAAAGGGAATTCATCCTGACCAGCCTCCATGGTTTGGCCGCCGGTGACGGCGGGATTCAGGCTGGCTGGCGGCGCCGGGTTCGGCACCTGCTGGCTGGCAGGGTTTTTACTGTGATTACTTGGTAAGAATCAGTTTTCCGTTACGGGTGCGTCGCAGACTGTAGATCTCGCCCGCATGTTCAATTTTCAGTTCGCCGCGTGCACCCAGCAATTGTTCGCTGGTGACGCCCGGAGCACTTACGTTGCGCGGCGACGCGCCTGGTTCCTGGGCGGGCAGTATCGTGTCAGGCGAATGGTTGTGGTGTTGCGTCATGGTTTGCTGGAGTCGTCAGACTGCGCGACAGGAGCCAATTGGGATGCCACTGCATCAGAGATTTCATCTTAATGCGAATCATTCTTATTTGCAAGTAATAACGACACTCCATCCCAACTCGCCGACCTGTCGAGCCGTGTACACAATCGGGAACAGCGTGCCGTGCGCGTAAAATAGCTGCTTTTAGGCCGCCGAAAAATCACCATGAAAACCAATGACCCGAAACCCACCTTCAAGTGGGACGACGCTTTCCTGCTCGATGACCAGCTCTCCGATGAAGAGCGCATGGTGCGCGAATCGGCCGAGGCGTATTGCCAGGAAAAGCTGATGCCGCGGGTGCTGATGGCCAATCGCGAGGAGAAATTCGACCGCGAGATCATGAACGAAATGGGTGCGCTGGGATTTCTCGGCTCCACCATCGACGGATATGGCTGCGCCGGCGTCAACCACGTCTGCTACGGCCTGATCTCGCGTGAGGTGGAACGCGTCGACAGCGGCTACCGCTCGGCACTGTCAGTGCAATCCAGTCTGGCGATGTATCCGATCTACGCCTTCGGCAGCGACGCACAGAAACAGAAATACCTGCCGAAAATGGCCACCGGCGAATGGATCGGCTGCTTCGGCCTGACCGAACCCAACGCCGGCTCCGACCTCGCGGGCATGCTCACCCGCGGCCGCAAAACCGACGGCGGCT
>CAYQKN010000147.1:0-9078 GCA_964417885.1 uncultured Burkholderiales bacterium | reverse complement strand
GGCGTCCATCGCGCCCTCGGCTTTGCCGGCGCCGACCATGGTGTGCAGCTCGTCGATGAAGACGATGGTCTTGCCGGCATCCTGCTCGAGTTCCTTCAGCACCGCCTTGAGGCGCTCCTCGAATTCGCCGCGATACTTGGCGCCGGCCAGCAGCATCGCCATGTCCAGCGACAGCACGCGCTTGTTCTTGAGCGATTCGGGCACTTCGCCGTTGACGATGCGCTGGGCCAGGCCTTCGACGATGGCGGTCTTGCCGACGCCGGGCTCGCCGATCAGCACCGGGTTGTTCTTGGTGCGGCGCTGCAGCACCTGGATGGCGCGGCGGATTTCATCATCGCGGCCAATCACCGGGTCGAGCTTGCCGTTGCGCGCGCGCTCGGTCAGGTCGACGGTGTACTTCTTCAGCGCCTCGCGCTGGCCCTCGGCTTCCTGGCTGTTGACCGCGCCCTCGGTGCCGCGCACCGCGGTGATGGCCGACTCCAGCGCCAGCTTGTTGGCGCCGTGTTCCTTGAACAGCCGCCCGGTATCGCTCTTGTCGCCCAGCAAGGCCAGCAGGAACAGCTCGCTGGCGATGAATTCGTCGCCGCGCCGCGTCGCTTCCTTGTCGGTCAGGTTGAGCAGGTTGTTCAGGTCGCGCGAGATCGAGATCTCGCCGCCCTGGCCTTCGACCTTGGGCAGATGCTCGATCGCTTTTTCCAGCGCGCTTTTCAGCCGCGGTGCGGCGATGCCGGCGCGGGCCAGCAGGCTGGTGGTGCCGCCGTCCTGCTGGTTGATCAGCGCCAGCAGCAGGTGCTGCGGCTCGATGAAGCCGTTGTCGTTGCCGAGCGCGAGACTCTGCGCGTCGGCCAGCGCCTGCTGGAATTTGGTGGTCAGTTTGTCGATTCTCATTTTGGGGTGCCTTAAAACGGCCTAGAATGGTTTCAGTTGCTACAGAGGTATGGCCTTATCCCTTCTTTTCAAGTGGTTTTTCCCATGTCTGATACTTTGCACGACCTAGAAGCCGTCATTACCGAGGATGTCACCCGCGCGCTGTCCGAAGATGTCAAAAGTGGCGACCTGACCGCCCTGCTGATTCCCGCCACCGCCCGCGGCCACGCCCGCGTCATCGCCCGCGAGCACGGCGTCATCGCCGGCCGCGAATGGTTTGAGCGCTGTTTCACCGAACTGGACCCGGATTGCGAACTGTTCTGGCATATCGAGGACGGCAAGACCGTCGCCGCCGGTGTGCAGCTGTGTGAAATCACCGGCAGCGCGCGTTCGCTGCTTTCGGCCGAGCGTTCGGCGCTGAACTTCCTGCAGATGATGTCCGCTGTCGCGACCCGGACCGCGGCCTTTGTCGACGCCGTGGCCGGTACGCAGGCACGCATTTTCGACACCCGCAAAACCCTGCCGGGCCTGCGCCGCGCGCAGAAATACGCGGTCACGGTGGGTGGCGGCCAGAACCATCGCATTGGTTTATACGACGGCATCCTGATCAAGGAAAACCACATCGTCGCCGCCGGCGGCATCCGTCCCGCGCTGGAGGCCGCGTTCGCGCTAGTGCAGCACCAGGCACCGCGCAACACCATGATCGAGATCGAGGTCGAGTCCCTGCAGCAGTTGCACGAGGCGCTCGATTGCGGCGCGCGGCTGATCCTGATCGACAACATGTCGCCGGACCAGATGCGCGATGCGGTGAAGATTGTCGCCGCATCCGGCAAGCCCGGGATTGAACTTGAGGCCTCAGGCGGCGTCAATCTTCAATTGGTGCGCGGCATCGCCGACACCGGCGTCCAGCGCATTTCGGTCGGCAGCCTGACCAAGGACATTAAGGCGCTGGACCTGTCGATGCGCTTTACGATGCACTAGTCGATGTCGCCGCCCGGCCGGCGGCGGTTGCCAGGCTTGCCTGTGCAGCCGCTGCGGCCGCGCATTTCTTCCGTTTAAATCAACCCGTTTCCTTCTGAAAATGATTACCCAGCCATGAATGCACGACTCTTCCTGGCGGCCCCGGCCGCTGCGCTATTGCTCATTACCGGTTGTGCCTCCACCGGTGCCCCCAAGGCCGATCCGTTCGAGGGCATGAACCGCGGCACCTATGCCTTCAATGATGCGGTCGACCGCGCGGTGCTCGAGCCGGTGGCGCGCGGCTACCAGACGGTGACACCGCAGTTCGTCCGCTCCGGCGTCAGCAACGCGTTCCGCAACGTCGGCGATGTCGGCAATTCGGTCAACAACCTGCTGCAGGGCAAGCCCAACGGCGCGGCAGCCAGCCTCGGCCGGTTCATCATCAATTCCACGCTCGGTGTGCTCGGCCTGTTCGATGTCGCCACGCCAATGGGCATCGATCGCTACGAAGAAGATTTCGGCCAGACGCTGGGCAAATGGGGTCTCAACAGCGGCCCGTACCTGGTGATCCCGCTGCTCGGGCCATCGACGTTCCGCGATTTCACCGGCCGCGCGGTCGATTCGCAATTGAGCTGGGCACGGGCGGTGGACCACGATCGCACCATGTACTCGATCATGGCGCTGGAAGTGATCGACCTGCGCGCCAGCCTGCTGGGCGCCGGCAAATCGCTGGATGAGGCGGCACTCGACAAATACCAGTTCCTGCGCGACGCCTACCTGCAGCGCCGGCTGCGCGCGGTCAACGACGGCAAGGTTTCGCAGGACAAGCTCGACCAGCTCGAGGACGACCTGATCCCGCCGAAGGAAGCGGCCAGGAAGTAAGGCCGCATTCCCGCCCGGCGGCTGACGCAGCCGGGCGTTGCCGGCAACCCGACGGGTAGATCGCGCCGCGCGTCATCATGCGCAGCGGCCTGCCGCGCATCGCCCTGCACCCGCCTGCCGGGCCTTGTTCACGTTTACAGTGACCGGGAATCGCACTAGACTTGACGCAAGAAAAGGCAGTGGCATGCAGTCAAACGCAGTGCCCGCCGGGAATCCGTTCAAACCGCCGGCGCCGTGACCGCACCCGCCGGAGACCATTCCAAAAACGAGGAGAGCGCGTCATGCAGAAATCGCTGTATATCGATGCCAACAAGTGCACAGGCTGCCTGCAATGCGAGATGGCCTGCTCGTATGAAAACTACGGCGTATTCAACATTTCCAAGTCGCGCATCAAGGTGTTCAATTTCGAGGAAGCGGGCCGCAAGGTGCCGTATACCTGCACCCAGTGCGCCGAAGCCTGGTGCCTGCACGCCTGCCCGGTCGAAGCCATCACCATCGATACGCGCACCGGCGCCAAGGTGGTCAACGATTCCACCTGCGTCGGCTGCAAGGTCTGCACCATTGCCTGCCCGTTCGGCACCGTCAACTACGTGGTCGAGACCGGCAAGGTGCAGAAGTGCGACCTGTGCGGCGGCGACCCCGCCTGCGCCACCGCCTGCCCGACCGGCGCCATCACCTACGTCGATGCGGACTGGACCGGCCTGGACAAGATGCGCCAGTGGGCCGCGAAGACCGACACCCAACCGCGCACCAACGGCTAACAGGAGACGATCATGGGATGGACCAGAAAAATTCTGCGTGTAAACCTGACCAAGGGCACCTGCACCTCCGAGCCGCTGAACATGCAATGGGCACAGGAATACCTCGGCCAGCGCGGCCTCGCCACCAAGTACTTTGTCGAGGAAGTCGATCCGAAGGTGGATCCGCTGTCGGCCGAGAACAAGCTCATCATGGCCACCGGTCCACTGACCGGAACGCCGGCCTCGACCGGCGGGCGCTATTCGGTCATCACCAAGGGCGCCCTGACCGGCGCCATCGCCTGCTCCAATTCCGGCGGTTATTTCGGCGCCGAGATGAAATTCGCCGGCTGGGACATGGTGATCTTTGAAGGCAAGTCGCCCAAGCCGGTCTACCTGTCGATCGAAGACGACAAGGCGGAATTGCGCGATGCCGCGCACCTGTGGGGCCAGACGGTCTGGGCCACCGAGGAAATCATCAAGAAATCGCACCAGGATCCGCAGGTGCGGGTCTGCAGCATCGGCCGCGCCGGCGAAAACGGCGTGCTCTATGCCTGCATCGTCAACGATCTGCACCGCGCCGCCGGCCGCTCCGGCGTCGGTACGGTGATGGGCTCGAAAAACCTGAAGGCGGTGGCGATCCGCGGCACCAAGGGGGCCGCCGGCATCAAGGACGGCAAGGCATTCATGAAGGCCGCGGCCGCGGCCAAGAAAGTGCTGGCCGACAACGCGGTCACCGGACAGGGCCTGCCGACCTACGGCACCCAGGTGTTGATGAACGTGATCAACGAGATGGGCGCCCTGCCGACGCGCAATCACCGCGACGTGCAGTTCGAGGATGCGCGCAAGATTTCGGCCGAGGCGATGAATGAAAAGCGTCCCTCCGACGGCAAATCGCACCTGGTGACCAACGCCGCCTGTTTCGGCTGCACCATTGCCTGCGGCCGTATTTCGAAGATCGACGAGAAACACTTCAGCGTCGTCAACAAGCCGCAATACTGGGGTGCCTCGGGCGGCCTGGAATACGAAGCCGCCTGGGCGCTGGGCGCCGCCAACGGCGTCGGCGATCTCGAGGCGCTGCAATACGCCAACCTGATCTGCAACGAAGACGGCTATGACCCGATCTCGTTCGGCGCCACGGTGGGCGCGGCGATGGAACTCTACGACCTCGGCATCCTGACCAAGGAACAGATCGGCATGGATGCGCCGTTCGGCTCGGCCGAGGCACTGGTCAAGCTGGCCGAGATGACGGCCAAGGGCGAAGGCTTCGGCAAGGAACTGGGCCTCGGTTCGGCCCGACTGTGCGAAAAATACGGCCGTCCCGAACTGTCGATGGGAGTCAAGAAGCAGGAATTCCCCGCCTATGATTCGCGCGGCATCCAGGGCATGGGTCTCGCCTACGCCACCTCCAATCGCGGCGCCTGCCATCTGCGCGGCTATACCGTCGCCTCCGAAGTGCTCGGCATCCCGGTGAAGACCGATCCGCTGGTGACCGAAGGCAAGGCCGACCTGGTGAAAGCGTTCCAGGACGCAACCTCGGTGTTCGATTCCGCCGGCGTCTGCGTATTCACCACCTTCGCCTGGACCCTGGCCGACCTGCAGCCGCAGCTCGACGCTGCCTGCGAAGGCGACTGGACGATGGAAAAGCTGGCAGTGGTGGGCGAGCGCATCTGGAACATGGAGCGCCTGTTCAACAACGCCGCCGGCTTCACCGCCAAGGACGACGACCTGCCGATCCGTCTCAAAACGGAACCGGCCAAAACCGGCCCGGCGAAGGGCCTGGTCAGCGGCCTCGACAAGATGAAGCCGGAGTATTACAAGGCGCGCGGCTGGGACGACAAGGGCGTGCCGAGCAAGGCAACGCTGGCCAGGCTTGGCCTGTAGCCAATTGGCCGTGGGTGCCGTCCTGCCGGCACCCACGATCCTGCCGCGCTGCCGTGGCGCGCGGTATCGTTGAAATCTCCCATGCCGCAGCCGGCGGCGGATTGAAAGTCCACTCATGAAACACGTCATCATTGGCAATGGTCCCGCAGGCGTGATCGCGGCCGAGACGCTGCGTCGTGCCGATCCCGCCGCCGAGGTGGTGCTGGTCGGCGACGAAAACGAACCGCCCTATTCACGCATGGCGATCCCGTACCTGCTGACCGGCAATATTGCCGAAGCCGGCACCTACCTGCGCAAGGATGTGAATCATTACGCGTGCCTCGGCATCCGCCTGCTGCATGCGCGGGCCGAACGGATCGACAGCGCCGCGCGCGCGGTGGTGCTGGCCAATGGCGAGCGACTGGCCTTCGACCGGCTGCTGATCGCCAGTGGCTCACACCCGGTGCGGCCGCCGATCCCGGGCATCGAGCTGCCGGGCGTGCATCCGTGCTGGACGCTGGCTGATGCGCGCCAGATTGCGGCCCGCGCCAAACCCGGCGCGCGCGCGGTCCAGCTCGGCGCGGGCTTCATCGGCTGCATCATCCTGCAGGCGCTGGCCGATTGCGGCGTCAAGCTGACGGTGGTGGAGATGGGCGATCGCATGGTGCCGCGCATGATGACGGCAACCGCCGGTGACCTGATCCGCCAGTGGGTGGAGAAAAAAGGCGTCAAGGTACACGTCAATACCAAGGTCGAAGCGATCAGCGCCGCGGGCGAAGCGATGAAGGTGAAACTGTCGAACGGCGCGACGCTGGACGCCGACCTGCTGATTTCGGCGGCCGGTGTGCGTCCCAATATCGCTTTCCTCGCCGGCAGCGGCATCAAGGTGAACCAGGGCATCCTGGTCGATGCGCAGATGCAGACCAGTGTGGCGGGAATCTATGCGGCTGGTGATGCGACCGAAACCACCGGCTTTCATTCCGGCCAGCCCGAGCTCAATGCGATCCAGCCCAATGCCGCCGACCAGGCGCGCATTGCCGCGCTCAACATGCTGGGCCAACCCGGCACGCCGGTGGCCACCCAGGGCAGCCTGGCCATCAATGTGCTCGACACGCTGGGGCTGATCTCAACCTCATTCGGACACTGGCAGGGTGTGGCCAGCGCCGAGGGCGGCGAAGGGGTGGAGCTGGTCGATCGGGTCGGTTTCCGTTACCTGTCGCTGCAGTTCCAGCAGGATGTGCTGATCGGCGCCACCAGCATCGGCTGGACCGATCATGTCGGTGCGCTGCGCGGGTTGATCCAGGGCCGGGTGCGGCTGGGTAGCTGGAAGGCGCGCCTGCTGGCGGACCCGACCCAGTTCATGGCGGCCTACCTGGGCGCCTCGCAGAAAGCGGCATGAAAGTCACTCTCAAGCTTTACGCCACCCTCACCGATTACCTGCCGGCCGAGGCGCGCCGGACCAACTCGCTGGCACTGGAACTCGATGCCGGCACCAGCGTCGCACGCTGCATTGAGGACCTCAACCTGCCGCTCAAGCTGTGCCACCTGGTGCTGATTGACGGTGTATTCATCGCGCCGGCGGAGCGGCCGACGCGGGCGTTGGTCGAAGGCGAAACGCTGGCGATCTGGCCGCCGATCGCCGGCGGCTAGCGACGCCGCCCTGCCGTGCCTGCGGGCAGCACGCCGATGAAACTGCCGCGCACCATCGAGATGACCACCACGCGGGCGGATTTTGTCCGCCTGCTGCCGGCCGCGGTGGATCATGTGGATTTCACTGACTGCGGCGATGCCTTTACCCACCAGGCCGCGGGACGCGGCTGGCGGATCGGTTTTGCCGCCATGCCCGAACTGCGCATCGGCCTGATCCGCCTCGAGCGTCATCGGGTCGATTTTTCCTTCAGCGGCTATTCGGAAGCCGAAATCGACGCGTTCCTGGCGCGTTTCGAGCTGCACTTCCGTCGCGGCGGCGGCTGAATCCCGCGGCAATCTTTTGATATCGATCAACTGATTCGCAACCTTTCGCTTGCAACGATGGCGACGGTTTTGATGCTAATCAATAACCGCATGTGCCAGCGGTGGACAATGGCTTCAGTTGCCCCGAACCGCGGCGGCAACCGAAGTGAAGGAAGCCTCCTTCAAGTCTGCCGGCATGCTGTTGAGTGAAATTTCTGGTGTCCTGCGGATGATCTGAATAAACAGGAACTGCCATGGATTTCCTACTGCAACTTGCCATCATCCTGATCTGCCTGTTCTACGGGGCAAGAAAGGGTGGCGTCGCACTCGGCCTGCTCGGCGGCGTCGGCATCGTCATTCTGGTTTTTGTCTTCAAGCTGGCGCCCGGCAAACCGCCGATCGACGTCATGCTCACCATCATCGCGGTGGTCGCCGCCTCCGCCACCCTGCAGGCCTCCGGCGGGCTTGACGTGATGTTGCAGGCGGCCGAGAAGCTGCTGCGGCGCAATCCCAAGTACGTGTCGATCCTGGCGCCGTTCACCACCTGCTTCCTGACCATGCTGTGCGGTACCGGGCACGTGGTCTACACCATGCTGCCGATCATCTACGACATCGCGATCAAGAACGGCATCCGGCCCGAGCGGCCGATGGCGGGCTCGTCGATTGCCAGCCAGATGGGCATCATGGCCAGCCCGGTGTCGGTAGCGGTGGTTTCGCTGGTCGCGTTCCTGGCCAAGGCGCCGGCGGCGGGCACCACGGTCGATTTCGTCATGCTGCTGTCGATCACCATTCCATCCACCCTGGCCGGGGTGCTGATGATCGGCATCTTCAGCTGGTTCCGCGGCAAGGACCTCGACAAGGACCCGGAATTCCAGGCCCTGATTGCCGATCCGGAACAGCGCAAGCGCGTCTACGGTGAATCGACCACGCTGATCGGCAAGGAACTGGCCACTGGTCAATGGGTGGCGATGTGGATTTTCCTTGGCGGCATCGTGGTGGTGGCACTGTTGGGCGCTGTGCCCTCGCTGCGGCCGCTGGTCGCCGGCAAACCGCTGTCGATGATCCTGACCATCCAGATGTTCATGCTGCTGGCGGGCGCGCTCATCATCGTCTTCACCAAGACCAATCCGGCCAACATCGCCAAGAACGAAGTATTCCGCGCCGGCATGATCGCGGTGATCGCCGTGTTCGGCATCGCCTGGATGGCCGACACCGTGTTCGAGGCCAACCTGCCGGCGCTCAAGGCATCCCTTTCCGACGTGGTGAAAACCCATCCCTGGGCGTACGGGCTGGCGCTGCTGGTCGTGTCCAAGCTGGTCAATTCACAGGCTGCGGCCATCAGCGCGATGGTGCCGGTTGCCCTGTCGATCGGCGTGCCGCCGGGTTACGTGGTGGCCTTCGCCGCCGCCAGCTACGGCTACTACATCCTGCCGACCTACCCGAGCGACCTCGCCACCATCCAGTTCGATCGTTCCGGCACCACCCATATCGGCAAGTACGTGATCAACCACAGCTTCATCGCCCCCGGGCTGATCGGCGTCGCCACTTCCTGCCTGGTTGGCTACCTGCTGGCGTCGGGTCGCGGGCTGATATAGCGAGCGCGCGTCACTCGACAGCCAAACTCCAGCACTGGCGCGGTCTGCAGGCAGCAATTGCCTGGAAACCCGCGCCAGTGCTGGAGTTTGCATTTGAAAACGGCCCGCGCGTGAGTGAAAGGACCGTTTGGGCGGGAGTGTCACAAGGGTTGACAAACTGGTGCCTGGATTGTGACCCAGCACACAGAAGGCAGGGGGTGAAATCCGGATACTTCACCCGT
>CAYQKN010000146.1:4323-9265 GCA_964417885.1 uncultured Burkholderiales bacterium | reverse complement strand
CCGGCCGGCGCGGTTACGATGCCCACGTCGGCGAGCGCGGCGTGAAGCTGTCCGGCGGGCAGCGCCAGCGGATCGCGATTGCCCGTGTCAAGCTCAAGGACGCGCCCATCCTGTTGCTGGACGAGGCCACCAGCGCGCTGGACAGCGAAGTGGAAACCGCCATCCAGCACAGCCTGTACAAGCTGATGGAAGGCAAGACGGTGGTGGCCATTGCACACCGCCTGTCGACCATTGCCGCGATGGACCGCCTGATCGTGCTCGACCAGGGCCGCGTGGTCGAGGAGGGCGACCACCAGGGCCTGCTGGCGCGCGACGGCCTGTATGCGCGCCTGTGGGCGCACCAGAGCGGCGGCTTTCTCGGCGATGCGCTGGACGAGGCGGAGCTGGCGGTGGTGGAACGGCGCGTCGGGCAGGCATTGTGAACCGCGCGCGGTCGGCGACCATCGGCGCGCTGGGCGCGGCGCTGGCCGCGAAACAGGAGCCGGAAGCGCAACGCTACTGGCGGGAGAACGGCGTGCGGATTGCGGCCAACCTTGATGCCGCCGTGGCACTTTGTGAGCGCCACCCGGTACGGCGCGTGCTTGACGTCGGGCCGTCGTTCCAGACCGTGATTCTTCAGCAACTGCTGCCGCACATCGCGCTGGAAACGATGGGCTGGGAGGATCACCGCTATCGACCGTCAGGGGACACGGTGCATCACCGGCTGGATCTCAATGACACCGCCAATGCGGGTCAGTGCGCACTGCCGCCGCCGGTCGACCTGATCCTGCTGCTGGAGGTGATCGAGCATCTGCACACCTCGCCGCGCCACGTGCTGCGCTATCTGTATCGCTGCCTCAACCCCGGCGGCTTTCTCATCGTCTCGACGCCGAACGCGGCATTCCTGCGCAATCGCCTGCAACTGCTGGCGGGCTCGAATCCGTTCGAACCGATCCGCGAGGATGCAATGAACCCGGGCCATTTTCGCGAGTACACGCGCCGCGAACTGGCCGGCCATTGCCGCGAATGCGGCTTTGACGTGCTAGAGGCGAGGGTCGAGAATCTGTTTTGCTACGGGCCCGGTTCGGGTCGGCTGTTCTCGGCCATCACCCGCTGGCTGCCGGCGGATTTCCGCCGCGACATCACAATCATTGCGCAACGGCCCGGCCAGCCCGGGAATGAAACATGAACATCGCCGATATCCGCAAGGACTACAAGGCCGCCTCCCTGTCGGAGAGCGACGTCGCCGCGTCGCCGTTCAGCCAGTTTGAAAAGTGGCTGAACGAGGCCATCGCGGCGCAGATCGCCGAGCCCAACGCGATGACGGTGGCCACGGTCGGCGCCGACGGCCGTCCGTCCACCCGGGTGGTACTGATCAAGGGCACCGATGAGCGCGGGCCGGTGTGGTTCACCAATTACCTCAGCCGCAAGGGCCGCGAGCTGGCGGCCAACCCGTTCGCGGCGTTGCAGTTTCACTGGGTCGACCTGGAGCGTGTGGTGCGGATCGAGGGTCGGGTCGAAAAAGTGAGCGAGGCCGAAAGCGATGCCTACTTCGCCACCCGGCCGCTGGATTCGCGCATCGGCGCCTGGGCATCGCCGCAGAGCGAGCCGATTGCCGGCCGGGCGGTTCTGGTGGCGCGGGCGGCTGAATGCGCGGCAAGGTTCCTGTTGCAGCGACCGCGGCCGCCGCACTGGGGCGGCTATCGCCTGCTGCCGGACCGGTTCGAATTCTGGCAGGGCCGGCCGAGCAGGCTGCACGATCGCATCGTCTACCGGCTGGAAAATGCGGTCTGGCGTACCGAGCGGCTGGCGCCGTAGGTCGGCAGCCGGTTCCGCTGCGGCGCGTTTGCCGGCCCGGGCGCGCCTCAGCGGCTGCCGTCGGCGTTCCAGCCAAGCAGCACCGCACCCCAGCGTTGGTGTTTGACGAACAGCGGCACCGTCAGCACGGTGACGACGGCACCG
Organism: uncultured Burkholderiales bacterium; assembly: GCA_964417885.1. Lineage (GTDB taxonomy): Bacteria > Pseudomonadota > Gammaproteobacteria > Burkholderiales > Usitatibacteraceae > UKL13-2. The sequence continues at coordinate 7,324 of CAYQKN010000146.1, read as the reverse complement.
GTGTCACGCGCATAGGTCTGGACCAGGAACTGTTCCGTTGAGCCGGGCTGCTCACCGAGGTCGCAGCCGGCACGGATGAATTCCCCGCGCTTGGCCAGGTTGGGCAGGCGGGCGGCGCCCGGCAGACCGACGCGGGCGCCGCGGACCAGTACGCGTTGGTCGGTGAAGAAACGTTTGATGCGGTTGCCGACCAGATCCTTCTCCGGTGCGCCGGTCCAGTCGCGGCAGTATTCGCTGTTGTGGATCGGGCCGTAGGAATTGAGGTCGATCAGCAGCGCAAAGATCATCTGCGGCTCGCGCGCCTTGATTTCATCCATGACCTTCTGCAGCTCGACATCGACCACCGCATCGTAGCGGGTGTGAAACTTGGGCGGCTCGAAGCCGCCTGGCGGCACGCGGCTGACGTCGAACAGGTGGGCAAGGGAGGCTATTTCCGGTCCGCGGATTTCGCGGTAGTCGAATTCGAGCACGTCCGACAGCGTGCAGGCGCCGGAATCGACCGCCTTCTCGAAAATGCGCGTCGACCTCGAGGCCAGCTCGCGCGCCAGCTTGAGGGTGCGGTGGAAGATGGAGGCGGTGTCGACCTGGACAAAATACTGGAACGTCTCCTCGGTCAGCTCCGAGAGCGCGAAGGTCGCCGCGGTCATCGCCTCGGCGTCGTCGCTGATGCCCTGGCTGGCCACGGACGCCGCCTTCAGCCGGGCGAACACGTCCTCGATGCCGGCGCGCTGCTGTTCGACCGCGCCGGAGATGGCCTGCATATGCGATGCCACGTCGGTCGACAGCGCCGTCAGGCGCTGCATCGACTGCACCAGCGTCTGCGCGTGGCCGGCTGTGGTCTCCACCAGCGCCTCGCTCCGCTGTACCGCCTCCCGGGTCGGCGACAAATCCTCGGTAATGCCGTTGAGGAAGGTCTTGATCTCGCGCGTGCGCGCGGCCGTGTTCTCCGCCAGGGCGCCCACTTCCTTGGCCACCACGGCGAAGCCGGCGCCGTGCGCGCCGGCGCGCGCCGCCTCGATGGCGGCGTTGAACGACAACAACCGGGTCTGGCGCGAGATATTGTCGATGATGTCGCTGACCTGCATGATCGACTCGACATTCCTGAACAGCCGGTCGATGCGCTCCACCGTCTGCTGCATCTGCTCCTGCAACTCGCCGGTGGTGGCGACGCCCTTGCGGCTGAGCGCGCTGCCTTCCGACGCGACCTGGTTCATCTCGCGCGCGGCGACTTCGGTGTGTTGCGAGGAGGCGGTGATCTGCTTCATGTCGTCGTTCAGCCGCCCGGCGGTGCGCGACATCTCCGCCAGTGCGAGGTTGGTATGTTTGGCCTGTGTCGATACCGAGCCCAGCCGAATCGAGGTTTGCGCGGCGCCGACGGCGGTTCGCGTGATCGCATCCTGCAATGCCACCAGCATCGAGCGGACGAAGCTGTGGGCGGCGAAGCCGCCGGTCAGGCGCGACCACCAGCCGCGCGCCGTGCCGGCGGGCGGGTCGGTGGCTTTCACTTCTTGCGCATCGAGCATGGCCCGTCCCGCGGCACCGGCATTCGGCGCCGGTAGGGAGAACGGTGCGGATTTGCGTGACAACCGCCTGTCTGGTGACATGCTTCACCTCCGATTGGTGTGGGCGCTCGGTGACTGGCCTGGCTCCCTTTTGTATCAGCATTGCAATCCATGTCGGCCGGACTGGCGTTGAGCGGTGTCAACAGGACACAATATTTATCGCGCCCGCCTTGCCTGAACCGCCGCCGCCCGCCGGCGCATTGCCCGGTACCGCTGGCCTGCCTAGCTGCCTTGCGGCAGCCCCAGGTTGCGATTGGCGGGCACCGCCACGTCGATCATGGCCGGCTTGGGCAAATCCAGACTGGCCATCAGGGCGATGAACTGGTCCCGCGTTTTCCCTGCCAGGCGCGGATTGCCACGCTTTTCCGCACCGATGGTGGATTGCCGATTGCCGCGATAGTCATGACCCGGATAGACGCGCGTCTCGTCCGGCAGCGTAAACAGCCGCCGGGTGATGCTGTCGTACATCGCGCCGGCATCGCCGCCCTGGAAGTCGCATCGCCCGCATCCGCCGATGAGCAGGGTATCGCCGGTGAAAACCGCATCGCGCCACAGCAGGCAAATGCTGCCGGCGGTGTGCCCGGGTGTGTCGAGGACGCGCAGGGACTCGCCGCCCACGCTGAGCGTGACGCCCTGTTCCAGGTGGAGGTCGGCCGGGATCACGCCGCAATTGAACGGCGCCGCCGCCCGTGCCCCGGTGCGGCGGCGCAACAGTCCGGCCGAGGTAACGTGGTCGGCATGGGCGTGGGTCTCGATCGTGTAGCGCAGTACCAGGTCCAGGCGCGACAGCACCGCCAGGTCGCGATCGATCTGGTGGTCGACCGGATCAATGATGGCCGCCTCGCGCGTCTGCGCGTCGGCGACGATATAGGTCAGCGTCGAGGACTGTTGATCGAACAGCTGTTCGAAGTGGCAGGACGATGGCATGCCGGCATTATGCGCCGGCGGCCGCGCTCCGGCCGGGCTACGAGCAGGCCTGGTGCATCGCCTGCATGATCTGTGCAGGATCCAGGTCGTGCTGGTGGGTGGCGACCGACCAATGATGACCGAACGGGTCCTCAAGCACGCCATACCGGTCGCCCCAGAACATGTCGGCGGCCGGCATCGTGACCCTGGCGCCTGCGTCGGCCGCAGTTTGCATGACGGCGTCGACATCCTCGACGAACAGGTGGAGGGTAACCGGCGAGCCCTTCAGCGACTTCGGGCCAAGCGAACCCCATGCCGGCATCTCGTCGACCAGCATCACGGCCGAGTCACCGATGCGAATCTGCGCGTGCATCAGCTTGCCGTCGGGGCCGGGCAGCCGCATCACTTCCTCGGCCTTGAACGCCCGCTTGTAGAACTCGATGGCATCGGCCGCACCGGCGCACACCAGGTGCGGGGTGACGGTGCGCATACCGTCGGGAACCGGTTTTACCTTCGGTGCGGTCATGGTCATG
>CAYQKN010000146.1:0-4223 GCA_964417885.1 uncultured Burkholderiales bacterium | reverse complement strand
GTTTCAATTCTGCGTCGTTACCGGATGGCCGCCCATCCTTCGTGCCGCCGGGAAAAGCATTCCGGCTAGAACAGCGGGCCGCCGCTTTCAAAACGAATGCCGAGGCTGATCCATCTGCCATCACGGCCGTTCCCGCGCTGGCCGCCGATCGAGGTGGTGAACTGCACATGGTTGGGCACCGCCCACCAGCGCAGTCCCACCTGCGCGCTCACCGGTTGCGACTGCTGGCCGAACACCTCGCCAACCACGGTCCAGCGCGACGACACATTGCTCTCGACCGCCGCGGCCCAGGCGAAACGGTTGCGCCGCGTGCCGGCATCCGCCTCCCGGTCGTTGACCCAGCCGCCATTGATATGCAGCAGGGTGTCGCCGGCGGCGTCGATCGGCCGGGAGAAAATCGCCGTGACCAGGTTTTGCCTGGTGCCGGACGCGTTGCCGGTGGCGCGAACGGTGGCGGCATTGAAGCCGGCGCTCCAGCCGCCATCGGTTCCGGCATACAGCACCCGCTTGATCGACACCACAACGCTGTCCGCGCGCGGCTCACCGTCGGCAGCCACACGCAGCTTGCCGATCGCAAACTCGGTGTTGCCGATCAGGTTACAGGCCGCCACGACGTCGAGTTCAGCCTGGGACTTGAACCGGCGGCGCTCGACTTCGAACTGGCAGGCGCCGGGATCCAGGGTGCTGGCGTCATCGGTTGTGATGGGTGGCGCCGCAATGGTGGCGGTGGTGAGGCCGATTGCGCCAATTGCAGCCATGCTGCGCGCGGCGCGCTGCAGGCGTTGTTTGCAGGTGATTGTCATTTGTCGCGAATCATACGCGGCCTGGCGGTGAATTTGGCCGCACCGACGGTGTTTATCCGCCGATTGTTAAATACTGTTTCCGCCGGACGGTTCGACCGCCTTGCCGGGAAGTGCCGTTGGCGCAGCATGCGATAATGAAAATGCTGTTTTTCAATACGCTGCGGGCCGTCAATACCGGCCTGCGGGGAATATCAGGATGTCTCTGCCGGCCCACGCCCTGTCGACGAGTCACATGGTGGCCGTGCTCGCACGGCGGGGAACGTGTTGTCTGGTGATGTGCCTGGCCGCGCTGTCGATGTCGGCACAGGCGCTGTCGCTGACCGGTGTGCAGTCGCGCAAAATGCATCCGGACGCCGCCGCGACCCGCGACCTGCCGGTTGACGCCTCGCAGGCCATGTCCGGCAACCTGACCATTGAATCGCGCGCCATCGGCAGCGGCCACCGCATCGTGTTCCAGTTTGACGCACCGGTGGTCTCGACCGGCACGCTGACGGTGATCGACGACGCCATCCTGCCGGTCGCGGGTGTCTCGGCGCTGGCATCGGGCAACGAAGTCATCGTGACGATCCCTGTTCTGTCCGATAACCGGCGGCTGACGGTTTCGCTGGACAACGTCAATGGCACGATGCTCAACGTCAGTGCATCGCTTGCTTTCCGCGTCGGCGACACCAATCAGTCCGGCAGCGTCGTTGCCGGCGACATCAGCAGTGTCAAGGCGCGCGCCGGCCAGGCGGCAGTCAGCGATAATTTTCCATTCGACCTGAACACTTCGGGCTATGTGACGGCGGCCGATATCGCGGCGGTAAAAGCGCGCGCCGCCGCGTCCGGCAGCGTGGCGTTGCCGCCGGGTAATGCCGCGCCCGTGGTGAATGCCGGCAGCGGTCAATCGATCACGCTGCCGGGCAGTGCAATGCTGGCCGGTTCGGCCAGCGACGACGGCCTGCCGAATCCGCCGGCGGCGCTGACGCTGCAGTGGTCGCTTGTCAGCGGCCCGGCTGCAGTCAGTTTCGGCAGCACGACGGCGGCCAGCACCAGCGCGAGCTTTGCCGCCCCGGGTGTTTACCTGTTGCGGCTGAGCGCGAACGATGGTCAGCGCACCAGCAGCGCCGAGGTCAGCGTGAATGTGAACCCGGACCCGGCGCCGGCCATCAGCGGCACGGTGCCGGCGGCCGGTGCGCTCGCGGGCGCCACCGTGACAATCAACGGCACCAATTTCAGCGGCGCGACTGCGGTGTGGTTCAACGGCACCAGCCAGCCGGTATTCAGCATCCTGTCGGCCAGCCAGATCGTCACCACGGTCCCGGCCGGCGCCACCAGTGGCCCGATCGCCGTCACCACGCCCAACGGCACCGCGACCTCGGCCACCTTCGTTGTATTTGTCCTGCCGACCGTCGTGTCCAGCCTGCCGGCCAATGGCGCAACGCTGGTTCAACCGTCTGCCGCCATCACGATCAACTTCAGCGAACCGGTCAACGCCGGCGTGTCTGCGTTCGCCCTTGAATGCCCCGTCGCCACGCCCAGGACGTTCGCGCTGGCGCCGCTGGCGGCCGCGGCCAGCTTCACGCTCACCCCGTCGGCCAGCCTGCCCGCCGGCACCGCCTGCCGCGTCACCGTACTGGCTGCGCAGGTCACCGATGTCGACACCAGCCAGAACATGGCGGCGAATCACGTGCTCAACTTCACCACCGGCACGTCGCCCGCCATCACCAGCGCCACCAGCACTACCTTTGAGCCGGGCAAGACCGGCCAGACCTTCACCGTCACCACCACCGGCACGCCCGGCAACACCCTCACCCGCAGCGGCACGCTGCCGGCCGGCGTGACCTTCACCGACAACGGCAACAACACCGCCACCATCGCCGGCACACCGGCCGCCGGCACGCAGGGCGGCTCGCCCTACGGCTGGGTGATCACCGCCCGCAACGGCATCCTGCCCAGCGCGGCACAGAACTTCACATTCAACGTGAGCTGCCCGGCGATCACCGTCAGCGGTGCCATTCCGGCGCTGACCATCGGCAGCGCCATGGCCACGGCCACATTCACGCAGCTGGGCGGCAACGGCACCATCAGCTGGCTGGCCGGCGGCCTGCCGTCCGGTCTCACCATCGGCAGCGGCACCGGACAGGTCACCGGCACCCCCACCGCCACCGGCACCTTCAGCATCCTGGTGACGGCTACCGACGCCGGCGGCTGCAGCGGCAGCCGCGCGCTCACCATCACGGTGGCACCGATCGCCACCGGCGACAGCTTCAGCGGCCTGGTCGACAACACCCAGTTCGTCCTCACCGGCGGTGCTGCGACCATTCCCGCCACGCCATTCGTCGGTGCCAGCGGCAGGATCACCACCAATGACCTGCCCGCGGGCGCCGTGATGGCCACCCCCGGTACCTTCGCCACCAGCGCCGGCGGCAGTGTCACCGTTGCTGCCGACGGCACCTTTGTCTACACGCCCAAGGCCAACCCGGGCCTGGCCGCCATCACCAGCGATTCCTTCACCTACACCGTTGTGAGCAACACCGGCGGCGGTGCGGCGGTCGCCTCGGCGCCCGGCACGGTCAATCTGACCCTGGGCGGCCGCGTCTGGTACGTGAAGAACGACGCGGCGGCCGGCAACGGCCAGTCGCAGTCGCCGTTCAACACACTGGCCGGCGCCGTCGCCGCGTCCACTGCCAACGACAACATTTACGTTTATCAAGGCAACGGCACCACCACCAACCTTGCCACGGCCTCGATACTCAAGTCCGGCCAGCGGCTGATCGGCCAGGGCGCGCTACTGGCCGTCAACGGCAACAATCTGATGGTCCCGGGCGGCTTCCCGCTGCTCGGTGGCACCCTCACCCTGGCCAGCGGCGTCACGCTCGATGGATTCGACCTGAGCACCGGCACCGCCAATGGTGTCGTTGGCGCCAACATCACGGGTGTGAGCGTCACGGTGCGCGACCTGACCGCCACCTCCGGCACCGCCGTCAGCCTGACCGGCGCGGGCAATAGCGGCACCTACAGCTTCCGCAGTGTGTCCGCCAACGGCGGCGCCACCGGCATCCTGCTGCAGAACAATACCGGCAGCTTCACCGTGACCGGCAATTCCGCCGGCAACTGTGGCGGCGTGGTGGTGAACAATGCCACCGCACCGACGGCCCCCGCGCTCGCCGATTGCACCGGCGGCACGATCCAGAACAAGGCCACCGGCATCCGCCTCGACAATGTGCAGAACGTATCGCTGACGCGGATGCGCATCACCGGCACCTTGGCCAACAACTTCGGCATCTACGGCACCAGCGTCAACGGCTTCACCCTGGCGCGCAGCGTGATCGACGGCAGCATCGGCGCCACCACCGGCGGCCAGGATGCGCCGCTGGTATTCGGCAAGAGCAATCCCGGCGGACTCAACGGCCTGTCGGGCGTGAACTCCATCACCGA
>CAYQKN010000145.1:0-9265 GCA_964417885.1 uncultured Burkholderiales bacterium | reverse complement strand
CAGAAAAGGAACCCAATTGAACTCTTGCCGATCTCCCCTTGCCGCAAAGACGCTGGCGTTGCCGTTTTGGCCGGCGATCACTCTGGCCGCGCTGACGCTTGCCTTGGTCGCCGCGACTCAAGCCGGTGCCCAGCCGGCTCAACCCGACAGCACAATCGACCGCGCCACGCGGGCGCAGGTGGTTGAAGGTGCCATCCGCGAATTGAATGACCGCTATGTTTTTCCCGAGGTGGCGACGAAAGTCGGGGAAGCACTGGGCCGGAGTCTTGAGTCCGGCACCTACGACGCCTACGCCGACGCGATCAGATTTGCCGAAAAGCTGACTGACGATATCCAGGCCGTCACCCGCGATAAGCACATTCGTGTGCGCTACAGCGCAAGGCCGTTGCCGGAACGCGCCCGCGGACAGGCCACGGCCGAGGAACTGGCTGAATATCGCAAGCAGGCAGGTATGCGCAACTTCGGCGTCGACAAGGTCGAGCGGTTGCCGCTGAATGTTGGCTACATCGAATTGCGCGGTTTCGAGTCGGCTGAATTGGCGGGCGAGGCGATCGCCGCAGCCATGACCCTGGTGGCGCATACGGAAGCACTGATCGTCGACCTGCGCCGCAATGGCGGCGGTGACCCGGCCACGGTGGCATTGATGACCAGCTACCTGTTCGATGAGCGGACGCACCTCAACAGCTTCTACCGGCGGGAGGGCAATCGCACCACCCAGTTCTGGACCCAGGATTGGGTGCCCGGCAAGCGCTTTGGCCAGGCCAAGCCAGTGTATGTGCTGACTTCGCGGCGCACATTTTCCGGCGCGGAGGAGTTCAGCTATAACCTGAAACACCTCAAGCGCGCCACGATCATCGGCGAGACCACCGGCGGCGGGGCGCATCCAGGCGGAATGCGCCGGATACACGCCAACTTCAGCATTTTTGTCCCGGATGGACGGGCGATCAATCCGATCACGAATACCAACTGGGAAGGCGTCGGGGTCGAGCCTGACGTCAAGGTTGCGGCCGATGATGCGCTGCGCACGGCCCAGTTGCTGGCCCTGAAGAAGATCGAACTGCAGGGCGGCAAGGACGCCGACTACCTCAAGTTCCTGCGTGACCGTGTGGCGGAACTGGAGAAAGCGCTGCCGGTCGCTGCCCCCCGATAAGGAATCCTTCCCGCGTCGGATGGCGCGGTTTTCTCCCTGCTGCAGGCCGATCGCGCCGTCATGCATTGCCGGTGCTTTTTTGGTCACCGCTGTGCGGCCCGTCGCGGCGCTGGTTATACTTGCCCGGCCCAAGTTTTCTTGAGGTAAGTCAATATTAATTCTCAGGGAGAGACCGTGTCGGATATCCTCGTTTCAAACATCGAAGTCGTGCCTGGCCGCCGGGTGAAAACGCATCTGGGCCTGGTCCAGGGCAGCACGGTGCGCGCCAAGCATGCCGGCAAGGACATTCTTGCCGGCTTGAAAAACATTGTCGGCGGTGAATTGAAGGCCTACACGGAATTAATGCAGGAAGCGCGCGAAGAGGCGACCGACCGCATGGTCAAGCAGGCAGTGTCGATCGGCGCAAATGGTGTGCTCAATGTGCGCTACGCAACCACCGCCGTGACCATGGGCGCAGCCGAAATCCTCGCCTACGGAACAGCGGTCGTGCTGGAGTAGCCGGATGGAGATCTTCTTCGAGTATTTCCAGCTGTTTCTGTTTCTGTTCCTGCTTGCAGTCGGGTTTTTCGTTGGCCGCTTCCTTGAAAGTCAGCACTATGTCTCGATCCGCAAGCGCGAACAGGCGCTGAAAAAGATTCTCGCCTTTGCAACCCGCTATCCGCCAAACCTGGTCGATGCGCAGGAATGCCGGCTGGTGACCGGAGCGGTGGTGATTTCGTCGGACTATTTCAAGCAGTTTGTCGCCAGTCTGCGAAACCTGGTCGGCGGGCGGTTCCGCGGCTATGAGAGCCTGTTCGACCGCGCGCGTCGCGAAGCCATCATCCGCATGAAGGAGGATGCGCGCCGCGCCGGCTACAGCCTGATTGTCAATGTCAAGTTCGAGACCACCTCCCTATCGGCGGGGCGGCAGGGTGCCATGCCGTCGTTCGAGATCCTCGCCTTTGGCACCGCCATTCGCCCGCAGCGCGGCATGATCGGCTGATGGAACTGGAGAATCGCACGCCCGACGAAACGGTCAACTACACCATCGAGCACCCGCTGAAAGAATTCGTGTGGCTGGTTGTGGGAGCGGTCGGCGCTGTGGTGCTGGTCACGACGCTGATCGGGCTGTTCGCCGGCGAACTGGCGGCGCGGCTGCCCTATCGTTATGAAAAAGCGGTTGCAGCGGAAGTCTCCGCGGCACTGATGGCGGACCGCTCCGGCGACAACTCGCAGGCGTCGCGCGAGGTGGAGCGGGAACTGAACCGGCTAGGCGCGCGCCTCGCCGCAGACATGCAACTGCCGGAAGGCATGGCGATCACGGTCCATTACCAGGACACGCCGATGGTGAACGCGTTCGCCACGCTGGGCGGCAATATCGTGATTTGCCGCGGGCTGCTGGAGCAGTTGGCTGACGAAAACGCGCTGGCGATGGTGCTGGCACATGAAATTGCGCACGCCAAATTGCGACACCCGGCCCGCAGTCTGGGTCGCGGGGTGGCGGTTGGCATCATCCTGTCGGTGGTACACGGCAGCATGGGGCGCAGCGCGGCCAGCGGGGCCATCAACATGGCCGGCAGCGCGTCGCTGCTGAAATTTTCCCGCGATCAGGAGCGCGAGGCAGATTTTGCTGCGCTGGCTGTTCTGTCGGGAATCTATGGGCACGTTGGCGGCGCGCAGGATGTTTTCCGCCTGCTTGAACGTGCCAACGGCGAACATGCCGCGATGCGGGTGCCGATGCTGAGCACGCATCCGCTGTCACTGGAGCGAATCGAAAGCATCGCGAAGATCGCCGGTGAGCGTGGCTGGCAGCCGGATGGACCGCGGGCGCCGCTACCGGCCGCGCTGGCGGGTTTAAGCAGGACGCCGCTGGCCGGCTGACTGCCGGTCAGCGCAACCAGCCAGGAGTCAGCTTCTGATCCGAAGCGGCGAATGCGTGCCAGAATTGCATCCTTATATGGGAGATCGTGATGAGCGCACAAAAACTTTTCGACCTGACCGGCAAGGTGGCCCTGATCACCGGTGGATCGCGCGGCCTTGGGCTGCAGATTGCACATGGCTTCGGCTCGATGGGGGCCAAGCTGGCGTTGACCGCGCGCAAGGCTGACGAACTGGAGTCTGCGCGCAAGGAACTCGTCGCCAAGGGTTACGACGTATTTGTGTTCGCTAGCGACCTGTCCAAGGCCGACACCATTGCACCGATGGTGGACGCGGTGCTGGCCCAGTACGGCAGGATAGATATCCTGATCAACAATGCCGGCGCCTCGTGGGGGGCGCCCGCCGAAGAATATCCGCTGGATGCCTGGAACAAGGTGCTGGGCACCAACCTGACTGGCGCGTTCCTGGTGTCTCAGCAAGTCGGCGCCAAGAGCATGATCCCCAATAAAGGCGGTGCCATCATCAATGTCGCCTCGATCGCCGGTTTTCGCGGTCAGATGGGTGCGATGCAGACGGTTGCCTACAATGCCAGCAAGGGCGGCTTGATCAATTTCACCAAGGCGCTGGCGGCGGAGTGGGCAAAATTTGGCATCCGGGTCAATGCACTGGCGCCCGGCTTTTTCCCGTCCAAGATGAGCGCAGGCGTGCTGAAGCTGATCGACAAGCAGATTACGGCAATGACGCCGATGGGGCGCCTGGGTGGCGACGAGGATCTGATGGGTCCGGCAATCTTCCTGGCGTCCGACGCCGCCAGCTACGTTACAGGGCACATTCTTTCGGTTGATGGCGGCATGATGGCGGTGTAGCCATTGCCTTCACCGTGCGCAAGCCCGGTCGGCGGGTGCATCCCCGGTTTCACTTTAACCGTTTGAAAAACAAGCGGTTTGTCGCGTTTTGGGCGAGCGCTGGCAGTGGTGCCGCCGTGGCAGGCGCTTGGCTGCACCCGCTGGCCGCGGATACAAATCCCTGAAAAATCAAAGATAACGCTTGCGGCGGTCAAAGAAATCGGGTTAAAATCGCGCTCTTTGCTGCTTCAGCCATGGCTTCGTTGGCTGAAAGTACGCTAAAAACGTTGTGCAAATCACCGCAAACGCATCGTCCTGGCGTCAGCCGAAGCCGAAGTTAAGCGCCTGGACAAAAAGAAGTTTTCTAACCTGTTGATCATTTCTTCTTGGGAGTGATCGACATAAGACGGATCCAAGACTAGCTGTTTCCACATCGGTGGTTGCGGCACAAGTTGGAGATAAAAAACATGATTCAGATGCAGTCGATTCTCGACGTGGCCGATAACACCGGCGCGCGATCGGTGATGTGTATCAAGGTGCTTGGCGGCTCGAAGCGTCGTTACGCCGGCATCGGTGATGTCATCAAGGTCAGTATCAAGTCCGCGCAGCCCCGTGGCCGCGTGAAAAAAGGCGAAGTCTACAACGCGGTGGTGGTTCGTACCGCCAAGGGCGTTCGCCGCAACGATGGTTCGCTGATCAAGTTCGACGGCAACGCCGCCGTGCTCTTGAACGCGAAGCTGGAGCCAATCGGCACCCGTATCTTTGGACCGGTTACGCGCGAACTGCGTAACGAGAAGTTCATGAAGATCGTGTCGCTGGCACCGGAAGTACTGTAAGGAGCGACCGAGATGAGCAAGATTCGCAAAGGCGACCAGGTCGTCGTCCTCACCGGCAAGGACAAGGGCAAGCGCGGCACGGTATTGCGCGTGGTGACCGAGTCCGATCGTGCGGTGGTGGAAGGCGTTAACCGGGTCAAGAAGCACACCAAGCCGAACCCGATGAAGGGTACGACCGGCGGTATCGTTGAGCAGGAAATGTCGATTCACATTTCCAACATTGCGCTCTTCAATCCGGCCACCAGCAAGGCGGACCGCGTCGGATTCAAGATCCTGGACGACAAGCGCAAAGTGCGCGTGTTCCGGTCCAACGGCGAAGCCGTGGACGCATAAGGGGTAAACATGACTCGACTGCATACACATTACAAAGAAGTTGTGGCGCCGGCGCTGATGAAGCAGTTCGGCTACAAGTCCGCAATGCAAGTGCCGCGCATCACCAAGATCACCCTGAACATGGGTGTGGGTGAAGCGGTGGCCGACAAGAAAATCATGGAACACGCCGTCGGCGACATGCAGAAGATCGCAGGTCAGAAGCCGGTCGTCACCCTGTCGAAGAAATCGATCGCCGGTTTCAAGATCCGCGACGGTTATCCGATCGGGTGCATGGTTACGCTGCGCTCAAACCGCATGTATGAATTCCTTGATCGCCTGATCACCGTTTCGCTGCCGCGCGTGCGCGACTTCCGCGGTATCTCGGGCCGTTCCTTTGATGGCCGTGGCAACTACAACATGGGCGTCAAGGAGCAGATCATTTTCCCGGAAATCGAATACGACAAGATTGACGCCATCCGTGGCATGAATATCTCGATTACCACCACCGCGAAAACGGACGCTGAAGCCAAGGCTTTGCTGGCCGCGTTCAAATTCCCGTTCCGAGGCTAGGCGACATGGCAAAACTCGCTCTCATCAATCGTCAGGACAAGCGCGAAAAGCTGGTGAAGAAATTCGCCGCCAAGCGTGCCGAACTCCTGAAAACCATCAATGACCAGAGCATTCCGGAAGAAGATCGCTATCAGGCCCGCCTGAAGCTTCAAGCCTTGCCGCGCAATGCCAACCCGACGCGTCTGCGCAATCGCTGTGCGATTACCGGACGTCCGCGTGGCGTGTACAGCAAGTTCGGCCTGGGTCGTAACAAATTGCGTGAAATCGCGATGCGCGGCGAAGTGCCGGGCATGGTGAAAGCCAGCTGGTAACCGGAAAGCGAACGGAGACAAATTATGAGCATGAGTGATCCGATCGCCGATATGCTGACCCGCATTCGTAATGCGCAGCAATCGGAAAAAGTCGACGTGACGATGCCCGCTTCGAAAGTGAAGTCGGCCATCGCAAAGGTGCTGAAGGACGAAGGCTACATTGAAGACTTCGCTATTCGCACCATCGAAGGCAAGAACGAATTGAATGTGAGCCTCAAGTATTACGCAGGCAAGCCGGTGATCGAGAAGATCGAGCGCATTTCGCGCCCCGGACTCCGCGTGTACCGTGGCCGCGAGGAAATCAAACCCGTCATGAACGGCCTGGGTGTGGCGATTGTGTCCACCTCCAAGGGCGTGATGACCGATCGCAAGGCGCGTGCTACCGGTATCGGTGGCGAAGTGCTCTGCATCGTGGTGTAAGGGAGCTAACAGACATGTCACGCGTAGGAAAGCTCCCCATCACTGTTCCGGCCAAGGTGGAAATCACGCTGGCCGCGAACGAAATCACGGTCAAGGGCCCGCTCGGCACGTTGAAGCAGGCGGCATCGCACGACGTTATCGTCAAAAAAGACGGCGACACGCTGGTGTTTGAGGCTGCTAATGAGAGCAAGCAGGCCAATGCCATGTCCGGCACCATGCGTGCACTGGTTGCCAACATGGTTACCGGTGTCGAAAAAGGCTTCGAGCGCAAGCTGACCCTGGTCGGCGTGGGCTACAAGGCTGCGGCACAGGGCAGCAAGCTGAATCTGACCCTGGGTTACTCGCACCCGATCGTGCACTCGATGCCCGAGGGCGTGAAGTGCGAGACCCCGATTCCGACCGAAATCCTGATCAAGGGTGTCGACAAGCAGGTGGTCGGCCAGGTTGCGGCTATCGTCCGCGGTTATCGTCCGCCCGAGCCGTACAAAGGCAAGGGTGTGCGTTATTCCGACGAGAAGATCACGCTCAAAGAAACGAAGAAGAAGTAAGCGAGGCCATCATGATCGAAAAGAAAGTTTCCCGTATGCGTCGTGCCGCGAAAACGCGCGCCACGATTGCTCGTCTGAAGGCTGTTCGCATGACGATTCACCGTACCAATACGCACATCTACGCGCAGATCATCGATGCGACCGGCTCGAAAGTGCTGGCAGCAGCGTCGACCGCCGAAAAGGAAGTGCGTGGCGCGGTCAAGAGCGGCAGCAACAAGGAAGCCGCTGCGGTAGTTGGCAAGCGCATCGCCGAACGGGCGAAGGCGGCTGGCGTAACCAACGTCGCGTTTGACCGCTCGGGTTTTGCGTACCACGGTCGCGTCAAGGCGCTGGCCGAGGCGGCTCGTGAAGCCGGCCTCACGTTCTAATCAAGGATTCGACAAATGGCAAGAAACGATCAGCAGGAAGACAAGGGCGACGGCCTCCGCGAGAAAATGATTTCCGTGAACCGTGTCACCAAGGTTGTAAAGGGTGGCCGCATTCTCGGTTTCGCTGCGTTGACCGTGGTTGGCGACGGCGATGGTTCGATCGGCATGGGCAAGGGCAAATCGCGTGAAGTACCGGTTGCGGTGCAAAAAGCGATGGAGCAGGCCAGGCGCAAGCTGGTGAAGATTCCGCTGAAGAACGGCACGCTGCATCACACGGTTATCGGCAAGCACGGCGGCACCCGGGTGTTCATGCAGCCGGCTGCCGAAGGTAACGGTATCAAGGCGGGCGGCGCCATGCGTGCGGTGTTCGAAGTAATGGGCATCACCAATGTTTCCGCCAAGTGCCACGGTTCCACCAATCCGTACAACGTGGTTCGCGCCACCCTGGACGCGTTGTCACAGATCAGCCGTCCGTCGGAAATCGCTGCCAAGCGCGGCAAGACCGTCGAAGAAATTCTCGGCTAATCGGAGTCAACATGACCAATCAGAAAACCATCACCGTCAAGCTGGTCAAGAGCACCATCGGCCGTCTGGAAGCACACAAGGCGTGCGTTCGTGGCCTGGGCTTGAAAAAGATCCATCAGACCGTCACTGTTATTGATACCCCCTCAAACCGCGGCATGATCAATCGAGTCAGCTACATGCTCGAAATCGCTGCCTGAAGTTGGCCACCAGAGCCGGAAATTAAAGCGAGCAAATCATGGAATTGAATACGATTAAACCCGCTGAGGGTTCGACAAAAAATCGACGTCGCGTTGGTCGCGGCATCGGTTCGGGTCTGGGAAAGACCGCCGGTCGCGGTCACAAGGGTCAAAAATCCCGTTCGGGCGGCTTCCACAAGGTTGGTTTTGAAGGCGGTCAGATGCCACTGCAGCGCCGGTTGCCGAAGCGCGGCTTCATCTCGCTGACGCGCAACGACACTGCGCAGGTTCGGCTGTCGGAAATTGCCAAGATGCCCGTCGACACCATCGATTTGGCGGCTTTGAAGCAGGCTGGTTTTGTTCCGCATGCCGCGCTGGCGGCAAAGCTTTTTCTGTCGGGCAAGCTCGACAAGAAAGTGACGTTTGTCGGAATTCTGGCGACCAAGGGCGCAAAGGCCGCTGTCGAAGCTGCCGGCGGCTCGTTCCAGGACGCGCCGAAGGCGTAACCGGCTAATACTCAATTCAGGAAACAGATTTGGCTACCAACCCTCTCGCAGCAATGGGCAAGATGAGCGACCTGAAACGCCGTTTGGTGTTTCTGGTGCTGGCGCTTATCGTGTTCCGTATCGGCACGCATGTGCCGGTCCCGGGTATCAATCCGGTTGAGCTGGCGCGTCTGTTTGATTCCCAGGGTGGCGGCATTCTGGGCATGTTCAATATGTTTTCGGGCGGCGCCTTGTCGCGGTTCTCGGTTTTCGCGCTTGGCATCATGCCGTACATTTCGGCGTCGATCATCATGCAGCTGCTGACGGTGGTCTACGCACCGCTGGAAGCGCTGAAAAAAGAAGGCGAAGCCGGGCGCCGCAAAATTACCCAGTACACGCGCTATGGCACCGTGGCGTTGGCGCTGTTCCAGGGCGTTGGCATTTCGATCGCGCTGGAATCGCAGCCCGGTCTGGTGATTGATCCCGGCATGGTTTTCCGCTTCACGACCGTGACGACGTTGCTTTGCGGAACGATGTTCCTGATGTGGCTTGGTGAGCAGATTACCGAGCGCGGAGTCGGCAATGGCATCTCGCTGATTATTTTTGCCGGCATTGTCGCAGGGCTGCCGTCCGCAATCGGCGGTACGCTGGAGCTGGCGCGTACCGGCGCCATGTCGATTCCCGTGGTTCTCGGTATTGTGATTCTTTGCGTAGGCGTCACCTACCTGGTCGTGTTTGTCGAGCGTGGTCAACGCAAGATCCTGGTCAATTACGCCAAGCGACAGGTCGGCAACAAGCTTTATGGCGGCCAGTCGTCGCATCTGCCGCTGAAGCTGAATATGTCGGGCGTTATCCCGCCGAT
>CAYQKN010000144.1:0-9378 GCA_964417885.1 uncultured Burkholderiales bacterium | reverse complement strand
TCAGACACTACTTTCTCTTGAAATCGACAATTCAATTGGTGTCTGAACCCGATTGTTTTGAATCAGACTGTCAGGGCGCCTGAGGTGCTTCGTGATTGCGCACGGCCGAATCGACAAACGCGTGGCGGTTCTTGCCCAGGCGCTTGGCGACGTACAGCGCTTGGTCGGATTCGGTGATCAGGGGCTCGGCATTCGTACTGCTCGGCGTGCTGATGGCGATGCCGATGCTGCAGGTCGGACAGAACATGACATCGCCCAAATGAAAGGGCTGATTTATCGACTCAATGATGCGGCTCGCCATCGCTTCGGCCTGCGCGCGCGATTCGATGGCCGGTAAGAGCAGGAAGAATTCGTCGCCACCCATGCGCGTCACGGTATCAAACTCGCGCACAGAACGCTTCAATCGTTCCGCAATTTCTATCAATAGCCGGTCACCGGCCTGGTGGCCGTATTTGTCGTTCACTTCCTTGAAATCATCCAGATCCAGGCTCAATCCGGCCACATGCTGATGGGTGCGCCTTGCGTTTGCCAGCGCTTGCGTGATCCTGTCAGCGAGAAGCACACGGTTTGGCAGCCCGGTGAGATAGTCGTGGGTGGCGCGCAACTCGGCCTCATCCTTGGCGGCGCGCAATTCGTTTTCCAGCAGTTTCAATGGCGTCACATCGGCAACATGCACGAAGATGCCCTGCACCTTGCCGTCCACGACGTGCGGCATGTACTTTGCGAGGCTGTAGCGAATGCCGCCAGCGGGGACCGGGATTTCGCGCTCGAAAACTTGCGGTTTGCCTTCGTAGGCGGCACGAATGTAGGGCAGGTTCTTGGCGTAGATCGGGCCCAGCAGTTGCTCAAGCGTGATCCCGGTCATTTCCTCGCTGGTTTTTCCAAACCAGCCAAGATAGGCGTCGTTGGCAAATACGCAAACCTGATTGCAGTCCCAGTATGCCAGCATGGCATCCAGGCTGTTGACGAGCGTCAGCAAGAGCTCGCCGACGTCTGCGGGGGGATGTTCAAATCTGGGAGACATCAGGACTTCCCGTCACGGTTCCCGTTGCGCAATGCGTCTTGCGCTTGTTGCATCTGATCCACTTCAGGACGACCCGCGAAGGGCCGTCTGTTGTCTTTATATTGTATTCCTGCCTGCAGGTTTCAAGTGTCGGACCGGTCTGTCCCAATTGTTTTGATTGCGAATCGTTCAGCCGGAGCCAGCCATCCCCTCGTCGGTTCTTGTAAGCTTTTTCCCTTCTGCCCGTCGTAGGGTTGACGCTGTCGGCGGATTCAAGTCGACGTTTGATCCACTCGTTCAAGGATAAGCCTATGTCTGAAAAGTCCCACCCGTCGGCCGTCGTCGCCGCCGACGTTGCGCCCCGCACCAAGCCGTCGCTGTATCCCGCCGTCTTTGCCGCCCGCATGCAGGGCCGCGAGAAACGCCAGCTCGGCGACCTCTTCGGACTGACCAACTTTGGCGTCAACCTCACCCGCATGGCGCCCAATTCTTCCTCCGCCCTGCGGCACGCGCACACCCGGCAGGATGAATTCATCTACGTGCTGGAAGGTACGCCTACGCTGCACACCGATGAAGGCATGACCAGGCTGGCGCCTGGCATGTGCGCCGGGTTCAGGGCCGGCACCGGCAATGCGCACCGGCTGATCAACGAAACGGACGCGGAAGTGGTCTATCTGGAGATCGGTGATCGCACGCCGGGGGACGAAGTCAGCTATCCGGATGACGACCTGGAAGCCACGCTGGTGGATGCGCGCTGGGTGTTTACGCGCAAGGACGGGGCTTCCTACTGATGACCTTTGAACAGACGAGACCGGGTTCACACGAGTCCCCGGTCAGGTCTTTCAATATCACTTGCTGGTGCATGCGATATTGAAAGACCTCGCAGCTTGCGAAAGCCGAAGAGCTTCACTGTCGTAGCGACGTTGTATGGGTCGGGCAGGATGATGCCGGCAAGACAGAAGGCCTCCCATGGAATCAAAGGGGCCGGGATCGCATTTCTCCCCGCGCCGCAGCTCTCGGCTATCATTTTCCAGTTCTTCAAGCAGGCAATGGTTGCCGGTTTGCGCGACCGCCAAATCAAACAGGAACCAGAAAGATGGATAACCGCCCAAGTTTCATCCGCCATTGGCGCGACCTGGAGAAACCCGATAACCGCCACTACCCCGACAGCGACGAGCTGCTCGCCATCGGTGCGCCGATCGGCCAGCTGCTGGGCCTGACACGTATCGGCATACATCATGAGCGCCTGCCACCTGGACGCCGCACGTCGTACCCGCACGCGGAAAGTGCCGAGGAAGAATTCGTCTTTGTCATCGAAGGCCATCCCGATGTCTGGATCGATGGCACCCTGCATCGCCTGGAGCCGGGCGACGCGGTCGGCTTCCCCGCGGGCACGGGGATCTGCCATACGTTCCTGAACAATACCGACGCGGAAGTCAGGCTCCTGTGCATTGGCGAGAAACCGAAGCCGGAGAACCGGATTCACTACCCGATGAATCCCGAACATGAAAGGACCCGCAAGGACGCATGGACCGATGTCACGCCAAGGGTGCTCGGTGGGCACGACGGTAAGGCGCGGGCGGGCACGTCGCGAAGCTGAACATTCCGTAACCGAACAGCATCAAAGGGGCCATTTCCGAGGAGCATTGAACGCGGCGCCTTTGATCGGTCGAATTTCGGCCTCAACCAGGCTACGTCGCCCGAATTCAAAGCAGCCGGGCTCGCCTTTCCGCGCGTCCAGCTAGTCATCGGTCCCAGCCCCGTTTGCGCCTGTAAACAAAGTTGCCTGGTCGCGAAGTCGCGACCTGAATTCGGCTAAGCTGTCACAGCACATCCCGACGCATCCCAACGTTTAACGAGGAATGACGAAATGACAAATGGCCGCTTGACCAAGCGCATCACCGTGTTCCTGTTGCGCGTCGGCATGCTGACGGTTCCCCTGTTTCTGGCCAATGTGCCGCTCGCCACTGCGCAGACGCCGACGAAGGAGATTGTCGAAAAGGTGATGAAGAAGACCTGGGACAAGACGGCCACGAGTACCAACCCCAAAGCCATCCTGACATTGAACAGCGTCAAATTCGGCAAATCCTACAAAGCGACCGTTCAGGAAGTTCAGGTCGGCGGCATCCCTGACAAGGGTGTCGTCACCCCCGCGCTGGTGGATTTCACCGTTCGCAACTACCATTCGAATGCAACCAATGCCGTGCGCCGCGAACGGGAAGTCAAAGTCTACAAGGACAAGTTTGATGAGTGGGCGGTGATGATCACGTCGGCGCGCGGGCAGGACACCACGACGAAAGAACCCGCGGTCAAATAGCGCCGGGAATTACGCCGCCGCCGCCCAGCGCGACTGCTGGCTCCATAACTCGATCAGCTTCTCGCGCACCAGACGGCTTTCGCGCAGGTAGTCTGCCGTTTCCGCTTCCGCGCGGGCCTGCCATTGCGCCGCGAGTTCGGGCTCGCCGCGCCGCGAATAAAGCGACGCCAGATTGGCGGCCGCCGTGGCGGTGTCGCGTGCCGGGCGGTGCTGTTCGGCCTGATGAAACGCGCGCAAGGATGCCGCCAGCGCATCATCCCAGCGGGACAGGGATATCAGCACTTCGCTGCGCGCCATCAACAGGTTCGACAGGAAGGTGGGTGAGCGGAAATTTTCCTCGATCGCCAACGCGTAATCGAACTGGACCAGCGCGCTCGCAGCGTCGCCGATGATGCGATCAATGTCGCCGAAATTGTAGTGAATGCGCGCGGCCAGCACGGCATTGCCTTCCTGCTGTGCGATCGCCATCGCTTCGGTCGTGCGCGCGCGCGCCGCCACCGCCAGCGCCGGCCGATCCGGCTCTGCCGCTGCGCGCAAGCGCTTGACGGCCAGCACGGCCAGATTGAGCAGCAGCAGCGAGCGCGGCGTCAGCAGTCCGCCGCCGGTCGCGGCGAGCTTCAGCGCGGCATGGTTTTCGCGCTCGGCCTCGTCAAATTGCCCCATCGTTCCCAGCCGGATGCAACGCAGTCCGCGCACGCGCGTTTCCAGGGCAATATCGCCCAGACCCACGGCCACGTCGAGGCAGTGTCGAAGCACCGGGTGGGCTCCCTCGTCGGTGTCGAGGATCATGCCGGCGGACGCCGCCAGGGTCGCGAGCGCATGGCATTCGGCCAGCTGGTCGTTCGCTTCGTGTGCCCGCTCGTAGACGTCCAGGCAATGGGAGACGGCCTCGATGAAGCGGCCTTGCGCGGCCTGGCAGATGGCGAGGGTATTGAGGGCGCGGCGGAGCATGGGGCCATCGCCGTGCGGGCGCAGGCGTTGCGTAACTGCAAGCGCCGTCTTCAGTCCCTCTTTCAAGCGGCCCGCGCGCGAAAGGCGGATGGCTTCATCAAGTTCGGCGGAAGAATCCGCAGGTGGCGTTGTTCGCATGGGACTTTTTATGACCAGCAATCTGCGGATACTAGCGCGATCCCCGGCGCGCCGGTGCAAAACAATGTCAACGCCATGACCGGCAGACGACTGGTGTGGGACAGCACGTTTCGATCTGATCTCGCCCGTTGATCTGCCGGGCGCGCGCGTCAACGCCGCGGCGTGAGCACCAGGTAATTCAACCCGGTTCGCGTTGACCGCGAGGATTGCAGGTCCAGCTGAATCGGTGGCCCGCCGTGTTCGAGCAGGCGGCGTCCATTTCCCGCAATGGCCGGCACCTGGATCAGGCGCAGCTCATCGAGCGCGCCAGACAGCAGCAGGGATTGGACGAGGCTGATGCCGTGAACGCCGATCGACTTGCCGGGTTGCGCTTTCAGTTTGGCAATGGCGTCCGCCACGTCATGGCTGATCAACATCGACGGCGTCCAATTGACTTCGCGCACGGTGCTGCTGATGACGAATTTTGGCGTGGTGTTGATGAAGGTCGCGAACGGTTCGATGTCTGACGCCGGCCAGAAGGCGGACCACTCGTCGTATATCTTGCGGCCCATCAGCACCGCGTCCTGCCCGGATAACGCGGTGTCCACTTCTTCCGGGAAGTCCTCATACATCTCGGGGCGCACAAACTTGTCCGGCGATTCGACCACGCCGTCGAGCGAGATGAACAGGGTTGAAATCAGTTTTCTCATCGGTAGCACCTCGTTGGAGTGATGTTGCGTGATTGAGCCGTCATCGCAGCGGACAACCACAAGAGTTGCGCCGGGCTGGGATCCAGTCCGTCGTATTTCTTTCTCAAAAATTGGAATGGACTGGGTCCCAGCCTACGCTGGGACGACGATCTACTATTTAGCCCCCGCCCATTCAAGCGCCTCCCGCCGTTCCCAGAAAGTAAGCATCAAAATCGCCTTGCCGTTGCGGAACGTCCAGCCGTCGGCAAAGCGCCCGTCGATCCATTCCGTGTGATCTTTCAGCCGGACGTGTGCATGGAGCAAGGCCACGATCTTGTCGCCGGCGACCGTGAAGCCCTCCACGTTGCAGCTGCCCTCAGCCCAGCTGCCGCGCCCCTTCGCGATATGGGCCACCACGTCCGCATGACCGCGATAGGTGCCGGAGGTTGGAAAGCCGGGTGGCTCGATGCGCTCGATCTGCGGGTCAAAGTACGCCATGGCGGCCGGCACGTCGTTACGATTGATGGCGGCATAGATTTGCTTCAGTGCTTCGATCTCGGCGGCAGGCGATGGGGCGGGTTCGTTCATGGAGTTCTCCGGGGTTGCAAGCACGGTGGCTGGTTTCAGGCAGCCGGTGGCGTGGCCGTGTTTGATCGCCAACCGGGCCGGCTTCGCCGCGGGCCATGCAGCACACGCTGTTCACCACTCGACGTTCGGGATGGACCTGAATCGACACGCCTGGGCGATCTTTTTCGCTGGTTCTCAACGCCATCCCAGCGTGCCTGGCCAAAATCTCCAGACAAACTCCAGCATCCGCGCGCCTCTCCAGCCATTTTCGGCCCGGAAGCCGCGCCAGTGCTTGAGTTTGGCCGGTTGCGCTAACCCCGCCCCTTCGCCGCAATCCACCGGTCCACCGCCGCCTCCAGCACCCGGAGCGGCACCGAGCCGTGGGTCAGGATTTCATCGTGAAATTCACGGATATCGAATTTCTTGCCCAGCGCCTTTTCGGCGCGGGCGCGCAGTTCGCGGATCTTGATCTCGCCGATCTTGTAGCTGAGCGCCTGGCCGGAAATGGCGATGTAGCGCTCCACTTCCTGCGCGGCGACGATTTCACCCTGCGGGACGTTTTCCAGGAAATAGGCGATTGCCTGTTCGCGGGTCCAGCCCTTGGCGTGCAGGCCGGTATCGACCACCAGCCGCACCGCGCGCCAGATCTCGGTCGAGAGCCGGCCCACATACTGCCAGGGATCGTCATAGAGGCCCATTTCCTCGCCCAGAAATTCGGCGTAGAGGCCCCAGCCTTCGCTGTAGGCGCTGCTGCCGCCGAAGCGGCGAAACGCCGGCAATGAAGGATGTTCACGCGACAGGCTGCCCTCGAAGTGGTGTCCGGGGATGGCTTCGTGCAGGAAAATGGCAGTGGTGGTGAAGCGCGTGCGCGTTTCCGGCTGGTAGGCGTTGTAATAGAAAATCCCCGGCCGCGATCCATCCGGCGTGCCGCCCGAATACTGCGCCGGCGCCGCGGCCACCTCGCGAAATGCCTCGACCGGACGAATCTCGAACGGCGTCTTCGGCAGACGGCCAAAATACGCCGGCACCTTGGCATCGACCCGCGGGCGAACGCTTTCGTAGGCGGCCTGAATTTCCTCGCGGGATTTGAAACGCAGCTCGGGCGCGCTGTTCAGGTGCGCCAAAAATTCCTTCAGCGTGCCCTTGAAACCGACCCGCACTTTCGCCGTTTCAAGCAACCCGCGAATGCGCGCGACTTCGTCGAGGCCAATCTTATGAATTGCCTCCGGGGTCAGCTCGGTGGTGGTCGAGCTTTTCGCCTGGAAGGCGTACCACGCCTGGCCATTTGGCAAGGCCGAGAGCCCGACCGACTCGCGGCTGGCCGGCAGATAGGTGTCGCGCAGGAAGGCCAGTAATTTGCGGTGGGCGGGCGCCATCGTTTCCCGCACCAGCTTCGCGTAAGCCGCCGTCAGGCGCTTCTGCTCATCCTCGCTCACGCCGGCCGGGAATTTCTTCACCGGCGAGAAGTAGACATTCTTGTCGGGGTCATCGTTGCCCAGCGCTTCAAGCTGCGGCAGCATCGGCAGCACCAGCGCCTTCGGCAGCACCACCCCTGCCTTGATGCCGTCGCGCATATCGCTCATCCAGCCGTCGATCACCGCCGGGAACGACGCGGCGCGCGCGAGCCAGTTGTCGTAATCCTTCACGGTGCGAAACGGCTGGGCCGCGCGACCGGACCCGAGCTGCGCGAACGACAGGTGCTGGCCGAACATCTGGTTGAGCGGCGTGAGATGCGATGGAAATTTGAGCGCATCCAGAGATTGCTGCAGGTTGTAGCGCAGCAGGTCGTAGCTGATGCGGTCCTCGGCCGGCAAGCCGGCAGGGTCAAAGGCGGCGGTGCGCGCCAGATACTTTTCGGCGATGCGCTTGGTGGTCTCCCGCCGCTCGGCGGAGGTCACCGCGCCGTAACGATCGTTGAAACGGTTGTCACCGATGCGCGTGGCAATCAACGGATTCGCCTGCAGGTTTTCCTCCCAGTACTCGGTATAGAGCTGGTTCAGTTTTTCCGGCGTGGCGGGGGATTTGGCGGAGGCGAGCGCCGGCAGGATGAACAGTAATGCCGCAAGGGCCGTGGCGAAGTGTGACGTGACGTGCATTGCAGTCGAGACCTTCCAAGGAAAATGGGTGAGCCGTGCGATTCTCCCATGGTCACGCAAGCACGCGCCAGTCGCCGCCAGAGTGGATCCCGCCTCGGGACGGTGTGGAGTCTCGGTGGTTCCTTTTCAATTTCTGCCGCCATCGCTCGGCCGTCGGGCCTTGATATAATTCCCGTCACGCAGTAAAACGAGAGCGCCGGTCACATCGCCGGCTGCTGCCGGAGTCCGCTTTGCTCCTCGACCGCGCATTCGCATTTTCCCTGGCGCTGGGCGCCATGTTGTTCGCCCCGCAGCCGCCGGGCTTTGCGCAAACGCTTTCCGCGCACGCCGAGTCCGCCCCATTACCGGCCGGGAAAAGCTGGCCGCACGCGGCAGCCATCGTCATTCACGACGTCAATGTGGTTGACGTCGTCACCGGGTCCCTGCGTTCAAATTCGACCGTCGTCATCAAGGATGGACGCATCGCCGCTGTCGCGGCGGCGGCGCATGTGCGAACGGCCGATGCCCGCCTGATCGACGGCCGCGGGCGCTATCTCATTCCCGGGCTGTGGGACATGCACAGTCATTCGCTGTGGAGCCCGCAAGTCCTGCGTACGTTTCTCCCGCTCTATGTCGCGAACGGAGTGACCGGGATTCGCGACATGGGCGGTCGGCTGGACCTGCTTGCAACCTATCGCGAACAGGCCAACCGGGGCAATCCTGCGTATCCAAGAGTGATAGCCGCAGGCCCCGTCCTTGACGGGCCCAAGCCCGTGCATGCCGAGATATCGATTGCCGTGGCCGACGCGGCGGACGCGACACGCGCCGTGCAGGAATTGGCCAACGCGGGGGTTGACTTCATCAAGACCTACACGTTGCTCCCGCGTGAGGCATATTTTCAAGTCGTCGCCGAGGCAAAGCGCGTCGGGTTGCCCGTGGCCGGACACGTACCGGCCTCGGTCACGGTCGAGGAGGCCGCGCGTGCCGGGCAACGCAGCATCGAGCACCTGCGCGAGGAGATCGCACCGTTTTGTTCCTCGACGTCGCCCGCCGCGTGCAAGCAACTGGCCACCTTGTTCCGCCAGACTCGAACCTGGCAAGTCCCGACACTGGTGACATTACACGGCAAGGCCCACTTCGACGAGGCAGGTCTGGCTTCCGATCCCCGGCTGAAATATCTGCCCGTCGATGTGCGCACGGATTGGTTGAAGGAGCGGGCGGCGAAAATGCGTCGCGGTGACGACTACAGCGCCGGCAAGAAAAAGCTGTTTGCCGAAGAAGTGTGGCTCACACGCTTTCTGGCCTTGCAAGGCGTTGGAATCCTGGCCGGGAGCGACGCGGGCGTGGCGTTCTGCTACCCGGGATTCAGTCTGCACGACGAGTTGCAGCACTTGGTCGACGCCGGGATGTCGCCGATCCAGGCGTTGCGCGCCGCGACGCTGTCACCCGCCGAGTTCCTCGGCGCGCGCGACACGCTGGGCAGCATCGAGACGGGGCGCGCGGCCGACATGGTGCTTCTGCGCGCCAACCCTCTGGCGAAAATCAGCGCGACACGCGAAATCGAAATGGTGTTCGTGCGCGGTCATGCGTTCACCCGTCAGGATCTGGATGCCATGCTGGCGCAAGTGGAGCGCGACGCGAGCGCGCCGTGAATCCGGG
>CAYQKN010000143.1:0-9417 GCA_964417885.1 uncultured Burkholderiales bacterium | reverse complement strand
CCAAGCCGGATGCCGCGACCACGCTCGCGACCTTGGTCAATCGCCGCTTGCTGCGGATTGAGGAGCGGCTGGACGTGCGGCGGGTGGAACTGACCCACGACGTGCTCACCGGTGTGGTGGCCGCCAGCCGCAAGGCGCGGCTCGAACGCGAGGCGCTGGAAGAATCCGACCGCCAGCTTGCCGCGCAAAAGGCGCGCGCGCAGGCCACCCGCAAGGCGCTGATTCGTGCGCGACAGATCGCGGCAGGCTGCGCGGTGCTGTCGGTGGTCGCCATCGTCAGCGCGATCTATGGCGCGATCAGCGCCAAGCGCGCGCACGAGGCGGAGAACGAGGCGGTCAAGACCCGCGCCGTTTCAGAAGCCTCGCGTTCCGAGGCGGAAAAGCTGGTGGTGTTTCTGCTCGACGACTTTTACGACGAGTTGTCGCCGTCAGGCCGGTTGGATGCGGTGGGCAGTCTCGCCAAATCGGCCGTCGCCTATTACAAGGAATTGCCGGCGGAGCTTCGCACGCCTGCTAGCCAGCGCAACCATGCCATGGCCTTGTTGCGACAGGGCGATGTGGCGCTGGCGCAGGGACGGGTGGACGAGGCCGGCGCCAGCGTCGACGGCGCAGCCAAGCTGGTAGAGAGCGTTCGCAAGCTTGGCGACGTTTCCGACGCCACCGCCGTGGCCACAGCGTTCGTGCGCATTGGCGAGGCGAGGGTACTCAGCAACAAGGCCGAGCCCGCCAAATCCGTGCAGAAGTTTCGCGAGGCGCTGGATGTCCTGAAGTCGGTGCTGGTACAGCCCAAACCGCCCAGGCGAGCACTGCTGCTGGCCGGCCACGCTTACCTGGGCATGGCCCAGACCCTGCCGCGACTGCCCGATGACGGATCCGGCAAGAACTTGCGCGATGCCGTGGAGTACTACAAGCACGCCAAGGAGACTGCCCGCGGCCTGCGGGCCACCGAACTCACGGATCTGCCTGCGACCGAGTTATACCTGAGTGCCAATGTGGGGCTGGCCAACACGGCCTATGACTTGGGCAGGTCCGGTGAAGTCCCCGAGTTTGCCAAGGAAACGAATGCGCTGGCGGATCGCCTGTTAGCCCTGCGACCAGATCATCGGCCCGCCTTGCAGGCTGCGGCAGTGGTTGCCAGCCGGCTAGCTGACATCGACTACGACAGTGGACGTGTCACCGCAGCGCTTAGCCATTTCAGGGAAAGGCGCGCGGTCCAGGAGAAGATCCTGGCGCTTGATAAGAGCAACATATCCTCGTGGGCCAATCTAGCCCGCGCGAAGTTGGATGTTGCCGATGCATTGCGTGATTTGGGGCGCATCGGTGAATCGTTGCAGGAACGGCAGGAATTGCTCGCCTTTGCAGACCAGCTCAAGTTGAATCCCTCCATGGCGCGCGGTTTCAGGTTCTGGTCAGGATTTCAGGCGATGGCGTACCAGAATATGGGATACAGCAAGGAAGCCGAGGCGGTGCTTGAAAAGCAGCGCAAGTTCGCGGCGCTGGGCAAGGTCGGCAACGCGACGGACACGATTGTCAGTGAGGCGACGGCGGCCGTGGAAGCCAGGGTGATGTCCATTGCCGGAAAGCATGCGGAAGGACGCTTGCGCTCACAGCAAATCCTGGCGCGATTAAAAGCAGGCGCCGACAAGTTGCCGCCGAATCCGGGCTTGGAGATGTACCTCCTTGGAACGGTTTACGAGGCGTCCTACGCGCTGGGCGACTATGCCGCCGCCGAGGCGGCTGTACGCCAGCAGGGGCCGTACTTCAAGAAAACCCTGAAACCAGGCAGTGCACCGAGCGAATTCCAGTACTACGACGCTTTGGCCCGCGCGGCCAAGGCGGCGGCGCGCCTAGGCAGGCACGCCGAGGCATGGCAACAATTGGCCCCGGCAATGACCGTGATGCTGGGCCCCCGCCTCGACAAAAGTGAGGACCAGGAACACAAAGTCGCACGGTGCAATATTCTGCTGACGGCAGCGCTTGCCAATCCGGCCGAACGCAAGGCTTACCTCGCCAAGGCCAGCACGATGTTTGACACGCTGTCACCTGAAATCAAGCGCTGGCGCAGCTTTGCCGTGATCGGTGAGGAGATTGCGCGGGAGATGGCCAAGCCTTAGTAAACCCTAGCATTGGCGAGCCTTTCCAGCCGAAAGGCTGCCAGAAGCCGCGCCAGTGCTGGAGTTTGGCTGTTTGCCGAAGGAATTCGGCCAGCATCGGCCTGCTATACTTGTATAGCAAACCAAACTTCAAGGATCAAAACCATGCTCGCCATCCGCCTGCCTGAATCGATCGAAGAACGCCTCAACGCACTAGCTGAAGAAACCGGCCGCACCAAGACTGCACTGGCCCGCGAAGCCATTGCCGAGTACATCGACGATCTTGAGGACTATTACCTCGCCGAGGCGCGCGCGCGCAAGAACCGCAAGACGATTCCGCTGGAAGACGTGGAGCGGACGCTTGGCCTTTGAAATTGAATTCGACCCGGAGGCGGTCAAGGACCTGAAGAAGCTCGACCGGCCGGTTCAACAGCGGTTGGTTGGATTCCTGAAGGAACGTGTCGCCCCGTTGGAAAATCCGCGAGAACTGGGCGAAGCGCTGGCCGGTGCGAAGCTGGGCAACTACTGGAAATACCGCGTCGGTGACTGGCGCATCATCTGCGACATCCAGGACAAACGCATTGTGGTGCGTGTCTTGCGGGTCGGAAACCGGAAAGAGATTTACCGCTAATGTCCACGCAGGCCATCTTCCTCTCCTACGCCTCGCAAGACGCCGACGCCGCGCGCCGCATCTGCGACGCCCTGCGCGCGGCCGGTCTGGAGGTGTGGTTCGATCAATCGGAATTGCGTGGCGGTGATGCGTGGGACGCGTCGATTCGCAAACAGATCAAGGAATGCGCGCTGTTCATCCCGATCATTTCGGCCAACACGAACGCCCGTTCCGAGGGCTACTTCCGGCTGGAGTGGAAACTCGCCGTCGATCGATCGCACCTGATGGCGGATGACCAGGCATTTTTGTTTCCGGTCGTGATCGATGACATATTTGAATCAACCGCGCGGGTGCCGGACCGGTTCCGTGAGCGGCAGTGGTCGCGGCTGAATGACGAAGAATCAATAGCTGCATTTGCGCTACGCGTGAAGGAATTACTGGATTCACCGCCCGCTTCCGAAAACGCCGGCATCGTACCGGCGGCATCGATGCCGGTATCTGAGCGGCCGCCGAATTCGCAGGCCGTGAAACCCGGGAATCCGTCGGCGCGTCGGTTTTGGCTGCTCGGTGCAGCGGGCGGCATGGTCGCGATCGGCGGTGCAATCACCCTGGCGAAGTGGGCACCATGGCAGCAAGGTGGAGCCATTGGCGCCGCGACCGGAAAACCAGCTCCGGGTGATCCCCAGCTTCAGCGCGCGCTGCAATTGATCGAACCGCTGGACCCTGCCGTCGCCGATGTGGTGCTGGCTGAGGATATGGTCAAGACCGCGCTTACCGCGCGGCCCGCAGACGCCGAAGCCACGCTGGCGATGGCGCGTATTCAGGTTTATTTCCTGCTGCGTGGATTTGACCGCAGTGAAGAACGATTTGGCCAGGCCAAGCGATTTGCCGAGCGCGCACTTGCCCTCAGTGCCACCGATCCGGAAGCCATGGTAACGATGGGAACCTATCTTTACCTGCGGCGGGTGGACCTGCCGCGCGCGAAAAAATTGCTGGACGATGCCATCGTGCTGCGACCGGATGAATCGCGCTACCACCGGATGCGCGACAACGCGCTGGCGGTGACACCGGGCGTGACACCGGATGAACTCATCGCCGCCGCCAGAAAGACGGCCGACCGGTTCCCGCAGGACGCATTGGTGCAATACGAGCTTTCCCGACACTACCGTAACCGTTCCATGCTCAAGGAGACGGAGCACTATTTGGATCGCGCCATAGAGCTGGGTCCGGTGCCCAATGCCATCATCCAGCGCGCCCGCCTGAAGTTATTTGTGGATGGTGATGTGGCAGCTATGAAAACCATGATGGAGCGGATACCGCAAAGCGCCCGCGGACAAGACCGCTACGCCGTCAATATGGTCATCTACGCGGCGGCAAGCGGTGAGTTTGATGGCGCTATGGCGGCATTGCGTGCTGTGGGCAAGCCGTGGATCGCCGACTTCGACTACACCGGTCCCACCGAGCAGCTGGCGGGTGAAATTTTGTTGCTTTCGGGCAAAACTGAACTGGCGCGGCTGCGCTTTCAGGAGGCGGCGGCTGAGTTTGATCGTCATGCTGCCGATTTGTCCCGAAATATCGATGTCGCGCGATTGAAATGCTGGCTGCTGATGCGCCTTGGACAAGTCAAGGAATCGCGCACTCTTAACGCCCAGCTATTCAAGGATATCCGGCGGCCGTACCGTATCAACCTGTACGCCAACTGGCTGTTTCATCCCATGGCCTTGCAGTTGCTGCTGGGCGAGCGTGCCAATGCGCTCGCACTGATGCGTGAAGCGGTGGACTTTCCCGAGGGTCGCCAGATCATTCGAAACTTCATGCGGATTGATTCGCGCATGGTGCCATTCCGGACCGACCCGGCAATTGTGGCGCTGCTCCTTGATCCGGCGGCAAAGCCGTGACCCAACCCATCTTTCTCTCCTACGCCTCGCAGGACGCCGACACCGCGCGCCGCATTTGTGACGCGTTGCGCGCGGCCGGACTGGAGGTGTGGTTTGATCAGAGCGAACTGCGTGGCGGCGATGCGTGGGACGCGTCGATTAAAAAGCAGATCAAGGAATGTGCGCTGTTCATTCCCCTCATTACACCCAACACCCAGGCGCGTGAGGAGGGCTACTTCCGGCTGGAATGGAAGCTGGCGGTGGATCGCTCGCACCTGATGGCGGATAACAAGGCGTTCTTTGTGCCGGTGCTGATTGGTGATGTGAACGAACCCGCGGCGCTGGTGCCGGACAAGTTTCGCGAGCGGCAGTGGTCGCGCCTGCATGATGCCGCTTCAATGGCCGAGTTTG
This sequence comes from uncultured Burkholderiales bacterium, assembly GCA_964417885.1. Taxonomy (GTDB): domain Bacteria; phylum Pseudomonadota; class Gammaproteobacteria; order Burkholderiales; family Usitatibacteraceae; genus UKL13-2. The sequence goes on along the minus strand of CAYQKN010000143.1, from coordinate 4,426 downwards.
CGGCGCGTGTGGCCAAACTCGTTTCTGGAAGCGGCTCGCAAGCCAAAAGTGCCCCGGAAGCCGCGCCAGTGCTTGACTTTGGCAAGTCCGCCCCGGTAGCCAACAAGGCTGGCGACACGCCCTCCATCGCCGTGCTGGCCTTTGCCAATCGCAGCGCCAGCGCGGAAGACGAATACTTCTCCGATGGTCTCGCCGATGAATTGCTGAACGTGCTGGCCAAGATCAAGAGCTTGCGGGTGGTTGCGCGTACGTCCTCGTTTGCGTTCAAGGGAAAGAGTGATGACGTCGCGACCATCGGCGCCAAGCTGAACGTGGCCACGCTGCTCGAAGGCAGCGTCCGCAAGAGCGGCAACCGCGCCCGCATCTCCGTGCAGCTGGTACGGGTTTCTGACAGCGCACACCTGTGGAGTGAAACTTACGACCGCACCCTCGATGACATCTTTGCCGTGCAGGACGACATCGCGCAGGCGGTGGTGACTGAGTTGCGGTCAGCATTGATGGGGGGCAAACCGAACCAAGCCGACGAAATGAACGTTACTGCTGAGATTGCTCGCGCCGCCAGAGACCGGAGCGACAACAGCGAAGCACAGCGCCTGTTTTTGCAGGGCCGTTATTTGCTCGGCCGCAAGTCTGAAACTGAACTCATGCGCAGCATCGATTACTTCAAGCAAGCGGTTGAGCTCGATCCGCACTTCGCGCTTGCATGGGCGTGGCTGGCGCAGGCATATTGCGATGCCGGTGGCTGGGGCACGTCGCCTTTGCATCAGGCTTATGCCGACGCCAATGCAGCTGCCAGCCTTGCGCTAGCGTTAGCACCCGACATGGTGCAAGCGCATACCGCGATGGCTTCGTTTCAAATCGGCTACCAATGGGATTGGGCGAAAGCCAATGCGACTATTCAGCGCGCGCTGCAGCTTGCGCCGGGCAATGCCGAGGTGTTGACTGTCGCCACCAAGCTCGCGTTTTGCTTGAATCGACTGGCGGAGGCTGAAGCATATGGCCTCAACGCGGTCGCTGTCGACCCATTGAACGCGGGCAGCTACCGCATGTTGGCCATGGTAGGCTTTGCGGCGGGCAAGCTAGACGACGCGGTGCTACACATGCGCCACTCGCTGGCACTTGCACCCGAGGCGGTTGCGTCGCGTCATGTCATGTCGAACATACTGGCAGCACAAGGTCGCCTGGATGAAGCGCTGGCCGAGGCAATGCTGGAAAAAGCCGAATGGGCGCGGCTGACGAGCGTAACCAGCATTAATTGGGCGATGAATACGGTTGTGAGTCGCACAGAAAGTGACAACGCACTGGCGCAATTGGTTGATCGACATGCCGGACATTCCGCCATACAAATTTCAGCCTCGTACGCAATGCGCGGCGATGCCGATGCGGCGTTCATGTGGCTGGAGCGTGCCTATGCGCAACGCGACGGCGGTACGGTTTATATCAAGGCGCTTCCATTCCATAACGCCGTGAAGGGCGATGCGCGCTATTTACCGTTCTTAAGAAAAATGGGACTGGAAAGCTGACCTGCCAATGAGCGCACCCGAAGCCATCTTCCTCTCCTACGCATCGCAAGACGCCGATGCCGCGCGCCGCATTTGTGACGCGTTGCGCGCGGCCGGACTGGAGGTGTGGTTTGATCAGAGCGAACTGCGTGGCGGCGATGCGTGGGATGCGTCGATTCGCAAGAACATCAAGGAATGCACACTGTTCGTGCCGATCATTTCGGCCAACACCGACTCGCGGCCGGAAGGCTATTTCCGGCTGGAGTGGAAGCTGGCGGTGGATCGCTCGCACCTGATGGCGGACGACCAGCCGTTCTTTGTACCTGTCCTTCTCGGCGACGTTGCCGAGCCGACCGCGCGCGTGCCCGAGAAATTTCGCGAACGGCAGTGGACGCGGCTGGGTGACGACGCATCGATCCGCGCGTTTGCGGAGCGAGTGGCCAAGGTCCTGGCCGCGAACAGCTCGCACGGCAAAAGTGGCGCCGTCACCTCGCCGACGGCGGAGCGTGGAGCCACACCCCCATCGGTTGCCCTGAACACGGCTTCACCCCTGGAGGCCAACGTTGAGCGCGGCGGCGGCGCAACCGCTCCCACGCCGGCGCCCGGTCACGCGCCGCCATCCGTCGCCGCCGGCACGCGAACGCGTCGCGCGTGGACAATCGCTGCCGTAGTCTGTGCGCTGCTGATTGCCGGCATCGCCGTCGGCGTCATCATGATTCGGGAGCAAAAGGCGCGGTTCGTGGCGGAAGGACTCACACGCGTGGCCGAACTCAGCCGCGGCGGCAAGTTCATGGAGGCGTTCCTGCTGGCGCGCGAGATCGAAACGGCCGGGGCTGCGGACCAGCTGAGTTCCGCATTGCGCAACGAATATTCGCGTGTCGTCAATGTGACCTCCACGCCCGCGGGCGCGAAGATCGAACTGCGCGCCTACGACGCGAGGAAGGCTGACGGCGCCTGGGTGATGATGGGCACGGCGCCGCTGGAAAAGTTGCCGGTTCCGCGAGGGGTGATGGAGTGGCGGGCCACACTGCCCGATGGCGCCACGCACCTGCTGGTGCAGGCGGCGACGCCGAACATGGCATTCGCGTTCAACCCGAAGAAGGAGGGCGCTGACGGCGGTGGGGTGCCGGTGAAAGAAGGCACCATCAGTGTCGGCGCCTTGATTGGCCTCAAGGTGGCGCAGGAGGTCAAACTCGACGCGTTTGCCATCGATCGACTGGAAGTGCGCAACCGCGACTACGCGCGCTTTGTGGCCGCAGGCGGCTACAGCAAGGAAGAGTACTGGCCGGCGCCGATGATGGACGGTGCGCGGCGCGTGCCGTTCGCAGAGGCCATGGAACGCTTCAAGGACGCCACCGGCCGCCCCGGTCCGGCGACGTGGAAGCTCGCCAGCTTTGCCGAGGGCGAGGGCGATTTGCCGGTGCGCGGCGTAAGCTGGTACGAGGCTGCCGCGTACGCGCGCTTCGCGGGCAAGGAATTGCCGACGCTGTATCACTGGTACCACGCTGACTCGGCCGGCAGCACCTTCCTGCTGGTGCCGACCATCCTGCCTTCGGCCAACTTCAGCAGCAAAGGGTCGCGCAGTTCGGCCGGCAGCCGCACCATCGGTGCATTTGGTGCGGTAGATATGGCGGGCAATGTGCGCGAATGGGTGGCCACCCGCACCAACAAGGGCCAGGCGATCGCCGTCGGCGGATCCTGGCAGGACGTGCAATACCAATACAGCTACGCGACCCCGCATTCGCCGTGGGCACGAATCGAAGACATCGGCTTTCGCTGCATGACGCAAGCCGGTGCGGCGCGAAATGAAAAAGCCGAAGCGCCAGTGGAGGAAATCAAGGTGCGAGGCAGTGCTGAACGCAAGCCGGTAACCGATGCCGAGTACGCCGTCTACACACGATTCTTTGAAAGAAGCCGCGCGCCGCTCGACGTGCGCACCGAGGCGGGGGAATCGCCCGCCTCGCCTTACTGGACGCGTGTCAAAGTGAGCTACGCCACCGGCTATGGCAATGAGCGCATGAATGCGTACCTCTATTTACCAAAGAACGCGAAGCCGCCGTATCAGGCGGTGGTGCTCATGCACGGCTCCGGCATGTTGCAAATCAACAAGCCCTACGACAAGGTGGGCGAGACGGCCGAAGCCAGCTGGGTTTTCCCCGAAATGATCGTACGCGGCGGGCGGGCGTTGCTGGTGCCGATCTGGAAGGGCAGTTACGAACGGTACGCGGATATCGAAGCGGATCGCGATTTCTACCGCGAGCGGTCAGCGCAGTATGTCAGCGAAATGCGGCGCAGCGTGGACTTCCTGCATACGCGCAATGAAATCGACAAAGACCGCATTGGCTACTATGGTTTGAGTTTCGGCGCCAATTGGGGCTCGATGCTGCTGGCGCTAGAGCCGCGCATCAGCGCCGCGGTGTTCCTCGCCGGTGGCCTCGAAGGCGCGCTCGATGATGGCGATTACCTGACGCCGGAGTTCGACGGGGCGACCTACGCACCGCGCGTAAAAGCGGCGGTGCTGATGATCAATGGCCGCGAGGACATCCGCTTTCCGTACGAAACCTCTCAAGTGCCGCTGTTCAAACTGCTGGGCAGCCCGCCGGACAAGAAGGCCCACAAGACCTACCCGGGCGGGCACTCGACGCTCGGCTGGTTCGACGACCTGTCGCGCGACAGCCACGATTGGTTTGATCGGCAGTTCGGGCCGATTCAGCCTGCATCGGCCAAATGACGCAAGCCATCTTCCTCTCCTACGCATCACAGGACGCCGATGCCGCACGCCGGATCTGCGAATCGCTTCGTGCCGCAGGATTGGAAGTCTGGTTCGATCAGAGCGAATTGCGAGGCGGCGATGCGTGGGATGCGTCGATCCGCAAACAGATCAAGGAATGCGCGCTGTTCATTCCGATCATCACGCCCAACAC
>CAYQKN010000142.1:0-9517 GCA_964417885.1 uncultured Burkholderiales bacterium | reverse complement strand
ATCATCTCGCCGAAACTCGTCTGCCTTGCCTCCGCGCTCATGTGTTCGTGGGTGCGGATCTGGTCGGAGACGGTGAGGATGCCGAGCGCGCGGGCGCCGTATTCGGCGGCCAGGCCGTAAATGCCGGCCAGCTCCATCTCCACCGCCATCACCTTCATCTTTTCCAGCTTGTCGAACAGCTCCGGCTGCGGGGTATAGAACAGGTCGGCGGAGAAGACGTTGCCGACGCGCACGCTCTTTTTCTGTTCAGCGGCGACGTCACAGGCGGTGCGCAGCAGATCGTAATCGGCGATGGCGGCATAGTCGTGGTCCATCAGCCGCATGCGGTTGACCTTGCTGTCGGTCGAGGCGCCCATGGCGATGATGATTTCGCCCAGTTTGATGTCGGCCATCAGCGCGCCGCAGGAACCGACGCGGATCACGTTTTTCACGCCGTAGTCCTTGATCAGTTCAGTGGCGTAGATGCTGCATGACGGAATGCCCATGCCATGCGCCATCACCGAGATGCGCTTGCCGTGATAGCTGCCGGTGTAGCCGAACATGTTGCGCACGGTGTTGACCAGCCTGGCGTCCTGCAGCCAGTGTTCGGCGATGAACTGGGCGCGCAGCGGGTCGCCCGGCATGAGTACGGTTTCGGCAAATTCGCCGGGCTGGGCATTGATGTGGGGAGTGGGCATGGTTTGGTGTTGTGGTGGGTGAGTGGTTCGGCTGACCCGCCATCGTGCCGCGAAGAGAGCGGAAACTCAAGGCTGCGATGCGTTTTTTGCCGCGCGACGCGCCGTCAGTGCCAGCCCTTGCTGGAATGCTCGCGTTCAAACTGCGCGCGGTCGCGGGCAAACTGCTGCTCGAGTTCATCGCGCCCGGCCTTGGCCGCCGACACCAGGCGGTCATCGTCGTCGAAATGCGGGATCATTTCCTCGGTGATGCGGATGTTGTGGCGGCGGAAAATATTGGCCATGTCGCGGGCGCGAAAGCGGTCGACGCCGATCGCCTCCAGCGCGTGGCGGCCGGCCAGCAGCGCGGATTCGAAGGTCTCGCGCTCGACGATCTCGACCCCGCGCTGGCGCAGCTCGACGTAGTGGGTGACGTTGCGCGCGCGGGCGACCAGTTTCAGGTTGGGGAAATGTTCGCGCACCAGGTCGGTCAGTTTCAGGCTGTCCTCGACATCGTCGATGGCGTTGACCAGCAGCCGGGCCTCGCGGGCACCGGCGGCGTGCAGCAGGTCCAGCCGCGTGGCGTCGCCGTAGAACACCTTGTTGCCGAACTTGCGCAACAGCTCGATCTGGTCGGGGTCGTGGTCCAGCACCACGGCGCGCACGCCGTTGGCCATCATCAGCCGGCCGACAATCTGGCCGAAGCGGCCAAAGCCGGCGATGATCACCGGCGCGTCCTTTTCATCGATCACATCGGCTTCGTCCTTGCCGCCCTTGGCGCATTCGATGCGTGCCATCCACCAGTCGTGCAGGATCAACAGCAGCGGCGTGGCGGCCATCGACAGCGCCACCGCCATGGTCAGCAGCGCGTCCCATTCGCGGCTCAGGATGCCGGCCGTGCGCGACGCGGCGAACACGACAAAGGCAAATTCACCACCCTGCGACAACAGCAGCGCGAACAGCCAGCGCTGGCGGCTGTTGATGTTGAGGATGCGCGCCACCAGCCACAGCATCAGCGTCTTCACCAGCAGAAAACCGAGCAAGAGCGTTGCCACCAGCAGCGGCCGGCTGGTCAGCAAACCGAAATCGATGGTCATGCCGACCGAGATAAAGAACAGGCCCAGCAGCAGCCCCTTGAACGGTTCGATGTCGGTTTCCAGCGCGTGACGGTATTCCGAACTGGCCAGCAGCACACCGGCCAGGAAGGCGCCGAGCCCCATCGACAGCCCGGCCAGCAGCATCACCTGCGAAATGCCGATCACCAGCAGCAACGCAAAGGCGGTGAACACTTCGCGCAGGTTGGCGGCGGCCACCATGCGCAGCAACGGCCGCGTGAGATAGAGGCCGATGACGATTACGGCGGCGATGGCGCCGAACGCCTTGACCGCCGCCAGCCAGCCCGGGTCGGCATTGGCCGCCGTCTGCGTGGCCAGCAGCGGGACGATGGCCAGCAGCGGGATGGCGGCGATGTCCTGGAACAGCAGGATGGCGAAACCGGCCTGCCCGGTCGGTGTCGGCATGAAATTGCGTTCGGTCATGGTGGCCACCGCGATCGCGGTCGACGACAGCGCCATCGCCGCCCCCACTACCAGCGCCACCTGCCATCCGAGCCCGAACAGCATCGCACCGCCGGCCAATGCCGCGCCGCACAGGCCAAGCTGCAGCGCACCGCCGCCGAACACCGCACGGCGCATTGCCATCAGCCGCTTCGGCTCCAGCTCCAGGCCGATGACAAACAGCATCAGCACCACGCCGAACTCGGAGAAGTGCAGCACGCTGTCGACATCCCACACCAGCCGCAGGCCCCATGGCCCGATCGCGGCACCGGCGATCAGGTAGCCCAGCACCGAACCCAAGCCAAAGCGCTTGGCAATCGGCACGCAGATGACCGCGGCGGCGAGGTAGATCAGCGCGTCGATCATGCCTGCGGCTCCTGGACCGCCGAATCCAGCGGCGGCGGCGCGTGGCGCAGGTCGTGCAGCCGGGTGCGCAACGCCTGCGCCTGCGCCTGCAGCGCCTGGTCCGATACCGTGTGTGCGCCGTGCACCACCACCGGCGCCAGCCACTGCATGCCGCAGAAGCGCGCCGTCTGCTCGACCGGGGCGATGAAATTGGCGAACGGCTGCTCGTGCATGCCATCCAGTGAATATGTGGTCTCGTCGCCACCAGTGGTCGCCACCCACAGGCAGCGCTTGCCGCGCAGCGCCGTGCCCTCCTTGCCGTAGGCCCAGCCGCGCGCCAGCACCAGCTCGAACCAGTGCTTCAGCAGCGCCGGCACGCTGTACCAGTAAACGGGATGGAGCCAGACCACCAGCTCGGCGCGCTTCAGCGCCGCCTGCTCGGCGGCGATGTCGATATCGAAATCCGGGTAGAGATCGTAGAGCGAACGCACTTCAACGTCCGGCAGGTCGAGCACAGCCTCCAGCATCGCCTTGCCGGCGCGGGAGTGTTGGGGATAGGGATGGGCGTAGATGACGAGGATCACGGCGGCGAAGGTTCAAAACGTTCGCCGTATCTTAACCTCTGCGCTGTCCTGTTCAGTGCGCGGCGCGACTATTCGATGCGCACCGTGTAGCTGTGCTCGATCACGCCACCGTAACGCGATACGACGTTGGCGTTCTTGTAGTTGTGCAACATGAGGCCGATGACGGGGAGGCCGTAGTGCCGGCCGGGAACAGGTGTCGCCGTACCGGCGGCGGAAATCAGCGTGGCCGAAACAGGTGTCATCGCCGGCCTGAAACCTGTTACGAAGTGCTCGCTCTCGGTGAGCGCAACGCGAATAGTGCCATTTGGCCCTTGGGTACCTCCGCGCAAAGCTGGCGTGACCGCAAAGCCCGGCGTACTGGTGGCATTGGCACTGCGGCCCATACCCGGGTGGCCACAAGTGCCCCCGGTCTGGCTTGGCAACGCGGCCCCAAGCAGGCCCGACGCATTGTTGATGCCCGCGGCGATACTTGCCGTACTGGCCAGCGGTGCGATATTGGCGGCCAGGCAAAAACTGAATGACCGCGGTGGCGCCGGCGGCGGCACAGGACAAATATCGCTACCGCCGTGATTGACTGCCTCGCGACTGAACACGCGGGTTAGGTAAGGCTCGCAGGCGCTGGTTGGGTCGGTGGACGAGTCTGTAAGAAAAGGAGCGACCGCGGCACCATCCGGTCTCGACATGCGATCGGTGTGGAGCATCTTCGTCGGGAAGGTGACGATCCAGTCGGTTTGCGATGCCGTGCCTTCGTCGATCACGAATTCGTTGACGATGGTGTCGCGCATCAGCGCGGCGGAGACGGCGTCACGACCATTGGCCCACTTGGCGATGACGATGCCATTGGCTGTAGTGACCATGCTGGTCGCAGGCGATGCGCTAGCCAGCGACGGCAGTTCAGCACCAGCGCCACCGTAAATGACTTGCGACGAGAATGCCTCCAGTGCTGTCGGTCCAAACGAGTAATTGGCTCCGGTGACGGCGTTAATCAGGCTGGCACGCCCGGTCAGCCCTCCGCTGGGTGGCGCCATCATGGCGGCCCCGGTATTGGGAAACGTTGGTGGGGGACTGAGCCAGCCCGGATCGAACTTGTCCAAGGCAGCACAATTTGCGGCCGGGTTGGTATATACATCTGGTCGCACATTTGCCACGATTTGCGCCGCCGTTGCAGACAAACTCGGATCAATCACCCCCATTTCAAACACTTCGAAATATCCTTCTCGTGTTCGGTCCAAGGTCGCAAATTGAGCGGTATCCGGGAAATGCTGCGCGTACTGGAAATTTTTAAACTCATTGATGAACAATCCGTTTGATGAACGAGTCTCGGCAAACAAGTCCGCGGGCACTGCGCATGAGTTGTCGTTGGTGACAATGCGGGCGCCTTGCGCGGTGGGTACTACTGCGCCCGCCCACGTGTCGTTCGGGGAAAGGAACAAATTGAAATCGAGCACCTGCCGTGCATTGATGGATTCGCGAAACCGTACCTTAACTATTTTGGTATTGCTTTGCGTGTTGACGATGGTAAACAAGGTGTTGAATCCGTTGCGTACCGTGTAGTACGGAAAAATCAGCACCTGCCCGGTGCCATTGGGCCCGAGATACACCGCGTCAACGGCGTTGCTGTTCAGCGTCGCGGCCAGCGCGGCGGCGATCAGGGGGAGCTTTGCAACGTTTGCCGATGTCATAAATTTTGCTATCGCAGCATTATTAACAGTCGCAACTTTCGCCTTTTGGGCAACCGAGGTCAAGCGTCATCAGGCAAGGCGCCAAAAATGCGACTTGCGGCACGCAATAGTTCAACTTTCAGCCAGAAACCAAGCTCAATGACTGGAGCGGCTTTCGGAGTGAAAAGGCCTGTAGAGGCGCGCCAGCGGTAGGGTTTGAAAATTCAAGATGACATCCTGACAGGGCGGATTCAGCGAGGTCCATTGGCCATATCCGCTGCATCAATGCCAACTGCGGACAATGCAAAGCACTTGTCTCGTTAATTCCCCAGCGGCTCGCGCTGCGATTGCGCGATGCGGCGGTCGAACATCTTGCGCTGCTCGGGCGAGAGCGCGTCGACCAGCGCGGCAACGCGCGTCTTCAGTTCGCGCATCGCCTCCATCCGCTGCGCATCTTCCTCCGCCAGCGCATTGATGAAGCTCATCACCGCCGGCGGCTCCGGCGCATCACCGCCGGCCCGGATCGCGGCTTCGCGCCGAATGCGCGTCTGCGCGATGTCGTTGACCTGGCGAACACCGGCGGCGAACGCATTCCACAGCGCCACCTGTTCGCCGGCGATTTGCATATCGACGCGCAGTGATGGCAGTTCGCGATGGATGGCGGCGATCGGGTCGCTGGCAGGCGACGGGCGTGCGGCCGGGGCGCGATCTGGCGGGCGCTCGGGCTTGCCTTTGGAACCACCCTCACCACCGCCGCGCGGGCGGCCACCCGCACCGCCTGGCGGAAATTGCGCCTGCACCGTCGTCGATGCCAGCAACGCCACGAGCAGCAACACACGACTCGCGGAAAGGAAATTTTTGAACACGCTGACACCCCGGATATGCATTGACGACCAATGCGGATTTTCGGTCATCGCCCGGTCGATGGCGAGCGGCGCATGTAAACAAATTGTTGCGAGGTGAACCGGCGTTCAGTGCGCCGGGTCCAGCCGGCCTTCCTCGGCGTATTCGCGGATGCGGCGGATGACATCGATGCCGGCGTGCCGGTAGGCCTCTTTCACGGCGGCCTGGTACTCGGCGGCAATCGGCGGATGGCCCTGCGGGAAGGTCTCATAGAGGAAGCGGACAAAGAGGACTTCCTCGCCATGCTCCTCGATCGACACGGTGAGCGAGCCGGCGGGAATTTCCGGCGTCGCCTCGGTCTGGATCAGCAGCTGCTGCATCGGCGCCAGTGTCACCTGGTCGCGTACCACGCGGCGGCCGAAATGCAGCTCGCGCTGCAGCACATTGCCGGCGCGCGACACCAGCCGGCCGCTGTCGAGCCCCTCGACAAACGCCGTCGGCGATTCGACATAGCGCAACAGGCCGCGCCACAGCTGGTCCCGCGTCAGGATGTCGATCAGCGGATTGAGCGGATCGTTGATCTGCACCAGATGTTCGTATTTCATTGACGCGGCATTCCTGATGGGCGGATGCCGTAAACAGTATCACTTTTGGCCGCGATGGGGATGGAGGCCCGGGGCCGATGCGCCCTGGCCGTCAGACGTGTATCTGCCGCCCGCCGCCGAAGGCCCAGTTTTCCCACGACGTTTCCTTGAACACCACCATCACGTTTTCCGCATTGAGGCCGGGATCGATTGCCAGCGCGGCCATCAGGTCGGCGAGTATTTTCTTCTTCACCTTGACGCTGCGGCCGACCGACAGCAGGATTTCGATCAGCACGAAGTCGTCGTCGCGCGGCGCAGTCAGATCCGGATAGGCAGGATCAAAACGGAAATCGCCGGCGTCCAGTTCCAGCACGCGGTGAAAGCGGTCTGCCTGCGGCACGCCCGAGGCCACCAGGGCGCGATGGACCCCTTCCAGCACGGCGGACTTGAATGCGACGGATTTCGGCTTGCGGACGGTCAGCGTGATGAGCGGCATGGCGCCTCCTGGCAGTGAACAATTGTCATGTAAACCGGCCAGACTGGCGGATGGGCCGGCGCGGCACGGAACGTGACAGCATGGTAATCCGCGGACGCCGCCCATTTGGCCGCCTACAATATCGAAATCTCCTGTTCAACTGTTCCCGGAATTCACCAATGCCTGCATGGATCCTGCTTCTGCGCGCCGCCCTCGCTCCCGCCCTCGCGCTCATCGTCTGCGCCGCGCCCTCGCTGGCGCACGCCTGGGGCAACGAAGGACACCGCGTCACCGGCCTGGTGGCTGATCAATTGCTGACCGCCAAGGCGCGCATCCGCCTGAACCAGCTGGTGCCGGGGATCCAGCTGGGCGAATTCGCCAGCCAGATGGATTTCTACCGCCAGGCGCTGTCGCTGGAAATCCCCGGTTCGGAAAAATGGCACTACGACAACCAGCCGGTGTGCGGCAGCAAGGCCTATGCCGACTACTGCCCGAATGACAATTGCGCGTCGGCCAAGATCCCGGTCTATTTCCGCATCCTGGCCGATACCGGCGCCAGCAACGAGGCGCGCGCGCAGGCGGCGATGTTCCTGGTGCACATGGTCGGCGACATTCACCAGCCGCTGCACGCGGCCGACGATGCCGATCTCGGCGGCAACCAGAAAAACGTGCTGCTGCCGCAGGCCGACATGCCGCGCAACCTGCACCGCATCTGGGATGCCGACCTGGTCAAGCTGGCATTGCGCGGCAGCAGCGAGGCCGACTTCGCGCGGCAGCTGGTGGCGCGCCATCGCGACCGCGACATCGCCGCCTGGCAGCGCGGTGAGGTGCGCGACTGGATGGGCGAATCGCATGCGCTGAGCCAGAAGCTGGTGTACGCCCCGCTGCCCGAATACACCTGCGGCGTGCCGTGGCCGATGGACAAGGTGGTGATGCTGCCGCAAAGCTACGTCGACCGCGCGCAGGAAATTTTGCCGACGCAGCTGGCCAAGGCCGGCGTGCGCATCGCCTGGCTGCTCAACCGTGCGCTGGACGGCGTGCCCGATGTCCACCCGGATGCAAAGCCGGCCACCGCGACGGCGCCCTACGCCAGCATGAACAAAAGCACGCTGCCGTCGTTCGTGATGCTGATCCGCCTGCGCCATGACCTGTACGGCAAATGGAAGGCCACCGGCAAGTGGCCCGACGATGCCGAGGCAAACAAAGCATTGGCCGGTCACAGCGCCTACTGGCAGGAACAGCTCAAGGCCGGCCGCGCGCTGGTGGCGGGCGGGATGAAGGGTGAATACTGGGACAACATGGCGCTGATCATTTTCGAAGCGGCCTCGCAGCAGGAAGCTGATGCGCTGGTCGCCGCCGACCCGGCGGTGAAGGCGTTCGTGTTCCAGGCCCAGGCGCGGCCATTCGACGTATTTTTCATCAGCAACAAGTACGCTCCCGGCGCGCCGGCCAGGGCACCCTGAGCCATCGCGGAGCAACCCGTCATGTATCGCGGCGAACGGTTTAACGGCTATTCCCACCTGCTCGGCACGCTGCTGGCGATCATCGCGGCCACCGCGCTGATCGTCTACGGCGCCAATCATGGCGATGCGTGGAAGGTGGTGAGCTTCTCCATCTACGGCGCCACGCTGATCATGCTGTTCGCGTCCTCGACCCTGTATCACAGCACCCGCGGCATGACCAAGAGCGTGTTCCGCAAATTCGACCACGGCGCGATCTACCTGCTGATCGCCGGCACCTACACCCCGTTCACCCTGGTGACGCTGCGCGGGCCGTGGGGCTGGACCCTGTTCGGCGTGGTGTGGGGACTGGCGCTGGTGGGCATCGTGCAGGAGCTGACCATCGCCCGCGGTGCGCGCTGGATTTCGCTGGTGATCTATATCGTGATGGGCTGGGTGGCGGTGATCGGCGTGGTGCCGATGCTGGAGGCGCTGACCTGGTCGGGATTCGCCTGGGTGCTGGCGGGGGGCGTGGTGTACACGCTGGGCACCGTGTTCTACATCTTTGACCACAAGTATCGCCACTGGCACGGCATCTGGCACCTGTTCGTGCTGGCCGGCGCGGCCATTCATTACCTGGCGATCTTCCTGTATGTCGCCTGATCCGCAGGCCGCCTGCAAGCAACCGGCAATACCGGCACTGCGAGCGCAGATCGGGCGCGACGGCTTCGCCTTCGTGCCTGCTCCCGTGACCGGAACGCTGCTTTCCGCGCACGACGACTGGGACCGCTTTGCCGCCAGCTGGAACGACATGCCGCTCGACACCTACATGGCCGACGGCGGGCGTTATCGCCGTCGCCGCTATGCCACGCTGTCGGTTGCCGCCGGCGAAACCGTGGCCACCCTGGCGCCGCACCAGCCGCATTACCAGAGCCTCGACTACAACCACCTGCACGGCGGCATCGCGCGCCACTACCAGCCGATTGCGCCTGCGGCACTGGGCGGCAGCACTTTTGTGTCGCTGGTGGCGCTGTGCTGCGCGGTATTCAATCCGCTGCAACCCGGCGCGCGATGGCATGTCGAAGTGCACCAGTTCCGCATCGAGGCGCGCACCGGCGAAAGCGGCCAGCCGACGCCGGAAGGGGTGCACCGCGACGGCGTCGATTACGTGATGGTGATGATGGTGCGGCGGCACAACATCCGCGAAGGTACTACCACCATCCACGGCACCAACCGGCAGCAGCTGGCCAGCTTCACGCTGATCGAGCCGATGGACATGACCCTGGTCGACGACCATCGCTGCCTGCACGGCGTGACGCCGGTGGAGCCGGTCGACCCGTCGCAGCCGGCGTGGCGCGATGTGCTGGTGGTGACGTT
>CAYQKN010000141.1:0-9522 GCA_964417885.1 uncultured Burkholderiales bacterium | reverse complement strand
GTACCCTCACACCCAGTACCCACCTTTATCGGTTGTCTAATTTTTAAAGAGCAATCCGCTTCGGCACATTTACTGCTTTGTTTGTGCCAACTGCGAAGGATTCACATTATGCAATCTTCCAAAAACCCGGTCAAGTCTTTTTGCGGAAAATATTCAAGTTTCTGGAAAAAAGCTTAGTTGACGGTCACACGGGCAAACTTCCGCTTGCCAACTTGCGCAACAACCGTGACCCCTTTCGCGATCGTCACGCTACGGTCGGCAACCTTTTCCCCGTCAAGCTTTACTGCACCCTGATCGATCATGCGGATCGATTCAGCGTTACTTGACGTAAGGCCGGCATGCTTCAATAGTTGCGCGATACCGAGCCCGGTTTCGGCAGCCGTGACCACAACTTCGGGCATTTCTTCCGGAATCCCGCCATGGTGGCGCGAATCGAAATCGACCAAGGCTGCGTCCGCCGCTTCTCTCGAATGGAAACGCGCAACAATTTCCTGCGCAAACGCGACCTTGATGTCACGCGGATTGCGTCCGCCTGCCACCTCGCGCTTCCAGCCGGCCACGGTTTCGAGTGAGCGAAACGAGAGCAGCTCGATATACCTCCACATCATTTCATCAGTGATCGACATGAGTTTGCCGAACATTTCTGCCGGAACATCGGTAATGCCGACATAGTTGTTTTTCGATTTCGACATCTTCTCGACGCCATCCAGCCCCTCGAGCAGCGGCATGGTCAGGATGCACTGCGGCTCCTGGCCGTATTGCTTCTGCAATTCACGCCCGACCAGCAAATTGAACTTCTGATCGGTTCCACCCAGCTCTACGTCAGCTTTCAGCGCCACCGAGTCATAACCCTGCATCAGCGGGTAGAGAAACTCATGCACCGAAATCGGTACGCCCGACTGGAAGCGCTTGGTGAAGTCATCACGCTCGAGCATCCTTGCAACGGTCCAGCGCGAGGCGAGCTGGATCATGCCGCGCGCGCCGAGCGGATCGCACCATTCCGAGTTGTAGCGAATCTCGGTCTGGTCCGGATTCAGCACCAGGCTCGCCTGCCTGAAATACGTCTGGGCATTGGCCTCAATCTGTTCGCGCGTCAACGGCGGCCTCGTGCTGTTGCGTCCGCTGGGGTCACCAATCATTGAGGTAAAGTCGCCGATCAGGAATATGACTTGATGGCCGAGATCCTGAAACTGGCGCATTTTGTTCAGCACCACCGTGTGGCCCAAATGCAGGTCCGGCGCGGTCGGATCGAGGCCGAGCTTGATCCTGAGCTTGCGGCCGGTTGCGAGTTTCTTGCGCAGGTCTGCTTCGACAATCAGTTCATCTGCCCCGCGCTGGATTACGGCCAATGCGGAGTCAATATCGGTAGCATCATTCATAGTGTCAATTTCAAGGTAGTAAATGCGTGACGGCCAAACCGCATTTCTGTTATTCTTCAACGCCTTGCAGACAAAAGATACAACCGATCTCAGGAAAGCATGACATTCGCGGAACTTAAAATCTTAGCGCAAAAGCATGGCTCGGGCCTATTGCATGTGGTCCGAAGCAATCCTGCCAAGCGCGCGCTGACGGCGGTCGTGATCCTGTTGGCGCTGCCGGTATTCGGCGTGCTCACTGCGTTTGGCGTGTCATCCGACACCCAACTGGACCGCATCGAACGACGCGAAATAACCGTGGCACTCGCGCTGCCCAGCCCGGAAGAGGCTGCGTTGTCGCTTGGCGAACAGACGACTTACCGCAACAGTGAGCGCATCCAGCGTGGTGACACCGTTGCCGCCTTGCTGGGGCGCTTGAACGTGGAAGATCAGGCGGCGTTCAATTTTCTTCGCACCGACAAATCTGCACGCAGTATTTTTCAGCTCCGGCCGGGGCGAACGGTCCAGGCAGTCACCGATCCCGCCGGCAGGTTGAATTCGTTTACCTACTTGCACAGCCCGGATCAGTACCTGCAGGTTTCCCGCAGCCCAACGGGTTTCGTCGCTGAGGAGCGCAAGATCATCCCAGCCGCGCAGCACGTATACAGGTCCGGGACGATCCGCTCCTCGCTATTCGCCGCAACAGACGAGGCCGGTATTCCGGACGCCATTGCCACGCAGATCGCACGCATTTTTTCGACTGATATCGACTTTCACATCGACCTTCGCAAAGGCGACCGCTTCACGGTGGTCTACGAAATGCTCTTTCACGAGGGTGAGTACCTGCGGCCCGGAAGAGTAATGTCGGCCGAATTCGTCAACAGCGGCAAGAAGTTTCAGGCCTTCCTGTTTGGCGATGCGGACGGTAACGAAAGCTATTACTCGGCGGACGGACAGAATCGCGCCAAGTCTTTCCTGCGTTCCGCACTGGCTTTCTCCAGGGTATCGTCCGGATTCGGTGGCCGCTTTCATCCGCTGCTTAAAAACTGGCGCCAGCACACTGGTGTCGACTTTGCTGCTCCGCGCGGCACGCCGATCTGGGCCACGGCTGATGGCGTGGTCGAATTTGCCGGGGTCAAGGGCGGCTATGGCAACATGATTGAGATTCGCCACAGTGGCGGCATCACCACTCTCTATGGGCATCTGTCGGGGTTTGCCGGCGGTGTCCGTCGCGGCACACGGGTCAGCCAGGGTCAGACAATTGGCTTTGTCGGCGCCACCGGCTGGGCAACGGGTCCGCACCTGCATTATGAGTTCAAGGTATCCGGCATACATCAGGATCCCCTGCGCGTCGCACTGCCGAAAGCCGAACCGCTGCAACAGAAATACCTCGCCTCTTTTCAGCAATTGGCCTCAGCCCAGGCTGAAAACCTGGCGCAGCTGCGCGAAACCTCCTTCGGCCGATTTGAGTAGCTTCCCGCTATACATTGGCATCATGTCGGGCACTTCGCTTGATGGTGCTGACGCCATTCTTGCTGACCTGTCTGGCGCCCTGCCGCGTGTCATTGCGTTTGCCCACGAGGATTATTCTCCGGCGCTGCGTGCAGAATTGCTGGCGCTAAATCAATCCGGTGACGACGAAATTGCCCGCGGCGCCATGGCCGCCCGGCTGCTCGCACATGTTTACGCGCAAGCATCGCGATCGGCAATGCGATCGGCTGGGGTGAATCCTGCACAGATTGCGGCGATTGGCTGCCACGGCCAGACCGTGCGGCACCGGCCTGATCTTGGCTTTACCGTCCAACTCAATCAACCCGCCCTGCTTGCCGAGCTGACCGGCTGCGCCGTCGTGGCGGACTTTCGTTCGCGGGACGTCGCTGCCGGCGGACAAGGCGCTCCGCTGGTCCCGGCCTTTCACGATGGCGTGTTCCGCAGCCCAGATGAAACCCGCGCGGTATGCAATGTCGGCGGAATTGCGAATCTGACCTTGCTGCAGCCGGGTTCCCCGGTGTTGGGATTTGACTGCGGACCGGGCAATTGCCTGATGGACGGCTGGATCGACCGGCATCAAGGGCGGCCGTTCGACGATGGCGGCACCTGGGCCAGGCAGGGGCAAATCTTGCCGGCGCTTGCCAGCCGGCTTAGAAGCGAGGCGTGGTTCAGTTTGGATCCACCGAAGAGTACCGGTCGAGACTTGTTCAGTATCGCGTGGCTGGACAGTTATTTGAGCGGCGCAGAGCGCCCCGCCGATGTGCAGGCTACCTTGATGGACTTGACGGTCTGGTCAATCATCGATCACCTGGCTCGTTACGCGCCGACTGCCACGCGCCTGCTGGTGTGTGGCGGCGGCGCCTGCAACCTCACACTGATGCAGCGCCTGTCAGAGCATTTTTCCTGCGGCACTGTGGAGAGTACCGATGCCCATGGCGTACCCGCGCAGCAGGTGGAGGCGCTGGCGTTCGCCTGGTTTGCCAAACGCGCCATTGAGCGGCACCCGATCGATTTCACGGCCATTACCGGCGCACATCACATTACGCCCTGCGGCGCTGTCTATCCTGCCTAGCAATCGTCATGCAACCAAGCCGGCGAATCAACGCGCCGCTTCCAGCGCCTGCTCAATATCCCAGATGATGTCCGCCAATGTTTCAAGTCCGATTGAAAGTCGGACCATATCCGGCGGTACGCCGGCCTTGACCTGATCTTCTTCGCTCAACTGGCGATGCGTGGTGGAAGCGGGATGAATCACGAGCGACTTGGCATCGCCGATGTTCGCCAGATGCGATATGAACTGAAGCGCCTCGATAAACCGGACACCAGCCGCTGACCCGCCCTCGATTCCAAACGACAGCAGGGCACCCGCGCCTTTCGGCATGTAGCGTTTCACCAAGTCGTGATATCGGCTCGATGGAAGTCCTGGGTAATTTACCCACGATACCTGTGGATGCGACTCCAGAAACTGCGCGACCGCCTGCGCATTCGCACAATGCCGCTCCATGCGCACCGGCAAGGTCTCGATACCCTGCAATAGCTGCCACGCGTTGAATGGCGACAGCGTCGGGCCGAACACGCGCAACACTTCCATCCGTGCCTTCATCGTGTAGGCAAAGTCGCCAAACGTCTCGAAAAACCGGACCCCGTGATAGCCCTCGGAGGGCTCAGTCATGGACTTGAATTTGCCGTTGTCCCACGGAAAGCGGCCGCCTTCGATCACCACGCCACCCATGGTCGTGCCATGCCCTCCCAGGAATTTGGTTGCGGAATGCACGACAATGTCGGCGCCGTGTTTGAGCGGCTGGCACAGGTAAGGCGATGCCGCCGTGTTATCAACCATGAAAGGCACGCCCGCGGCACGTGCGATCTCTCCAACGGCCTCCAGGTCGACCATGTTGATCGCAGGATTGCCAAGCGTCTCGGAAAAAATCACCTTGGTATTGGGTTTCAGTGCACGGCGGAAATTGTCCGGATCATCGGGGTCGACCAAAGTCGTATCAATGCCAAGCTTCCTGAAATTGACGTTGAACATGGTGTGCGTTCCGCCATATAGCTTCGATGACGAAACGATGTGATCGCCGGCCTCGACAATGTTCAGAAGGGCCACCATTTCCGCCGCCTGGCCGCTTGCCGTGGCAACCGCCGCGCGTCCATTTTCCAGCGCGGCGCAGCGTTCTTCAAAAGCCGCAGTGGTGGGGTTCGACAGGCGCGTGTAGACATTGCCAAATGTCTGCAGATTGAACAATGACGCGGCGTGATCGGCACTGTCGAAGAAGAATGAAGTCGTTTGATATATCGGCAGGGCGCGCGCACCCGTCGCTGCGTCCGGAATTTGGCCGGCATGAAGGGCAAGCGTCTCAAAGCCGAATTTGCGATCCGCCATGGCATCACTTTCGCGAAAATTGTTGGGCTATCTGACCAGTTTAGCGAGGAACGTGGGCGACCACCCAATCGTAAAACCCCAGCACTGGTGCGCGTCTCCGGCCACTTTCGGCCCGGAAGCCGCTCCAGTGCTGAGGCTTACCTGACCGAAACGCCAAACGCCGGGCAAATTCCTGCAAGCCACCGGCTGTTGCGCCACCCGCCACGCCCCGCATTTGGGGAAGTACGCGGTACCGCAAGCGCGCCCCATCAGAAACCAAACAAAAAGCCGGGCAAGCCCGGCTTTTGTCGTCACTGCGATGTGTTGAAGCTTATTCGCCCGTGGTTTCTGCGGCAGGTACTTCTGACAATTCCGGACGGTCGACCATTTCGACCAGCGCCATTGGCGCGTTGTCTCCCTGGCGGAAGCCGAATTTCAGGATACGGATATAGCCACCATTGCGCGACTTGTAACGCGGACCGAGTTCTTCGAACAATTTTGTGACCATATCGCGGTCACGCAGACGATTGAACGCGAGACGGCGGTTCGCCAACGTCGGTTCCTTACCCAGCGTGATGATCGGCTCGAACACTTTGCGCAGCGCCTTGGCCTTTGGCAGGGTGGTCTTGATGACTTCGTGCTTGAGCAGCGAGTTGGTCATGTTGCGCAGCATCGCGAGGCGATGCGACGACGTTTTATTCAGTTTGGTGAGTCCGTGACGATGACGCATGATTTTTTCCTTTTAAACTCTTGGCCGTTTTGCCCGGATTGCCGAGCCAGCCTTGTTATCGTTATGGGTTGATGAATTGTTTCTCAAAAAAACACGCTAACCGGTCGCCGCCGATTGCGCGGCGACAACCAGTTCGGCGACTGATTACTTGGTGACGCCGGCGACCGGCCAGTTTTCCAGTTTCATGCCAAGGGTCAGGCCTTTGCTGGCAAGCACTTCCTTGATTTCGTTGAGTGACTTGCGACCCAGATTCGGTGTCTTGAGCAGCTCGTTTTCGGTGCGCTGGATCAAGTCGCCGATGTAATAGATGTTCTCGGCCTTGAGGCAATTGGCGGAACGAACCGTCAGTTCGAGATCGTCGACCGGTTGCAGCAGGATCGGGTCGATCTGCGGCGCCTTCATTTCTTCCGTCTGCATCGGCGTGCCCTGCAGGTCAGCAAATACAGACAGCTGATCAACCAGTACCCGCGCAGCGTAACGTACTGCCTCTTCCGGCTCGATGGCGCCGTTGGTTTCAATATCCATCACCAGGCGATCGAGGTCGGTACGCTGTTCCACACGCGCGCTTTCGACTGCGTACGACACGCGGCGAACCGGCGAATACGACGCATCCAGCAGGATTGAACCGATGGAACGATTGTCGTCGACGTTGCGACGCGCGGTTGCCGCCACATAGCCGCGGCCTTTTTCAACCTTGATCTGCATGTCGAGCTTGCCGCCGGCGGTCAGATTTGCAATGACATGGTCCGGATTGAGGATTTCTACGTCATGCGTCTGCTCGATGTCGGCGCCGGTGACGGCGCCAGCAGCAGCTTTTTTCAGCTTCAGCGTGACTTCATTGCGATTGTGCAACTTAAGCACCAGGCCTTTCAGGTTCAGCAGGATATCTACGACGTCTTCCTGCACCCCCTCAATGGTGGAGTACTCGTGCAACACACCGGCGATCTTGACTTCGGTTGGGGCGTAGCCGGGCATGGATGACAGCAGAATTCGGCGCAGGGCATTGCCCAGCGTATGGCCATAGCCGCGCTCGAACGGCTCCATCACCACCTTGGCATGCGCCGGTGAGATGTTTTGCACGTCGATGATGCGGGGCTTCAGGAAAGTCGTAGCATTGCTTTGCATTGACGAAGGCCTCTAAAAGTAGGTGGCGCACCATGGGAACCATGGCGCGCCGAATAAGACGAATTACTTGGAATACAGTTCGACGACGAGTTGCTCGTTGATATCGTTGGCAAACTCGGCGCGATCCGGCAGGGACTTGAAGGTGCCGGTGAATTTCTTGGTGTCGACTTCAACCCAGCTCGGGAAGCCATTGGCTTCGGCCAGCTTGAGCGCATCCTGCACGCGCAACTGCTTTTGCGCTTTTTCACGCAACGTCACGACATCGCTGGGCTTGAGCAGGTATGACGGAATATTGACCGACTTGCCGTTGACCTGCACTGCGCAGTGCGAAACCAGTTGACGCGCTTCCGCGCGGGTCGAGCCAAAACCCATGCGATAGACGGCATTGTCGAGGCGCGACTCAAGGAGTTGCAACAGGTTTTCACCCGTTGCGCCCTTGCGGCGCTCGGCTTCGGCAAAGTAGGTGCGGAATTGACGCTCCAGCACACCGTACATACGGCGAATTTTCTGCTTTTCACGCAATTGCGTGCCGTATTCCGACACGCGCGATTGCTTTGAGCCATGCTGACCGGGGCGCGATTCAAGTTTGCACTTGGAATCGAGCGGACGGCGCGCGCTCTTCAGGAAAAGATCGGTGCCCTCGCGACGGGAGAGCTTGCATTTAGGACCAGTATAACGAGCCACGTTCTATTCTCCCTGCGATTACATGCGGCGACGCTTGGGTGGGCGGCAACCGTTATGCGGTACCGGCGTCACGTCAGCGATCGACAAAATTTTGATGCCCAAGGCATTTAATGCGCGCACTGCAGACTCACGGCCGGGGCCGGGACCCTTGATGCGCACTTCCAGGTTCTTGATTCCACATTCCTGCGCGGCTTTGCCGGCAGCTTCGGCAGCAACCTGGGCCGCGAACGGCGTCGATTTGCGTGAGCCTTTGAAGCCCGCGCCGCCGGAGGTTGCCCATGAAAGCGCGTTGCCCTGGCGGTCGGTGATGGTGATGATGGTGTTGTTGAACGACGCGTGAACGTGTGCGATGCCTTCCGACACATTCTTTTTGACTTTCTTGCGGACGCGTGTGGCAACGGTAGGCTTAACCATGCTGTTTTCCTTCGTCTAAAACTTATTTGGCCAAACGGATGGCTTTGCGCGGGCCCTTGCGGGTACGTGCGTTGGTGCGGGTGCGCTGGCCACGTGCAGGCAAGCCCTTGCGATGGCGCGTGCCGCGATAGCAGCCCAGATCCATCAGACGCTTGATGCTCATGGAGATTTCCCGGCGGAGGTCGCCCTCAACCGTGAACTTCGCGATCTGTTCGCGCAGTTTGTCCATGTCACCGTCAGTCAGATCCTTGATCTTGGCAGACTTCTTGACGCCTGCCGCGTCGCAGATCTTCTGTGCAGTGGGACGGCCGATACCATAGATCGCAGTCAGCGCGATTTCGGTATGTTGATGATTCGGGATGTTGACGCCAGCTATACGAGCCATGATGGTCTTTCTCTACTTATCCAATTAACCTTGGCGCTGCTTGTGGCGCGGATCCGTACAGATCACGCGCAACACGCCCTTGCGCCGTACCAGCTTGCAGTTACGGCAGATTTTTTTTACCGATGCTTGAACCCGCATTTTTCTACTCCTTCAAAATTCCGCTTACTTGGCGCGGAAGGTAATTCTTGCTTTCGTTAAATCGTATGGCGTCAGTTCAACTGTCACCTTGTCGCCAGGGAGAATCCGGATATAGTGCATCCGCATTTTTCCGGAGATATGGCCCAATACAATATGGCCGTTCTCCAACTTCACCCTGAACATTGCATTGGGGAGGGTCTCAACAATCTCCCCCTGCATCTGAATCGTCTCTTCTTTCGCCATTAAACCTTCTTTAGCCTTTATCGAATGCCAGCTCAGCGAACCGGAAAACCGGATCCCTTGAAGTTAGCCTTCTTCAGCAGCCCTTCGTATTGATGCGACATCATGTACGCCTGAAGCTGAGCCATGAAATCCATCGTGGTGACCACAATGATCAGCAGCGATGTGCCACCAAAATAGAACGGTACGTTGTATTCCAGGCGCAGGAATTCCGGCAACAGGCAGACCAGCGTGATGTAGATTGCACCGATAAGCGTCAGGCGCATCAGGATTTTGTCGATGTAGCGTGCCGTCTGCTCGCCCGGACGAATGCCCGGCACAAAGGCGCCGCTCTTCTTCAGGTTATCGGCTGTTTCCTTTGAATTGAATACCAGCGCCGTATAGAAGAAGCAGAAAAACACGATCGCCGCGGCGTACAAAACCGTATACAGAGGCTGTCCCGGGGCCAGCGCCGCGCCGACGTCCTTGAGCCATGTCATCTGGTCGCCCTGGCCGAACCAGCTGGCAGCGGTGCCCGGAAACAGAATGATCGAGGAAGCGAAAATCGGCGGGATAACGCCCGACATATTCAGCTTCAGCGGCAGATGCGACGACTGGC
>CAYQKN010000140.1:0-9544 GCA_964417885.1 uncultured Burkholderiales bacterium | reverse complement strand
CACCGGGTTGGCATCGGCAACCTGGGCGGCGGCGGCCTGCAGGCGCGCGGCCATCTTGGCGGAGTGCCAGACTTCGACCCGCGGATCGTTGACGCCATGCATCAGCAATACCGCCGGATAGCGGGTGCCATCCTTCACCTGGTGAAACGAACTCATCGCCAGCAGGCCCTTGAAGCCATCCTCGGTCTTGACGCTGCCGAACTCGGGAATGTTGGGCGGGCCGTTGGGGGTGAATTCGGCGCGCAGGGTATCGAGCGAGCCCACCTCCGGAACAACCGCCGCGAACAGGTCCGGCCGCTCGGTCATGGCGCGACCGACGGTGATGCCGCCGGCGCTGCCGCCATGGATCGCGAGCTTTTCCTTGCGGGTGAATTTGCGTTCGATCATGTATTCGCTGCAGGCGATCAGGTCGCGCCAGGTATTGGGCTTGGTCAGTTTCTGGCCGCCCTTGTGCCAGGCTTCGCCGAATTCGCCGCCGCCGCGCACATGACAGGTGCCGATGATGCCGCCGCGTTCCAGCCAGGCGAGCGCGGTGGGCGAAAACACCGAGGCCTGGGTGATGCCGTAGGCGCCGTAGGCCCGCAGCAGGGTCGGGTTGTTGCCATTGAGCGTGGTGTTGCGCTTGTACATCAGCGACAGCGGAATCCGGGTGCCGTCTTTGGCGATGGCCGTCAGGCGCACTTCGTCAATGTCGGAGAAATCGACCTTCGATTTCGGATGCAGGCGGGTATCGATCACGTTGCCGCTGCGCTCCTCGATGTTGACGTAGCGCGGCGCCTCGGTCCAGCCTTCCAGCCGCAGCAGCGCGCCGGCACGCTTCGGGCTGGTGATCATCTGGCGAATGGCGAGATCGAACGGCAGGCGGACGAACTCCAGCTTGCCACCGCTGAACACCGACTGGCTGAAATTGAGCCGCTGCAGCCGATCAACGCCACCGGACAGTTCGCGGATATAGAGCGCGTCGAGCGCAATCGAGATCTGCCGGATCACGGTATCGCCGTGCGGCACGATGGTGGTCGCTTTGGCGAAATCAGGCGCGCGCAAGCCGGTGCGCACCACCTTGTAGCGCGGCGCGTCCTTGTGCGACAGCAGGTAGAGCGCGTGGTCGGTGGCGGCGTAGTCGGTCACCTCGTCGCGCGGATCGATCGCCTTGCGCCAGGCGGTGGCGGCAAAGCCGGCCGGGGTGGCGGCGACGTAGAGGCTGATCTCGCGCAGGTCGCCGTGGCGGATGGTGCCGACCAGGCTCTTGCCATCGCCGGTCATGCGCACCGACGGGATATCGATGTCGGCAAAGCTGATCGATGGGTCAAGTCCGCGACCAAAAACGGCCTCGTCCTGCGCCAGCGGCCGCCCCAGCAGGTGGCGATAGACGACGCTGTTCAGATAGCGGTTTTTCGCCTCACCCGGTTTCGGCGCCGGCAGGCGGTTATAGAACAGCGCCCTGCCATCCGGCGCCCAGGTGGTTTCGTCGGCAAAGCCGATGCGATCGATCACCACGCCGGTATCGCGCGCATTGGCCACCTCGATGATGCGCAGGCTGGTCTCTTCCGACCCGCCGGCCGCCACACCGACCGCGACATGGCGGCCGTCCGGAGACGGGATGAAGGTATCGATGGAATAGCGCAGACCCGGCTGCGCGATCGATGCCGCGTCGAACAGCAGCCGCTCGGCGCCGGCGAAGCCTTCACGCACGTACAGCATGCGCGACGACTTGCCCGGCAGCAGCTTGTAATAGAACAGGCGCGGATTGCCGTCGCCGGTCAGTTGCACGCCGCTGACGGTCTCGCCGGCCTCCGACAGCACGCCGATGCGGTCGAGCAGCGCCTGCCGCGCCGGAATCGCATCCAGCGCCTTGCGCGCAAACTCACCCTGGCCGCGCAGGAAGGCCGTGACTTCCGCGCTGTGCACGTCTTCCATGTAGCGATAGGGATCGGTCACCGCCTGGCCGAAGAACGTTTCCGTCACCGGCTTGACCGCGGCCACCGGCGGCAGCGGCTTCTTCGGCGGTGCGGGCGCGACCGGCGCAACAACCGGCGCGGGTTTGGGCGGCTCGGGCGGCGGCGGCGTGGCGCAGGAAGCCAGCAGCGCAGACACCGCGGCAGCCAGCAGCAGGCGCATCTCGCGCCGATTATTTTCTTGCGATGTCACGGTCAATTCCTTCGCCCGGAGGACGTCAAATGTTCAAGACCGTGACCCTAGCACGCATCGACGCCGCGCTGCAAAACGCGGCGGCAAAAAAACGCCCGCGTCGCCGCGCGGCGACAACCGGATTACCAGTAATTCTCGACGATGATGTGGCCGGGCTCGAGCCGGCGATTCATGCGGTAGCCGCGTGCTTTCAGCAGGCTGCGCATGCCCTCGACCATTTCCGGATTGCCGCACAGCATGAAGCGCGAGCGATCGAGGTCCAGCTTCAGGCCGGCGGCACGTTCCAGCTCGCCCGATTCCAGCAGCGTGGTGATGCGTCCATGCAGGGTATCGGGCACCTGCTCCCTGGTGACGGTGATGACGAAATGAAAGCGCGCCAGATGCTCAGCCGTATAGGTCTTGGCGAGGCGGTTCAGCTCCTCGATATAACCGAGATCGTTGCCATGCCGCACCGACAGCACCAGCACGATATTTTCAAAGCGCCAGCATACGGTGGCGTCGCGCAGCATGGAAATATAGGGTGCCAGCCCGGTGCCGGTCGAGACCAGCCACAGGTCCTGCTCGCGGCCGGGCTGCTTGAATCGATCGACCGTCAGGAAACCTTGCGGCACCGGCTCCAGCAATACCTTGTCGCCAATCTGGAACTTGCCGACGCGGCTGGAAAACTCACCGGTGGGCAGCACCACCATGAAAAATTCGAGAAACTTTTCATGCGGCGCGGAAACGATCGAATAGGCGCGCCAGATGTTTTCGCCGTTTTCCTTGCGGATGCCGATACGCGCGAACTGGCCGGGTGTGAAGGTATAGGCGGGATCGCGCTGGATACGAAACGACATCAGCCCGTCGTTCCAGCGATGGATCCAGACCACCGGCATTTCGGAAAACGTCGGCGCGGGCGCCGGCTGGACCGGGGCAGGAGAAACAGGGGCGTTGGTGGTCATGCAGGATCGCAATTGGCGCCGGATGAGCGGCAGGTACGTAGTTTAGCAAAGTCGATCTGGTGGGCTGGGTTGGCGCAAGGTTTGCCCGGAACAAGATGGCGCCGTCAATTGACCTCTGTCGTACCGGCGCAGGCCGGTACCCAAGTTTTGTGGATCCCTCAGCAGCACCGACGCTTGGGCCCCGGACTAAATCCGGGGCGACAGATTCTTTAGTCAATGTGCGGCTCGACGGCAATAGCTGACTTGCCGCGTACCACGGACAGTCCTTTTCCTGCAGGCAATTTGCGATGCAGTATTTCACTGCACCCCTCTTAACCTGTCGCCCCGGATTCAGTCCGGGGCCCAATTTTTTTGATGCAGCACTGCTGGAAAACCCGGGCCAATTCACTGCATGGGATTGGCGCTCGGCGGGCACAGAGCATGCTCTGTGCAAGCGAGTCTTCAAACCGTCAGCAACTTGACCGCCGTCGCCGCCAGCACCAGCGCCAGCGCGGTTCGCAGCCACGCCGGCGGCGAAAAGCGCGCGGCATAACTGCCTGCAATTGCCGCGGGAATAGAACCCATCAACAGATTCGACAACAAGGCGCCATCAACCATGCCCGCCACCAGATAACCGAGGCCGGCAACCAC
Source organism: uncultured Burkholderiales bacterium (assembly GCA_964417885.1). GTDB lineage: Bacteria > Pseudomonadota > Gammaproteobacteria > Burkholderiales > Usitatibacteraceae > UKL13-2. The sequence continues at coordinate 5,825 of CAYQKN010000140.1, read as the reverse complement.
CGCGAGGGGAATGGCGTGCAACAGGTCGGTTGCGACCAGTCGATGCGGCGGCAGCCGCTGCGGGTACAGCGCCAGCAGCAGGATGCTGCCAAGTGCGCCTGCACCGACCGAGGTCAGCGCCACGATCAGCCCGAGGAAACCACCGGCGGCAACGGTGAGTGGACCCTGTGCCCGCATGAAGCGTGGCGACGGCTGCAGGTCGCGGGTGTGCAGGCGCCGAACCAGCCAGGGACCGAACAGAAGCCCAGCGGCGGTCAGTGCCACTACCCATGCAATCACCTGGGTCAGCCAATCCACCCGCTGAATGGTCGCGCCGAGCGCCACCACGGCGACCACGGCCAGCGCCACCGGCAGGCTGCCGAGCCACAGTCGGCGGGCAACCTGCCAATCGACCTGCCCGGCACGATGATGGACGGCGACCGCGGCGACCTTGGTGATGGCCGCAAACCAGAGGTCGGTCGCGATCGCCGTCGCCGGCGCGATGCCGAACAGCAGCAGCAGGATCGGCGTCATCAGCGCGCCACCGCCAACACCGGTCAGCCCGACCACAAATCCGGTCAGTGCGCCGGCCAATACGTAGGGGATTTCAATCATTAATGAAGAGGAGGTCGGGCACGTGAAGCGCTAATATTCAGGGCAACGAATTGTCGCAAAACGCTGATTTCCAGCGTTACGCTCAATTTACGCATAATTTCGGCAGCAATTTCAATTAGAATTTAGTCATTCCACATATTGCGACAGCTGTAGTGTGCAGCTGCCCCAGCCACAATGGTCAACTCCGCTCGCGCGACCCAGCCAGACGCCACCCTGTGTGGACTCGACGCAGCCGGTGTCTGGGACACGGCATCGGCGTTCGCGCAGCTGCAACGATTGGGCGAAGCAGACAGCAAACGAACCGCCGAGCGCAGGCTGCATGACCTGGGTCTGGCGCCGCCCGCCTTGTCTGCCGGCGACCTGCGGGATGAATTCAATCGGCCGCCTACGCGGTCGGTGCTGGACTGGGATATTTCCCAGGCCCGCCAGCGGCGCGAGCTGGTGCTGTTTATCCAGCAGATCGATTTGCCCGGCGGCGATGCGTGCCTGTATGCCAACGATGGCCGCGGCGCACGATACTGGGTGCCGCGCGCTGCCACGCTGACCGCTGGTCTGACGGCGTTGCAACAGCACGTGGGCAAGCCGATCGCAGCCTTTCCGCATGGCGATATCACGGCGGCACTTCGGCGCATCGCGCCGATCGACGGCATCCGATGCGGATTGCTCGGCTATGCACCGGTGCTCGATCTGGCCGCCCAGGCGCCGCGCCGGCCCGTTGCCGCCCCGTCCGGCCACACTGCCCGGCGAACGCATCTGGATCGGCTGGAGGCGGAGAGCATCTTCATCATGCGAGAAGTGGTCGCGCAGGCCGACCGGCCGGTGATGCTCTACTCGATCGGCAAGGACAGCGCGGTCATGCTGCACCTGGCGCGCAAGGCTTTTTACCCCGCGCCGCCGCCGTTCCCGCTGCTGCATGTCGACACCCGCTGGAAATTCCGCGAAATGTACCTGCTGCGCGACCACATGGCGCGCGAGTCCGGGATGGAACTGCTGGTGCACGTCAACCCTGAGGCGATCGAAAAGAACATCAATCCGTTCGACCACGGCTCCGCGCTGCACACCGACATCACCAAGACCGAGGGATTGAAGCAGGCGCTGGACCAGTGGCAGTTCGACGTCGCGTTTGGCGGCGCGCGGCGCGATGAAGAGAAATCGCGCGCCAAGGAGCGCGTGTTCTCGTTTCGCACCGCCTCGCATCGCTGGGACCCGAAGAGCCAGCGGCCGGAACTGTGGAACCTGTACAACGCGCGCAAGAACAAGGGCGAGAGCATTCGCGTGTTCCCGCTTTCCAACTGGACCGAGCTGGATATTTGGCTGTACATCTATCGCGAGAACATTCCGATCGTGCCGCTGTATTTCGCCCGCGAGCGGCCGGTGGTGGTGCGCGACGGACTGATCCTGATGGTTGATGACGACCGCATGCCGATCGGCCCGGACGACGTCATCGAGCGGCGCATGGTGCGTTTTCGTACCCTGGGCTGCTACCCGCTTTCCGGCGCGGTCGAATCGACCGCGGCGACGCTGCCGGAAATCCTGCTCGAATTGCTCAACGCCCGCACCTCCGAGCGCCAGGGCCGCGCCATCGATACCGATTCGTCGGGCTCGATGGAACGCAAGAAGCAGGAAGGTTATTTCTGATGGCCCGGCGCGCGCGAAAACACGATCCGGTCACAGCCACCGCACTGCCGACCGGCGAGGCCGCCGTCGCCGCCATCGAAGACTACCTGCGGTCGCAGGAAGACCTCGACCTGCTGCGATTCATCACCTGCGGCAGTGTGGACGACGGCAAAAGCACGCTGATCGGCCGATTGCTGTGGGAATCGAAGCAGATCTTCGATGACCAGGTTGCCGCCCTCAAAAGCGACTCGACAAAGCACGGCACGCAAGGCGACGAGATCGACCTTGCGCGGCTGGTGGACGGCCTGACGGCCGAACGCGAACAGGGCATCACCATTGACGTCGCCTACCGGTTTTTCTCCACTGACCGGCGCAAATTCATCGTCGCCGACACACCGGGACACGAGCAGTTCACGCGCAACATGGTAACCGGTGCGTCGACCGCGGATGTGGCCATCATCCTGGTGGACGCGCGGCACGGCGTGATGACCCAGACCCGGCGTCACGCGTTCCTGGTTTCGCTGGTCGGCATCCGCCATGTGGTGCTGGCGGTGAACAAGATGGACCTGTGCGGTTTCAGCAAGGCGGTATTCGACGACATCGCCGGCCAGTTCCGCCAATTCGCGGCCGGCCTCGGATTCGAAACCGTGACGCCGATACCGCTGTCGGCGTTGCGCGGCGATAACATCATCCACCGCTCGGCCAGCACCGCGTGGTACGCCGGCCCGACGCTGATCGGCTTCCTCGAAACGGTCAGCCCTCGGGGCGCGGATGCGGCGGCATTTGCATTCCCGGTGCAATGGGTCAACCGCCCCAACCAGGATTTTCGCGGCTATGCCGGCACCATTGCCAGCGGCGTACTGCGTGCCGGCGACGACGTGCGCGCGGTCCATACCGGCCAGCTCGCCAGGGTGGCGCGCATCGCGACTTTTGATGGCGACCTGCCGGAGGCGGTTGCCGGCCAATCGGTCACGCTGGTGCTCGACCGCGAGATCGACCTGTCGCGCGGCGACGTGCTGTGCGCGCCGGCGCAGCCGCTGCAGACCACTGACCAGTTCGAGGCGACAATCGTCTGGATGGGAGAAGAGGCCGGCCTGATCGGCCGCACCTACGAAATGAAATCGATTTGCCACGAAGGGTCGGCATCGATCACCCAGATCAAGCACCGCATCGACGTCAATACGCTGGCGCACGAAGCGCAGCGAAAGCTGCAGCTGAACGACATCAGCGTCTGCAACCTCGCCACCACCAAATCATTCGCCTTCGGCCCGTACGCGGAATCGCCGTCGTTCGGCAGCTTTATCCTGATCGACAAGTTTTCCAACAACACCGTCGCCGCCGGCTTCATCCGCCACAACCTGCGACGCAGCCAGAACATCCATCGCCACAGCCACGCGATCGGGCGCGCGCAGCGCGAGCAACTGAACGGCCATCGCGGCCGCGTGATCTGGCTGACCGGCCTGTCCGGCTCGGGCAAATCGACGGTGGCCGACGCGCTGGCGCAGCGCCTGCACGGCCAGGGCATACGCACCTATGTACTGGACGGTGACAATGTCCGCCACGGCCTCAATAAGGACCTGGGCTTCACCGATGCCGACCGGGTCGAAAACATCCGCCGCGTCGCTGAGCTTGCGAAGCTGATGGTCGATGCCGGCCTGGTGGTGATCACCGCCTTCATCTCGCCTTTCCGCAGCGAACGCCGGATGGCGCGTGAATTGTTCGAGCCGGGACAGTTTCTGGAGGTGTTCATGGACGTGCCGCTGGAGGTCGCCGAGGGTCGCGACGTGAAAGGACTGTACGCCAAGGCGCGGCGCGGCGACCTGCCGAATTTCACCGGTATCGATAGTGCGTATGAGGCGCCGGAAGCGGCGGATGTGGTGATCGGGGCAGCAGATACCGTGGCGCAGGCGACAGAAAGGATTTGCCGGGCCGTGCTGGAGTGAGATGACGGCAAGGCCCGGGCTGGCTAAGCACCGGTTGCCGCAGCAACGGAGCGCATGATTCATGCAAGAAACGAACGCCGCAACCCGTCAGAACAACAAAAAACCCGCGCGAGGCGGGTTAGTTGTTGTTTGGGGTGGCTGATGGGGTTCGAACCCACGACAACTGGAATCACAATCCAGGACTCTACCGCTGAGCTACAGCCACCATTGACTGCTGTCGCGCGCCAGACAGAGCGCAGGACTTAAAACGGAACGGAATTATACCAAATCGCCCCGCCGGCGCCGCATCTATTTTGGCCGCAACCCGGTTAAACCCGGAAACACGCCATTCGCGTCGGTGCACAGGCGCACATAGTAAAATTTCACCTGTTCCTGCCGGATTCACGCAACGTCATGTCCGGCGCAGGGTCAAACGCTGTTACGCGGCAAGATCCCGACCAACCAGAAAGCTGAATTCCTGATGAAATTGATCCCCACCATCCTCTGCGGCGGCGCCGGTTCGCGATTATGGCCGGTCTCGCGAGAGAGCCATCCCAAGCCGTTCATGCGGCTGGCTGATGGCCAAAGCCTGCTGCAGAAGGCGTTCCTGCGCGGGGCAACCCAGGCCGATGCCGCTGAAATCTTCACCGTGACCAACCGCGAACTGTTCTTCAAGACCGAGGACGATTACCGCGAAGTCAATGCCGCCGGCCTGCCGACCTCATACATCCTGGAGCCGTTTGGCCGCAACACGGCGCCGGCGATCGCTGCGGCAGCGATCCAGATCAGCCGCATCCATGGCGACGACGCCATCATGCTGGTGCTGCCGGCGGACCACCTGATTGCGGACGAAAGCGCGTTTGCGCAGGCAGTCAGCAAGGCGATGGTGCTGGCGCAGGACGGCAAGCTGGTGACCTTCGGCATCGAACCCCATGCGCCGGAGATCGGCTACGGCTACATCCAGGCCGATGGCAACCGGGTGGTCCGGTTTGTCGAAAAGCCGTCGCTAGACAAAGCGATTGCCTATGTCGATTCGGGCGACTACTTCTGGAATTCCGGCATGTTCTGCTTCAGCGCCGGCAGCCTGCTGCGCGAGTTGGAAGCGCACAGTCCCGAGGTGCTGTCGGCAACGCTGTGGTGCCTGGATCAATCCCGCGTGGCGGAAGGCGCGGCGTTTTCGCAGGTGGAGCTGGATGCCGACTCGTTCATCAAGGCGCCAGACATCTCGATCGACTATGCGGTAATGGAGAAATCAGCCAATGTGGCGGTGGTGCCCTGCAACATCGGCTGGAGTGACATCGGTTCCTGGAGCGCCGTCGGCGACCTAGCGGCGCCGGATGCCAGCGGCAACCGGGTACAGGGCGAGGCGCTGCTGCATGATTCGTCAAACTGCTATATCCAGAGTAACGGCCGCATGGTGGGCGTAGTCGGCGTGGAAAACCTGCTGATCATCGACACCCCGGATGCCCTGCTGGTGGCCGACCGCAGCCGCGCGCAGGACGTGAAGCACATCTATGCCGGCCTCAAGGCCAACGGGCACGAAAGCTACAAGCTGCACCGCACGGTGCACCGCCCCTGGGGCACCTACACGGTGCTGGAGGAAGGCACCGGCTTCAAGATCAAGCGGATTGAAGTCAAGCCGGGCGCGTCACTATCACTGCAGATGCACCACCACCGCAGCGAACACTGGAT
>CAYQKN010000139.1:0-9636 GCA_964417885.1 uncultured Burkholderiales bacterium | reverse complement strand
GCGTCAAGTCTTGCCGGCGGCACTTCGCCTTTGCGCAGGTAATGCGCTGCCTTTCCGGTAATTTGCAGATACCAGTCATCGGGAAGCGCGCAGCCGTCCTGATTGAGGAACGACATTTTTCCGCCTTTCGGCAGCAGGTCCTCGCGTGCCACGATCGGAAACAGCGCGGTACCTTCGTCGACTTCATCGAACATGGCTGCGTATAGCATCTCGACGCGCGCCGCGAGCAGTGCTGTTACCTGGCGCCAGAGGAAATTGCCGCAACGGCGCGGGATTTGATTGCGGATCGCCAACGCCGGTTGCCCACGGCCACGCTGCAAGTTGTACCAGGAGAAGCCGGGAAAAACGACCGGCATGTATCCGATACCCAAACGTTTGGTCTCGACCAAGTCCGGCACCACGCGCTCACGGACGAACCGCTCAACCCCCGCATCATCCTGGAACCGCCCCACTGACCAGGGGCTCAACACATCGTAGCGTCGATAGGCCTCCGACCAGCGGCGGTCGGATTGCGAATCACCATCCAGCGTCCGCCAGTTGGTGGGTACGCCGCCGATGACAGTCGCGCTTGCCTTCAAATCGCTGATCAGCCTGGCCACCGCAAGCGGTTCGCCCGGCCGGTCGGTGAAGCCGAAACCCCACAATTGCAACACCGGTTTGCCATTGGCGTGAAGGTAGTCCGTGCTGGCGGTGAGTTTCAATTCACTCACCAGATACTGCCAATCGCGTCGAATGTCGGCCACGACGGTATCAGCGCTCGCGCCGGAAACGTCGTAGCTGACATAGAACACGCGCGCAGTCGCTTTCGCCGCAGCATGCACGTTCTGCAGCACCCGGTCGCTGCGTTGCTTCAGTTCGGGCGATGACAGGGGACCGACGAACCGTTGCACGGCAGCGCCATCGATGCCGTGATCGCGCATCCATTGGAAATGGGTCGCGACGACGCGGGCATTCTGCGACGAGAAAACCCGGATGGGCGAGCCATCGGCGCTGCGCAGTGCGGTTGGACAAAGATCTTCCGGCCGGAACTGCCCGACCGCCGGCAGAAGATCGACAGCGAGACTGTCGACTCCCGGCGTGTTTTTGTGGAACCAGTGTTCCCAGCGCACATTTCCCGGCGCATCTTGCGGGCAGCCGAACCAGCCCTGGTAGCCGACGATCAGCCGCCCGCTCAGTTCGCCAGCTCCGCGGGCATGGGCTTGCTCATTGCCCGCGAGCAGACACAACGCCAGAAGGATGCATGTACCGCGTAGTTTCATCAGGTCGCTCATGTGGACGCTCAAGCGCCGAGCAATACGCCTGAAACGCGTTTCATCAACATGACGGAATTTCACCCCCGTCGCTCCGACTCTATCGCAGAGTTCGTTCAACGTGAATCAGAACGGTTCAGCTGGAACTGCCTTCGCAACCTCCAGAAAATCTGATCGCTTTGACAACGCGTCTCAGCGCCTCCGGTACACGCAGCCGATCATCAGCACGACAAAGCCGATCAGCAGAATCCAGAAGGCGTTGACCGAGACGTTCTGGATGACGACAAACCGCGACAGGACGGCCACGGCGGCAAGCACCAGTGCAATGATGACGGTGACTTGTGTTGGTGCATTGAATCTCATGGTGAATCTCCATCCGCGCGGTGGGCGCAGTTCGATAGGCAGCGTAACAGCTTTGCGGTCGTTTCCCTGCGGCGACGTGAATCAATTTGAAAGCCTCCAAGACCAATCATGCCGGTCTCCGCTTTTGGCCATGCCGGTGGCTCTTTTTGCCAAGCGGCGGTACCCGGCCTCGTCGGGTGATATGGACCGAAACCGGTCATCTCCGGGCCGACGGAAGTGGCCCCAACGAGGACCGGCGCCGCTCTGTTGGATGACGCACATACCGCGACCAGGATCCGGCGGAGACTGTTGCCAACGATGTCTGCGCATGGTGGGCGACCCTCATGGTCGCGGCCATCGTGGCGAGTCACCCCAGGACGGTGAACTCGACATCCTTCACACACTCCACCCCAAGGAGTTTCCGTGTCTGGCGCAAAGAAACGGCAAAAAGCATCAACCTCGGCAGCATTGGCGGAACCAGAGCGCGCCAAATCGCTGTCAACGTTGTTGTCAAAGAATGAACACGCCAAAGACCTGCTGCAGGACGCGGTCGGCGAACTGTCATCGGTCAACACCGTGCTCAAGGAACAGCTGGCGGAAAAAAATCCGCCGCCCCAGGTGGAAAGTGCCCTGGAAAAGAGCGCGGTGGTTGAAGGCAAAGTCCACGTGGTGACCGAAACGCTGGGCGACGTCAACCGCGCGCTGAAGGGCGAAGTACGCGACCGTGTTCTGCTGGAGCACCAGCTCGCCGCCATCAGCGAGCAGGAAGAGGCCGCGCGGCATGCGGCCTTCCATGATCCGCTGACCGGACTGCCGAACCGCATGCTGTTTCACGACCGGCTGGAGCGCGGACTGGCCCATGCACAGCGGCACGGCTGGAGCCTCGCGGTGATGTTCATCGACCTGGACAGCTTCAAGGCCATCAACGACACGCACGGACATGACGCCGGCGACCGGGTGCTGATGGCCATCGCGAAACGCCTGACGGCAAGCACCCGCATTGACGACACCATCAGCCGCTACGGCGGCGACGAATTTCTTTATCTCCTGATGGAGGCCGGCGATCCGGACGAAGTCAGGTTGATCGCGGAAAAAATCATTGCGACCGTCGTCCAGCCTTGCGATATCGATGTCGGAGATGTCCCGGTCAGACTGTGTGTCAGGGCCAGCATCGGCATCGCGCTATATCCGCGGAATGGCAAGACGGCGGAGGCGTTGATCAAGAGCGCGGATGCGGCCATGTATCGTGCCAAGAAGGAAAAGTCCGGGTGCGCGTTCGCGGCCTAGGTCCTGGCGATGCATCGAATGGCAAACTCAATCAATGGCGCGGATAAGCGTCGACTGGAGTTCTGGAGCCTGTCGGTGGTCTTTCACCGATGTCGCCCTTTGATATGGCGGCAACCGATCCTTCGGGCTAGCTAAAGTGCGGCCGCCAGTAATCCGCAGTCACAAACATCGCGTAGAGCATGGCGCCGGCAATCGCGAGAAACAACAACACACTGGACGTGCGCCAAAACCAATAACGCTCCTCACGAGCTTCGACCCATTCCTGCACATGGTAAGAAGCAAAGAAGAAAGCAACCAGCACCATTGAAGCGCCAAACAGGAGAGCCAGCCCGTCCAGATCCGTCGGATACATCCTCGGGGCAAGATAAGCAAGCAGAAGCAGTGGCGCAACGAACCCAGCGATCAAGCAGAAGTACAGCGCGCGTTTGAGGCGGCTCGGCCACCTCGCATCGTCGCGTTCTGCCGCATCCCAGGCGCCGTCACGTTGCTGACGTCGCCGCGCTGCGCGTTTGATTATTGAGAGAGATGCAGTGTCCTGATCATTCATCACGGATACTTTGCATGAAGGGCATGTCGAAAGTCGAGCCCGCCTTTGCGAGTCCTATCCAGACATCGTTTGCCGCGGATTGTTCCGCGCTTGATTTGGCATCGAACAGTGCCTGCGAAGCATATTGAGCCCCTGCACCACTGAATCCAGGGAGGCGCGCGGATGCTCGCGTTTCGAAGTTATTGAGCGTTCCAAAATGCATGACAAGTACGCAGTTACATGCACGCCCTCTCCCCCAGCCCCTCTCCCGCGTGCGGCGACCGAAGGAAGTCCCCGTGAGAGAGCGGGTGGCCGTCAGTCCGGGAGAGGGCAAACGGTGTCGCAATTCAGGGCAACATCGATAACTACGCCGCCACCGCTCCCGGTCGATCGGCAAACAGCAGTTCAAACAAAGCATGGGCACGCGGCGTCATGTTCTTCATGTCCGGCCAATGCACCTCGTCCTCGGCCACCAGCAACTTCGCGTACACCGCCTGATAGACGCGCTTGACCACACCGGGCGAGACTTCCACGCGGTCGTAGCCGGGGAAAAAACCCAGCAGGCGATAGCCCGCGCGTTCCAGCGCGCGCTGCGCGTACGGGTGCTGCAAGGTCGCCAGCGCGTACATGAACGCCGCGCCCATGGCGCGTCCGATGTTCTCGGTGCCTTGCATGGCGAGAACCGACAGCCCGGCGCCGCGATGTCCCGGCTCCAGCACGATCAAGCGCCCATAGATGGCCAGCGAGTCCACTTCGCGTTCGAACGACCACATGCCGATCATTTCGCCGTTGAAGGCGATCGGCACCACCAGGATTTCCGCATCCGCACCGCCGCGAAGCACGACGCGATTGCGGTAAAAATCCTCGCGCAAATAGCAACTGGAAACGCCCACGGCAATTTCCGGGTGCCAGGCCTTCAAGCCCGCGATCAGCGGCGCAATGTGTGCAGGCTCGAACTCCAGAAAGTCATATCCCGCCGGCAGCGGAATCAGTTCGCGAAGCGTCGCCGTGGTCGGCCATTTCATCGCGCGGCCCCGGCAACGGTTTCGGCACCGTTCTTGCCGGCGCCGGAAAACAGCGCGTCGAACAAGGCGCGCGCCTTCGGCGTGAGGTTGCGCGGATCGGGCCGCAGCAACTCGTCCTCCGGCACCAGCACCTTGGTGTAAACACCCTCAAATACGCGCTTGACCACGCCCGGCGCGACCTGTTCGCGGTCGTATCCGGAGGTGAAGCCGATCAGCTGCCAGCCGGCGGTCTCCAGTGCGTGCTGCATGTGGGGAATCTTCAGTGTCGCGAGGCCAAAGAAAAATTCCGCGCCCATCGCCCGGCCCGCCAGCTCTGCCAGCGGCATCACCTTGGAGGCGAGCTTCGCGCTGCGATGCGCGGGATCGATGACAATCAGGCGCGCATAGAGCGTGAGCGCATCCGGCTCCTGTTCCCATGACCACATTCCGGCCAGGTCATCGCCGTGGCGGAACAGGCAGACCATGACCGGCCTTTCCATCCCGCCATCGAAGGACACATAGCGATCGTAGAAGTCCTCGCGCAGGTAGCAGCTGCCGCCACCCACGGAAATGTCAGGATGCCAGCGCTGAATGGCCTCAATCAGTGCCGGAACATCCGCACGCTTCAACGCTTCAAAGCGATATCCCGGCGGCAGGGTGCACATCGCGGAGAACTGCTCGATCGTGGGCCATTGCATGGTTGTTGTTCCTTGGCGCGAAGGTGAATGGTTTGCGCGGTGCGCTCGCGGAGTTCAAGCATAAAGCATTGCTGCCTGCACTTCTGGGCAAAACTCCAGCATTGGTGCGGCTTTCAGGGCATTTTCGGCCTGGAAGGCGCACCAGTGCTGGTGATTCGAACCTGGCCCGGCGGGCGCGGGGGATTTGCTGCCCAGCCGTGTTCAACCCCGCCGCGCCGCCTCAATCGCCGCGATGTCGAGCTTGCCCATGGTCATCATCGCCTCGAACGCGCGCTTGGCCGCGGCGCGATCCGGGTCGGTGATGGCTTCCATCAGCGCGCGCGGCGTGATTTGCCATGACAATCCCCACTTGTCCTTGCACCAGCCGCAGGCGCTTTCCTGGCCGCCGTTGCTGACGATGGCATTCCACAGGCGATCGGTTTCGGCCTGGTCTTCGGTGGAGATCTGGAACGAAAACGCCTCGCTGTGCTTGAAGTGCGGCCCGCCGTTGATCCCCATGCAGGCAATGCCGGCGACGGTGAACTCGACCGTCAGCACCCGGCCCTCCTTGCCGTCGGGATAGTCGCCCGGCGCGGCATGCACGGCGGTGACCGCGCTATCGGGGAATGTGGCGGCGTAGAAGTTGGCGGCGTCCAGGGCGTCGTGGTCGTACCAGAGGCAGATGGTGTTTTTGGCGGGCATTTGGCATCTCCTAACGTTTGGTGGTCTGTCCCGGAATATTGCCATTGTTGCCGATTGTTCAAACAGCCGTTGCTACGCAATCGGCACCATCACCTTGCGCTGCGCCGGCGCGCGACAGCAGAAATCAGCAACACCACAGCGGCAACCGCTGACGGAAACCAGAGCAGGAAATACGGCGGCTGATCGCGTTCGGGCGTAAACCGCGCCCGCACCGACGCGTTCGGGTCTTTGTCGCCGGTCCACACGGTGGTGGGTGCTTTGGCAGCGAGTACGGCGGGCAGCGCGGCCTGACACTGCGACAAGGACGGGTAGAACACCCGTTTGTATTCCGTGTCCGTGTACTGCGGTGGCTTCGTCTCCGCTCCGCAGTTGTCCACCAAACACGTCACCCCGGAATCACGCACGCTGGTCGACCGGCTGACAAATTCGTAACCAATCGACATGTGCGGCCCCACCACAACCGTCCTGCCGCTGCGGTCGACGCACTTGGCGCTGACAAATTTGGCCGGGACGGCCACGGCATTGGGAATCGCATTGGACGTGTGGTCGTGCCAGAACGCCGCCGCACCCGCAGCAACGAAGGCGAGCGCCATGAGCTCAGCAGCGTACCCTCGTTTGGGTCGCGCCTGGCTTGCTTCATTCGCGGCGGCGGCGGCCTGGGCTGCGCGCCGGCCCGCGTCCGGATCAACGCTCGATACAAGCTTGTTCCGGGCGTCGGCTGCGACAATGCGCGCCGCAGCTTCGGCCGCGCGGTCGGCGCGACGGCGCGCCAGCAGGTAGTCAACCAGCAAATAGCCGATGATGATCGCCGGCGCCGCGACCATCCGGTATTGAAAAATCTCGTGCTCATCGAGGCGGGCCATGTCCACGCCGGAGAGCGCGATGGCGACGATCATGAGCCCGAGCACAACCACGGACACCTTGACGACTTTGATCGCGTAGTCGAAAACGGCGAACGCTTTTTCACCGCGCGCCGCAGGCGCGTTCGTTTCGTCAGCCGTTGGCTTCGGGTCGGTGTCACGCTGTTTCATGGAGACCCCATCAGGATCATGGGCCAGGCTCGCATTTTTTCACCGACGGTCGCTGGAGAATGCGGGCCTGCTCCCTTATCGTTGTCGATTTATTCGGGGCTGTTCCGAATGTTGGCGTTGGCGCACGCGATGGGACGCCGCGCGGTCCATCAAATCCTGGCAAGTCGAACCTGACCACGAATGTGCGCTATTCATCCTCAGTACTGTTCCAGCTGTCCTCCGAAAATCCAAGGTTCATCGCCGCAATCATTTCTTGCGGGTTCAGGTCATTCCAATCCTTATCGGCACTGGATGGCGCGTTGTTTCCATCCCATTTGTCTTGTCGCCAGCCGAGAATGGTCCAAAGCTCTTTCTCTCTGCTACTCAGATCCACCCACGACAATTCTTCCCAGATTCCCGGATTGCCTTGCATGTCTCGTACATCCATCGCTGCCTCCTGTGAAATATTGCGAACACAACAAAAGAGGCCGTGATCAATTTTTTTGGTCGGGTTTGAGTAATGTCAATCACGGCCCCTTTTATTGCTAATTTTTACCCGATATCCTCGTTTAGCCCGCACAAGGGACATGAAATTATCAGGCGAGGTGTTGTACGTCCCATCTCATTAAACTCGAGAATTCGTAAAGGAGTCTGATCCTCTGGACAAACAGCACCACGTCGCTGGAAATGGTCTCTTCGTATCTTTTCCATTTGTGCAGTTGTAAGGCGACCGACCTCCGGCTGTTTCCTCTCAGGTTCCCGCTTTACGTCATTTGCCTTTGGTTCTGGCTCCCCATGGAACCGCACCAAATTCCGCCCTAGATTCTTCGCGTCATACATTGCCTTGTCTGCGATCTCTACAAGCTCCTCCCTTGTTTTAGAGAGATCAGGGTAAACGCCAATGCCAAGGCTAGCAGTTACTGCAATATCACCAGGGCGCGCCGCTTCAATTTCAATTCGACAGCGCTCCGCAACAGCAATCGCCTCGGCCAAACGATGGTTTGGGAGAAGGAGAATCATCTCTTCGCCTCCATACCGAAATGCACCTCCCTTACCTCGCACAACACCATTCAGCACTTTCCCTACGGCCTTCAAGACATCGTCGCCTTTTTGATGGCCGTGAGTATCATTCACCTTCTTGAAGTGGTCCACATCCACAAAAACTAGAGCAAGCGACTCTCCGGAGTCGGTAGCTGAGCGCATCTCCTTGGTGAGTTGTTCATCGAAGGCCTTTCTGTCGAAAAGCTCAGTCAGTGAATCAACCTTGTCAGCGGAACGAAGCAATGTAGTCTGGCTAGCAGTCTCCGCGACACCTCTTGCCTCATCAATGTAGTTGTCAAGCAGTAGTCGATATTTGGCCGCCTGCACCCCACCAACATGAGACAGGTTTGTCGTTGCAATAATCGACTGATTCTGAAGGCCGCCCGAATACCGCCGAATATGATCCTCCGAAATTGTTGCGCAGGAGTGCGCGAACTCCAAGATTGTGTGGGAAAGCCAACCATGGCACGCAGTCCGGATATCCCCATTGACGTCAGAACCCATTGCGCGATGCGTTGATTGCAATAGTTGGAAGGCGCTCAGTGCGCCCATGGAGATTTCTTCTTCGAAAGCTTGCTTAATGCTCAAGAGCGTTCCGCCACTTTGAAGCATTCCTCGCGCCGCATGCTCCGCTACTATGCCTGCTACCTTCTTTTGCATTACCGCAGAGCGCTCACTGCTGTGGATTGCCCATAACCCATCAAGGCGTCTCGTAAATTCCGTCATATCCATTTGCGTCCTCGCAAGGAAGAAATATCAGGGACAGCACAGGCCATAGCTACTGCAGCGCACCGTGGTCAGGTCTTGCAACATCGCTTTTGAAAAGACTAATGAGTGCCGGCTTCAACCGTGCAGCGATTGCAGCGCCAGCTTTGGCGAAGTGGACACGATCTTCAACAACGCTGCCGCCGGCCCTGTCGGTTGCCTGCGACGCTGTTCCCAGTTCTGCAGCGTCTTGATGCTGACCCGCATGAGCTTGGCGAATTCATCCTGTGTGAGGCCGACGCCTTCGCGAATCGCCTTTACGTCGGTTGATTCAACCGTGAATCGCCGAGATGCCTTGGCCTTCCCCTTTGAGATTGCCTTGGCTTGATTCAGGCTTTGTACCAACTCGTCAAATAGCTGTTTGTCCATTTCATAGTTCCTTCACATAACCGCGCAGGATTTCCGTCTCGGCATCGGTCAGCGTGTCTTTCTTTGACTTCGGGTAAATCAACAGCATGAAAATCTGGTCCGCGGCTTTTTTCCAGAAGTAAATCGTCCGCACACCACCACTCTTTCCGCGGCCTTCAATGCCGAAGCGGAGCTTGCGAATGCCGCCGCCACCCTTGATGACATTCCCTGCCTCTGGATTGTCCAAAAGAACATTCTGCAATTCCCGGTATTCGTCGTCATCCAACAAGGTCAGCACTTGACGGGTAAACACCGGGGTTTCGATGAATTCCATTTTTCAGTTTATACGCCAATGGCGTACAAATCAAATTCGACGATTCTCGTAAGCACACTCATGATCCCCGGCAATACTCCACCGCCTGCTCGACTCTCTCGACAGCAAAAATCTCCAACCCCTCAATCTTTTGCTTCGGCTTGTTCGCCTTCGGCACAATCGCATGCGTGAACCCGAGCTTGGCCGCCTCGCGCAGCCGTTCCTGCCCGCGCTGCACCGGCCGCACTTCGCCGGCCAGGCCGACTTCGCCGAACACCACGTGCTTGGCCGGCAGCGCCTTGTTCTTAAAGCTTGAGACGATGGCGAGCAGCACGGCGAGATCCGCACCGGGTTCGTCGCTGCGCACGCCG
>CAYQKN010000138.1:0-9650 GCA_964417885.1 uncultured Burkholderiales bacterium | reverse complement strand
AAATATAATGACTTGTAAGTTATCTAGTCGTTCTATCCAGCGAAATCGCGGGAGGATTTGTGAAAACCCTGATTGCCCGAATCGTACTCGGGCTGTGTTGCGCCATCGGTCTGGCCTCGACCGGGATGGCGTTGGCTGGTGAGGCCGCCCCGGAGGCCAAGCCGCTCAAACTGACCACCACCGCCGACCACACCAAGTTCAAGGAACTGCAGAAGGAATTCAAGACCGGCCCGGAAGTCACCCGGGCCTGCCTGGCCTGTCACACCGAGGCCGCCGGCCAGATCCACCGCACCAAGCACTGGAAATGGCAGTTCCTCAATCCGGACACCAAGCAGACGCTGGGCAAGAAAACCGTCGTCAACAATTTCTGCATCTCGATTGCGTCCAACCAGGCCTCGTGCACCAGCTGCCACGTCGGTTATGGCTGGAAAGACAACAATTTCGACTTCACCTCGCAGGAAAACGTCGATTGCGTGGTCTGCCACGACACCACCGGCAACTACAAGAAGCCGCCGGGGCTCGCCGGCAACGTCGTCACCAAGGACACGGAATTCCCGCCCGGCTCGGGCAAGATCCTGAAGGCGATCGACCTGACCAAGATCGCGCAGAAGGTCGGCAAGTCCAGCCGCGACACCTGCGGCGCCTGCCACTTTTTCGGTGGCGGCGGTGACGGCGTGAAGCACGGCGACCTCGACAGTTCCATGTCGGCGCCGGACAAGGAGCTTGATGTCCACATGGACGCGACCGGGCTCGATTTCACCTGTGCCACCTGCCACAAGACCTCCAGCCACGATGTCGCCGGCAGCCGCTACACGCCGACCGCCAAGGACACCAAGGGCGCGCACATGCCGGGCAAGGCCGGCAACGGCAATCCGGCCACCTGCGTGGCGTGCCACAACAACGCCCCGCACAAGAAAGAACCGCGGCTCAACCAGCACACCGCCAAGGTCGCCTGCCAGACCTGTCATATCCCGGCATTCGCGCGTGGCGGCATCGCCACCAAGATGACCTGGGACTGGTCCACCGCCGGGCAGCTTGATGCGGACGGCAAGCAGATCACACGCAAGGATGCGAAGGGCCGCATCACCTATGAATCGCGCAAGGGCGACTTCACCCTGGCGGAGAACGTGCGGCCGGAATATGCCTGGTTCAACGGCCATGTCGAGTACACGCTGCTGTCCGACAAGATCGAGAAGAGCGCGCAACGCACGCCGATCAACAAGCTTGGCGGCAGCCCGTACGACGGCAAATCGTTGATCTGGCCGATGAAGGTGTTCCGCGGCGCGCAGCCCTACGACCCGATCAACAAGACCCTGATCACGCCGCACACCGCCGGCAACGACGACACCGGTTTCTGGAAAAACCTGGCGTGGGACAAGGCAATCCCGGTCGGCATGAAGGATTCCGGTGCGCCGTACTCCGGCAAGTTCGAATTCATCAACACCGAAATGTCGTGGCCGATCACCCACATGGTGGCGCCGAAAGAGAAAGCGCTGGGCTGTGTTGAATGCCACGCCAGGGATGGCCGGCTGGCCGGCATCCAGGGCGTCTACCTGCCCGGCCGCGATGCCAACCGCATGGTCGACACCGGCGGCTGGGCGCTGGCCCTGCTGACCCTGCTCGGCGTCACCGGCCACGGCCTGCTGCGCGTCGTCAACCGCCGGCGCGGCCAAACGGGAGAATCGTCATGACACAACGCGTCTATATCTTCAAGGCCTTCGAGCGCTTCTGGCACTGGTCGCAGGCCGGCCTGATCATCTTCCTGCTGCTGACCGGCTTCGAGATCCACGGCACCTACAAGCTGTTCGGCTTCGAGCAGGCGGTCGGCTATCACACCCTCGCCGCCTGGTCGCTGGTCGGGCTGTGGGTGTTCGCCGTGTTCTGGCATTTCACCACCGGCGAGTGGCGCCATTACATCCCGACCCGGGAAAAGGTGCTGGTGATGGCGAAGTTCTATTCCTCGGGCATCTTCCGCCACGAGCCGCATCCGTTCAAGCCCAGCCGCCGCAACAAGCACAATCCGCTGCAGCGGCTGACCTACCTGGCCATCCTCACGCTGCTGAGCCCGCTGATCTGGGTCACCGGCTGGCTGTATCTGTTCTACGCCGACTGGGCGGCCTGGGGGCTGACCGGACTGCAGCTGGAATGGATTGCCGTCGGCCATACCGCCGGCGCGTTCCTGATGCTGGCTTTCCTCATTTCGCATCTCTATCTCGCGACCACCGGTCACAAGGTCTCCTCGCAGCTCAAGGCCATGATCACCGGATGGGAAGAAATCGAATAGGTCGCGCTTTCAATCACACAGGAGTCACGCCATGAAACTCAGCCAAACCCTCGCCGCCACCGCCGTACTCGCACTGCTCGGCATGTCGCTCTCGGCCGAGGCCTACGATGCCGACTGGAAGCGCGGCCGCATCTACTACCGCAGCGTCTGCACCGCCTGCCACGTCGCCTCACCGATCGGCTCGGTCAATCCCAGCACCAAGACCAAGGCCGAATGGGCCGCGTACATGAAGGCCGACAAGCACGCCAAAGGCAAGGAGACGGTCAAGCAGTACGTCAGCAAGACCTACCGCGCCAAGATCAAATCCGCCAACAAGGCAGCCGAAAAATTTGCCGACGTGCCGGACCAGGAATTGTTCGACGACCTGGCCGCGTTCCTCACCAAGGGCGCCAAGGACGGCGACGCACCGGCCAGCTGCAGCTGAACGCCATCAACCACCCACTGGAACCACATCAGGAGAACATCATGAGAACCAAACGGCTGACACTGGCTGTCGCCATCGTGGCGTGTTTCGCCACCTCACCGATCATCTATTCGACCGTTGCCGAGGCGGCCACGCCGGCGGCAATCCAGGTCAAGGACGGTTATTACAAGACCCTGGTCGATTTTGACTTCATGCGCCAGAACGTCGACATTCCGCCGAAAAAGGGCGTGATGATCATCGACTCGCGGCCCGCCGCGCGCCAGTACGATCCGGGCCACATTCCGGGCGCCGTCAACATCCCCGACAGCCAGTTCGACAAGCTGGCCGGCAAGCTGCCGGCCGACAAATCGACGCTGCTGTTGTTCTACTGCGGCGGACTGGAATGCATGCTGAGTCACAACTCGGCTGCCAGCGCCGAGAAGCTTGGCTACACCAACATCAAGGTGTACGCCGCCGGCATGCCCGACTGGAAAGCAAAAGGCGCGCAGGTGTCGGTTTCCGCTGCTTATGTCAAAAAATTGATCGATGAAAAGGCGCCGTACCTGCTGGTGGATGCGCGGCCAAAACGCGTGGCCGACAAGGGCATGATTCCCACCGCCATCAACATTTCCGACAGCGAGTTCGACAAGAGCGTCGACAAGCTGCCGGCGGACAAGGCGACCCCGCTGATTTACTACTGCGGCGGCATGGAATGCGTGCTGTCGGACAAGTCGGCGGAAAAGGCACGCAAGCTCGGCTACACCAACGTGCTGACCTATCCGCCGGGCTATCCGGAATGGGAAAAACTGCATGGTGGCGCCGCCCCTGCCGGCACCGCCGCCGCCCCCTCCGGCACCGCCGCCGCGGCGACTGCCACACTGGTGGCCGGCAAGGAAAAAGGCTCGGTCACGGTCGCCTCGTTCGAGAAGGCCTGGAAAGACAATCCGGCATCGATCCTGCTGGTCGACGTGCGCGACGCCAAGGAATTCGCCAACGGCAGCGTCAAGGGCGCCGTCAACATCCCGATCAACGAGCTGGAGAAAAAGTTGGCCACGCTGCCGACCGACAAGCCGGTGGTGTTCATCTGCGGCACCGGCGCGCGCTCCGGTGAGGCTTACGACACCGTGAAGCTGTTCAGCGCCCAGGTGCAGGCGTATTTCATCGACGCCGAGATCAAGTTTGCCGGCAACGGCGTGTACACCATCAGCGAAAAGAAATCGTAACCGCCGCTGATCGGTCGCTGGCCCGGCCGGCGCCGCCCGTCTGGCGGCACCGGCCGGCTCATTTCAACCTATTGGAGAACCCATCATGAAAAAACTGGCCCTGGCCATTGCGCTCGGACTTTCCTGCGCCCTGCCACTGCACGCCGAGACACCGGCTGAATTGCTGGTGACAGTCAATTCCGGCAACCCGCAAACACAGGGCATGGCGTTCGCGCTGGCCAGTCGGGCGGTGTTCGGCGAAAAGGTTGCAGTGCGGGTGCTGCTGTGCAGCGAAGGCGGCAAGCTGGCGATCAAGGGCGTGGCGCCGGTGCCGCCGCTCAAGCCGCTCGGCCTGACGCCCAACGACATGCTGCGCGACCTGATGAAAGGCGGCGCCAGGGTTCAGGTCTGCGCCATCTTCCTGCCGAACAGTGAGTGGAAACCTGCCGATCTGGTCGACGGCATCACGGTGGCCAATCCGGGCGAGATTGCCGCCCATCTGCTCAAGCCGCAGGTCAAGACGCTGACGTTCTGACGGGCCGGCACGCGCCGGGTGCTGCGCCTGCCCGACAAACATCCCGCCTCGCCGCCGGATTGAATCCGGGGCGACGGCGGTTGACAATATGTCGCTGAACGCGGGCTAGAACGCCACCGCCCGCACATTCAGAAACAGCGATCGCTTCGGCGTGTTGTAGCCCTGTGCGAGTTCGTACTTCTTGTCGGCCAGATTCTGGCCGACCAGCTCCACGCTCCAGTTCTTGTCGATGCGATAGCGCACGGTGGCATGGAGCAGCGCGTAGCCGCCCATGCGAGTTGCCGGCGCCTCGTTGGCGGAATCGAATCGATAGCCACTGGCGACCACGTCGGCGCCGACCTGCCAGGCACCGAACGCACGCGACGCGCCCAGCGAGCCGAACTGCCGCGCGCGCGAGCGCAGTTGCTTGCCGGTGTCGCGGTCTTCGGGCCGCTGCACCGTCAGCGCCGCCTTGACCGTCATGCCGACAAAGCTGGTGTCGGCCGTGAGCTCCCAACCCTTGATGCGGGCGCGCTGCAGGTTCTGCGGCAGGAAGGTGGCGGTGTCGAACACGATCAAATCGTCGATGCGGTTTTCAAAATGCGCGATGTCGATGCGCACATCCTTGCTGCGCCACTTCAGTCCGGCCTCGGCCTGGTCGCTCTGCTCGGGCTTCAGGTTGGGATTGCTGAAGCCCGGGTAGTACAGATCGTTGAAGCTGGGTGCGCGGAACGCATGACCGGCGCGCGCGTACGCCGTCAGCTGCGGCGAAAGCGTGTAGCCATACGACACCGAACCGGTATTGCGGCGGCCGAACTGGTCTTCTTCGTCACGCCGCACGGTGAACTCGAGCTGACCGCTACCGAGGCGCTCGAGATAGCCGGCGAACAGCGACGTGGTCTCGCGCGTGCGGCTGTCGTACTGGATATCGGCGGCGAGTTTTTCCTGCCGCCACTCGACCCCGGCGTTCATGCTGCCGGCCCAGGTCTTGAATTCGTTGAACCAGCTCACCTGGTTCTGTTCGGTCTTGAAGCTGCCGGGAAAGCTCGAGGTGATGCGGCTGTCATCGGTGGTGCGGCCGAGGATGATGCGCGATTTCCAGTCGGCGGCAAAGCGGTTCTCCGAGGTGAGCTGATAGCCGGACAGCGTCTGCCGGTTCGACGCCGGCGCACCGGGACCGCCGTCGAAGTCAGTTTCACCGCGCGACTGCCACGCGGTGAAGCCGACCACCTCACCCTGCCACAGGGTGTGGGTCAGCTTGATCAAGCCGTGGGTGTTGCGGTAGGGATCGTCATCCGGGTTGAAGGTGAACGAGCCGGCCGCCGGGTTGGTGGCCGAGCGCGGCCGGGTGCGCTGGGTACCGGCATCGAGCGTCAGCGAGGTATTGCGCTCGGTGACCGAAAAGCCGGTGTTGAAGCCGCTGGTGGATTCGCTGCCGAAGCCGGCGGACGCCGTCAGGCGCGGCTTGGCCGAGGAGCGGGTGAAGATCTGCACCACGCCGCCGATGGCATCCGAGCCGTACAGTCCGGACATCGGCCCCTTGACGATCTCGATCCGCTCGATCAGGTCCAGCGGCAGGTTTTCGAACGCGGTCGCGCCCGAACTCGATGAGGCGATGCGCAGACCATCGACCAGCACCAGCGTGTGGCTGCTGTTGGCGCCACGGATGAATACGCTGGACGGCTGGCCGGGTCCGCCGGTGGCGCGGATTTCCAGTCCGGCCTTGCGCTGCAGCAGCTCGGTCAGGGTGGCCACGCCGGCGGCGTCGATTTCATCGCGGCTGATGATCAGCGCCTGGGCCAGGGTCTGGTCCAGTGACTGCGCGGTGCGGGTGGCGGTGACCACCACGTTGTCGAGCCGGTTGGGCGGCTCGGCAATCTGCGCGTGCAGCGCGGTGGGAACGATCAGGGCAAGCGGGAGAAGCAGGGGCAAGGATACGGCTGGTGATGCGTGGGCTGTGGCAGTTGTCATTGGAATGGACCCGGAAAGCGGCGAGCGTCCCCGCAAGCCGCGTGGTTGTTCATGCCGGCGTCGCATTGAAGCAGGCCGGCACACCGGCACGCCTTGATGAAGATTGTCTTTCATCGAGACGGCATGCAGGCCGGTATCCGGACTGGGGGTTAGCGCGCAGGCATGCCTGCGTGCACCCGCGATGACCTTCCCGGCAGCCATCTACCGGCAGCCAGTGGTACCACCATCGTGAGCGAACCCTTCACCGTTGCGGGGGCAGTGCGTGAATGTCACACGCTTCCCGTTTAACCCGGTCGCGAGCAGTGTTCGCGACCAGGCACCTTGCACCGCTTCATTGTACGGCGATCGCCGCCACGCCGGCGAAAGTCGACGCGGCGGTTGCCTTTCGCGGCCTGATCGAAGACGAGCACGGGGTTTGCCATGGCCAGGATTGATGGTTGGCGTCCGGCACAATGCGTTTACCAGACCCGCGGTTCCGGCCCGCGGCAGCAAAGCGAAACTCCGCTACTGGCGCGGCTTTGCAGGCAAAAATGCCCGGTGAGCCGCGCCAGTGCTGGAGTTTTTCTTTCAAATGTCGCCCAAGCCAATCCGGCCGATCATGCATAATGGCCGCTGCACGCGCTTCGGATGGTTGGAAAAAAACAAGAATTTAGCCGGTTGGTCAGCATTGGGGAGCACTCGATGTCCAGCATCAAGCCAGAACTTGCGCGGTCCATCTTGCGGGGCGCGCGATGAGCAGCTTACTGTCCGCGCCGCCGCTACCATCGCGTCTCGACGATGACGCCTGGGATGACCTGCTCAACTTCATCGAGGAAAAACGCGTCATCCCGATCATCGGCCCTGAGTTGCTGAAGGTCGAGACCGACAGCGGCCCGCGATTGCTCTACGACTGGATCGCCGAGAAGCTTGCGGTCAAGCTCAACGTCGACACCTCGAAACTGCCGACGCCCTATTCGCTGAACGATGTCGTCTGCTGGCACCTGTCCTCGCACGGCCGCCGCGAGGACACCTACTCGCGCATGCGCAGCCTGCTGCGCGAGGCCACCTTCAGTCCGCCGCTGGCGCTGCGGCAGCTGGCGCAGATTACCGATTTCGACCTGTTTGTCACCACCACCTTCGACGGCTTCCTGGAACAGGCGATCAACGAGGAGCGATTCGGCGGCGCGCAATCGACCGAGGTGATCGGCTACACGCCGACCCGCGTCGCTGACCTGACGACCGAGCGCGAGAACCTGCAACGACCGGTGGTGTATCACCTGCTGGGCCGCGTGTCGGCCTCGCCCACCTACGTGATTTCCGACGAGGACACGCTGGAATTCGTCTGCGCGCTGCAGAGCGAACACCTGACGCCGGAAAAATTGTTCCACGAACTCGAATACAACCACCTGCTGCTGATCGGCAGCAATTTTTCCAACTGGCTGGTGCGGCTGTTCCTGCGCATGGCCAAACGGCGCCGCCTGTCCGACCCGCGCGATGTCGGCGAGGTGCTGGCCGACGATCATTCCGGCTCCGATGAGCGGCTGATGTCGTTTCTGCAACAGGTCAGCTTGCGCACGCGGGTCTACACCGGCGCGGAAGATTTCGTCGCCGAACTGCACCGGCGCTGGATGGCGCGCCATGGCAAAAGCAACGTGGTCGCACTCGACGCGCCGGCGCGCTTTTTGCCCCCCGAGCGCGAGATGCCGGACAACGCCGTGTTCATCAGCTACGCGCGCGAGGACATGCAGGCGGTGAATGCGCTCAAGGCCGCACTCGACAAGGCGGGCATCAAGGTCTGGTTCGATCTGGAGCGGCTGGAAAGCGGCGACGACTACGACCGCAAGATCCGCAAGAACATCGCCCGCTGCGCGTACTTCATCCCCATCGTCTCCGCCAATACCGAGCGCAGGCTGGAAGCCTATTTCCGCCGCGAGTGGAGTTATGCCATCGACCGCGCGCGCAACATGGCCGACGGCGCGGTGTTCATCCTGCCGGTGTGTGTCGATGACATCAATGAAGGCAACGCGCAGGTGCCGGACAAGTTCAAGGCGGCGCACATCACCAGACTGCCCGGGGGTGAAGCGACGGCGACCTTTGTCGAGCGCCTGCAGACGCTGCTGAAGGGGCGCGCATGATGACGGATGCCAGCCCAGCCGGCAGCGAAACCGCCACCATCAATCCTGAACACCCCTGGCTCGGCCTCGCCTCGTTCACCGAGGAAACCCGCCAGTATTTCTACGGCCGCGAAGAAGAAGTCGCCGAGCTGGCCCGCCGGGTGCAGCGCAAACTGCTCACCGTGCTGTTCGGCCAATCCGGCCTCGGCAAGACCTCGATACTCAGCGCCGGCATCGTTCCGCGCCTGCGTCCGGAGGGCTATTGCCCGATTTACGTTCGGATCGATTACGCCTCCGATGCCGTGTCACCCTCGGACCAGATCAAGCAGGCGATTCTCCGCGCCACCGAAGCCTCCGGCACCTGGACGCAGCCCGGCACCGCGGTGGAAGGCGAGTCGTTGTGGGAGTTCCTGCATCACCGCGATGACGTGCTGCGCGATGCCGAAGGCATGCCGATCATTCCGCTGCTCATCTTCGACCAGTTCGAGGAGATTTTTACCCTGGCGCAAGCCGACGATGCCGGCCGCAAGCGTGCTGCCACCTTCATCGAAGACCTGGCTGATCTGGTGGAGAACCGTCCGCCGAAAGCGCTGGAAGCCAAGCTCGACCTCGACGACAGCGTGATCGAACGTTTCGATTTCGGTCGTGCCGATTACCGCGTCCTGATCGCGCTGCGCGAGGATTACCTGGCCCATCTCGAGGGCGTGAAAACCGCGATGCCGTCGATCACGCAAAACCGCATGCGGCTTGCGCGCATGAATGGCCAGCAGGCGCTGGCAGCGGTGACGAAGCCGGGCGGCAGGCTGGTCTCGCAGGAAGTGGCGGAATCGATCGTGCGATTTGTCGCCGGCGGATCGGAATTGCCGAACGCCGAAGTCGAGCCGTCGCTGCTGTCACTGATCTGCCGCGAACTGAACAACGCCCGTATTGCACAAGGCAAAAGCGAAATCTCGGTCGATCTCCTGGCCGGCTCCAACGAGACCATCCTCGCCGAGTTCTACGAGCGATCACTCGCCGACCAGCCGGCCGCTGTGCGCAAGGTGATTGAGGACGATCTGCTCACCGACTCGGGCTATCGCGAGAATCTGGCCGAGGAGCGCGTGCTCAAGGCCTTCACTGCCGCCGATGCCAAGCCGGATGCCGCGACCACGCTCGCGACCTTGGTCAATCGCCGCTTGCTGCG
>CAYQKN010000137.1:0-9719 GCA_964417885.1 uncultured Burkholderiales bacterium | reverse complement strand
GGCGTCGTTCGCAATGCATGGGATACGACACGCATCATTGGCAACATTGCCCGCGCTGTGGAGCGCGCCCGTGCGGCAGGGGTGCCAATCATCTGGGTGCAGCATTCGGACCAGCAACTGGTGAAGGACAGCCCCGACTGGCAGCTGGTACCGGAATTGGTGCCGCGCGCGGACGAACCCATCGTCCACAAGCAGTTTGAGTCGTCATTCGAAGACACCACGCTGGAGCAAGAACTCGCCAGGCACGCAGTGAGCCGCATTGTGCTTGCCGGTGCCATTACAAATTGGTGCATCCGCGCCACAGCGTACGCATCACTGGACCGCGGATATGACCTGACGCTGTTGAAAGATGCCCACACCGCCAAGACCATCGAACTCGAAAGCGGCTTCACGATTGAAGCGGAGAAGATCGTGACCGAATTGAATATCGTGATGACCTGGATTACCTATCCTGGTCGCGTGTGCGGAACGGCCAAGGTAGAGGAGGTCGGCTTCACCACGGCCTAGACCTTCAATGCCCGACTGGTATCACCGCCAGCCATCTGCCGCCCAGTAGCGCCCAACGGACATACCTGCGACAATTATTTCGCTCATGATCAGGCGGGGCCGATAGCGGCATTTCCGCGATGGAAATGCCGCCATCGGCACCGTTTTGTAGTCCGTGCGCGGGCGCCAGACCCGCTAGGCAGCAGGCTGAAAAAGGGGAATTCATGGCGCTGAATCTGCGCAAGGCGGTCATTCGCAATGGGGTGGTAACCGGTGTGCTGTGCCTGGTGCTGACGCTGGCCGTGGCCATGTTCACTGGCGGCGTGAAGTTGGATGCAGTCGGCCTGGCCTGGCCGCTGGCCGTGTCCGTGGGTATCGGCGCCTTCACTTCGTGGCAGACCACATCAAGGATCAAGAAGAGCGTGCTGAACGCGCTGCCGCGCGATCTTTCCTACGCGGCGCTGACCCGCGGCGCGCCGGTGAACGGCGTCATGATCGACTGGGAATCGATCGACGACTATGCAATCCAGCTGGAAACGCGCGGCTACACCCGCCTGGGCGAATTCACCACCGTGCCGCTGTCGCCGCACTTTGTCGGGGTCGCGGCATGCTATGTCGACCGCAATACCTCGACACTGGTGGAAGTGCAGCACATCCAGATGAACCAGCCGCCGCCGGCAGGCCAGCCGAACCCCGGCGGCGTGCACTTTTCGATCATGTCGGCGCTGGGCGGCAACATCACCGCCACCACCACCGACCATGAAGTCACCGCCAACCAATACCTGATCCGCGGCAAAGCCTCCGCGGTGGCGAGCTTTCCCGGCCTGAACCTGCTGCAGTTGCTGGAAAAGCACACCCGGCTGCTTGCCGAAATGTTGCAGCGCACCGGCAAGCGTCCGGCTCGCGGGCTCAACATGCATCGCTACATCCTGCTGCAGCGCGAGCGCTTCGAGCAGACGCGCGCCCGCATGGAGGCCATGAGCGGCTACCAGATCGCTCGCCAATACGATGCCTTCGAGGCCAAGCCGCGCAGCCGCTGGTCCACGTCCTCCGCCTACCTCACGGCGCTGCCGGAGCGCCCGTTGAGCGAGCTCGATACCAGCCGCTACGCGGATGGTCCGCTGACCATCCTGCGACTGGATGCGGAATCGCCCACCGCTTCCTGACACGCCACACACCCGTTCTCCGCGCCGCTAAACTTGGCGGTCTTTCCATTTCACTCGCCAGGGAAACATCATGTCCTACATGCTCCTGATCGTCGAACCGGTTGGCCAGCGGCAGACCCGCACCGAAGCCGAGGGGCGCGACGCCTACGCGCAGATGGTGGCATTCGGCGAAAGCCTGAAAGCGCGCGGGCTGCTGGTCGCCGTGGAATCGCTGAAATCGCAGACCAGCGCGGCCCGGTTATCGGTACGCAACGGCAAGGTATCGGTGATTGACGGGCCGTTCGCCGAGGCCAAGGAAATGATTGGCGGTTTCTTCCTGCTGTCCTGCCAGACCCGCGACGAGGCACTGGCCATTGCCGCGACTTGTCCGGCGGCGCAGTGGTGCACCGTGGAGGTTCGCGAAATCGCCCCCTGTTTTGTCTGAGACGTGGCGCGGAGCCGGCCTGGGGTCCGGCGCCTTATTTTGCGTTCCTGCATGGGACAGGGTCGAAATCGCGCGGGCCCGTTCGTCGTGTGATTGAAAGCGGAAACCGGCAGCGCGTGATTGCGCGGGTTCCGCTCCCACCCCTTGCACGGCCAGGAGGAAAAAATGCGCTTCATGATCATTGTCAAAGCGACCGCTGACAGCGAAGCCGGCGTGATGCCGACCGACGAC
The DNA here is from genome assembly GCA_964417885.1 of uncultured Burkholderiales bacterium. GTDB lineage: Bacteria > Pseudomonadota > Gammaproteobacteria > Burkholderiales > Usitatibacteraceae > UKL13-2. The sequence continues at coordinate 7,412 of CAYQKN010000137.1, read as the reverse complement.
GGCCTGATGTCGACGATGGCTGAATACCACGAGCAACTGGCCAAGGCTGGCGTGTTGCTGGATGCCAGCGGACTGCAGCCGAGCAGCAAGGGCTGGCGAATCCGCTACGACGGCAACCGCCGCAGCACCATCGACGGCCCGTTCACCGAAGCCAAGGAACTGATCGCCGGCTACACGCTGATCCAGGTCAGGAGCCGCGATGAGGCGATGGAATGGGCGCGCCGCTTTCCCAATCCGGCGCTGGATGGCGGAAACGCCGAAATCGAGGTGCGGCAGCTCTACGAACTGGACGACTTTGCACCGGGAGTCGCGGTGGAGCGGTTTCGCGATATGGGTGTCGGCGGCGGAAGACCCGGCTGAATGGCCTGGGGAATCCGAACATGAAATCGCAAACAGTCGCCAATCTGCCGGTGCATAAACTGGGAAACTTGCCATGCCTGCCTGACGATTTCGGCGGGTTTCCGTGCGTGGATCCCGCGCATTCGACCCATGCCTGAGCCACACCGGCTGCGGCCGCAACTGGCCCTGCGCCTCGCCCACTTTCTGCCACTAGCCCGCCCCCCGACCATGCCCAACCCGGAACACCAGGCCATCACCACCATCTGGCGCATGGAAGGCGCGCGCATCATCGCCGGCGTGGCGCGGCTCACGCGCGATATCGGCCTGGCCGAGGAACTGGCCGGCGATGCGCTGGTGGCGGCGCTGGAGACCTGGCCCGGCAGCGGCATCCCGGATAACCCGGGTGCCTGGCTGATGGCGACGGCGAAGAACCGCGCGCTCGATTACCTGCGCCGGCAGAAGCTGCAGGGCGAGAAATACGACCAGCTTGGCAGGGAGCTGGAGACACAGGGGGCGATGACCATGCCCGACTATTTCGACCTGCGCGTCGCCGCGGAGGAAAACCCGCTCGGTGACGACCTGCTGCGGCTGATGTTCATTTCATGCCATCCGCTGCTGTCGACCGAAGCGCGCACCGCGCTGACACTGAAACTGATCGGTGGCCTGACCACGGCCGAAATTTCGCGCGCCATGCTGGTGCCGGAAACCACCGTCGCGCAGCGCATTGTCCGCGCCAAACGCACCCTGGCGGAGGCGCACGCGCCGTTCGAGCTGCCGCCGGCGGCGGAGCTTTCCGCGCGGCTGGCCTCGGTGCTGGAAGTGATCTACCTCGTGTTCAACGAAGGCTACACCGCTACCAGCGGCGAGCACTGGACCCGTCCCGAGCTGGTAGATGAAGCATTGCGACTGGGCCGCATCCTGGCCGGGCTGGCGCCGGAAATCGCCGAAGTGCACGGCCTGGTGGCGCTGATGGAACTGCAGGCTTCGCGCCTGACAGCACGGCTCGATGCCGGCGGCGCGCCGGTGCTGTTGCGTGACCAGGACCGGCAGCGCTGGGACCGGCTGCTGATCCGTCGCGGGCTGCAGGCGCTGCAGCGGGCGGAACAGTTGGGTGGCAGCCTGGGGCCGTATGCGCTGCAGGCGGCCATCGCCGCCTGCCACAGCCGCGCCGAACAGTTCGCGGCCACCGACTGGGCGCGCATTGCGGCACTGTACGATGCGCTGGTCCAGGTGCTGCCGTCACCGGTGGTGGAGCTCAATCGCGCGGTGGCCGTCAGCATGGCGTATGGCCCGGCGGCGGCGCTGGAAATCGTCGACCGTCTGGCCGCCAGCGCACAACTGCAGGCCTATCACTGGCTGCCCAGCGTGCGGGGCGACCTGCTGCAGCGGCTGGGGCGCCAGGCCGAGGCGCGGATCGAATTCGAACGCGCGGCGGCGATGACGCAGAACGCCCGCGAAAGCGCGCTGCTGCTGGAGCGGGCCGGATTGGCGCCGCGGGGAACTAGCGGGACTTGATGCCGCTGTCGAGCCTGAGCCGGCGCGGCGGGTCCTTGCAACTGACCTGACCCGGCAGCAGCGATACGTCGGTGGTGGCACTGCGATCGGCCAGGCTGACCCGCAGCAGGTATTGCGCGCAATCCCGGGCGAGCGCCTTGGTCACCACCTCCTGGTCGGTCCATTGCTCGACTTCATAGAGCGTCGGGGTCGCTTCCATGTAGGAGCCTTCCTGCACCGCCACGGTCGCGGTCGAATCCACGCACAGCATTTTGCTGCGGTTGCATTCCAGCGTGGTGGTCTGCAGCGTGCCGGAGGCAGCCGGGGCGCCGACGCCGACCCAGGAACCGCGCGCCTGCACCAGCGCCGCCTTGACCGGGATGTCGACGATGTAGAAGCCGTAATTGGGCAATACCACCGGAACGCTGCGCAGCGCCTGCAATTGCCGGTAGGTGATGGCGGCATAGCCGCCGAGTGCCACGATCAGCACCAGGTAGCCGAGCCGCACCAGCCGGCGCATGGCGGGATTCATGTCGTTGAAGATCGAAATCATCGCCCGTGTCCCTCCGACAGCAAGCTTTAATCCGGCAGAGTGTACGCCGGCCGGCGAAAGTCTGCAGCCCGCGGCCCGCAACGGCCGAACAACGTAGCAGCAGTCAATACTCGACGCCGGGCGCGGCTTCCGTAGAATGGCGCCATGTCCAGCGTCTCCAACAGTCCCGCCGCCGTCGAAACCGCCAGCTTCCGCGCCGATGCCACCGTCATTTCGCTGGTCGGCTTCGCCCATGGCACCTCGCACTTTTTTCACCTGATGCTGCCGCCGCTGTTTCCCTGGTTCATGGCGGAATTCGGCCTCGGCTATGCCCAGGTCGGCGTGCTGATGACGGTGTTCTTTGTCGTCTCCGGCATCGGCCAGGCGATCGCCGGCATCTGGGTCGACCGGTTTGGCGCGCACCGGGTGCTGTGCGCCGGCGTCGGCCTGCTGGCCTGCTCGGGATTGCTGGTTGGTGTCGCCGGCAATTTCACCGCGCTGATGGCCGCCGCGGCCGTCGCCGGGATGGGCAACAGCGTGTTCCACCCGGCCGATTTCACCCTGTTGGCGAAACGCGTCTCGACCCGGCGCATGGGCCATGCCTTTTCCACCCACGGCATTTCCGGCAACCTCGGCTGGGCGCTGGCGCCGCTGTTCATGACTGCCATCGCCAGCGAGGCCGGCTGGCGCGCGGCCGGCTTCGGTGCCGCGCTGTTCGGCGCGCTGGCGCTGGCGCTGCTGATCTGGCAGCGCGACCTGCTCAAATACGAACTGGCGCACGAATCCGCCGGCCATGCGGCCGCCAGCCAAACACCAGGCAGCGCGCTGGCGTTCCTGCGGGCGCCGATGGTCTGGTATGCGTTCGCGTTTTTCTTTTTCGCCACCTTCGGCTTCGGCGCGCTGCAGAATTTCGGCCCGGCGCTGCTGCGCGAGCTGTTCGATCTCTCGCTGGCGGCCTCGACCTCGGCGCTGTCGATCTACCTGCTGGGCGGTTCCGCCGGCCTGATCCTGGGCGGCTTCCTGGCCCGGCCCGGCAACCAGCATGAGCACTACGTGCTGTTCGCCTTTGCCTCGGGCGCGTTGATTGCGCTGGTGCTGGCGTTTGTGCCGCTGCCAAAATGGCTGGTGCTGCCGCTGATGGCGATGATGGGGTTCGGCATCGCCATCGCCGGTCCCTCGCGTGACCTGCTGGTGCGCGCGGCCACCAAGGCGCGGCTGGGTGAGGGCGCTTACGGCCGCGTCTACGGCACGGTCTATTCGGGGCTCGACGTCGGCCTCGCGGTCGCGCCGATTGCCTTTGGCCTGCTGCTCGATCACCAGTACACCTCGCTGGTGTTTGTCGGCGTGGCGCTGTCGCTGGTTTGCGGCATCGTGGCCGCGCTGGCTCTGGGTCGCGAGGTGGTCGGCCGGCCGGCCTGACGGTTGCGGCCGCGCGACCGGCGTCGCGGCCCTCGCAGTTATTTCTGCCGCAGGTCGCAAACCACGCCTGAAATGGGAGTAGGCTCCCGCCCAGCCCGCGCGATTCCATCGGTCGCGCCCCACCTGATTCCGCCACTTTTCGACAAGAACAGCCAATGACCACCAATACCTTTATCCCGGGCAAGGACGCCTCGCTCGAGTCGACCATCGCCACCATGCAGGCCAAGCTGGCCTCGCGCGGTTTCCGCCTGAACGAATCGTCGCTGCTGCATGAAGTCGACGGCATCTGGTCGGTGCACATGAAGGACCACGAGTGCCCGATGCTGTTCTCCAACGGCAAGGGCGCGACCGAACTGGCCGCGCGCGCCAGCGCCTATGGCGAATTCTTCGAGCGCCTCGGCACGCATTATTTCTGGACCCATTTCTACCTGGGCGAGACGCGCGCGAAACGCGATTTTGTCCATTACCCGCAGGAGCGCTGGTTCGCCCGCGCGGCCGACGGCAAGTGGCCGGCCGCGATGCTGAACCCTGAACTCCACGCGTTCTACAATCCGGACGGCGACATCGACGCCGAGGTGCTGGTCGATCTCAACTCCGGCAATGTCGAACGCGGCATCTGCACGCTGCCCTACACCCGGCTGCGCGACGGCGCCATCACCCATATCCCGGTCAACATCATCGGCAACCTCTACGTCAGCAACGGCATGGCCGCCGGCAACACGCTGAAGGAAGCGCGTACCCAGGCGCTGTCGGAGATTTTCGAGCGCCACATCAAGTACCGCATCATCAGCGAGGGACTGTGCTTGCCCGAGGTACCGGACGAGGTAATCTCGCGCTACCCGAATATCCGCGCCGGCATCGACGGCCTGCGCGCCGCCGGCTTCGGCATCCTGGTCAAGGACGCTTCGCTGGGCGGCAAATACCCGGTGATGAACGTGACCCTGGTGCACCCGAAGGACCAGGGCGTGTTCTCCAGCTATGGCGCCCATCCGCGGTTCGAAATCGCACTGGAACGGGCCATGACCGAGCTGCTGCAGGGCCGCGCGCTGGATTCGCTGGAGGGCTTCCCCGAACCGGGCTTCGACATGGAGGAAATCAACGCGGTCAACAACCTCGAGATTCACTTTGTCGACTCGAGCGGCGTGATCAGCTGGAACTTCATGCGCGCAACACCCGATTTCCCGTTCGCCGACTGGAATTTCAGCACCACCACCGAGGAAGACTACCAATGGCTGGTTGATGCCATTCACGGCGAAGGACGCGACATTTACATTGCGGACTTCAGCGAGCAGGGCGCCTACAGCTGCCGCATCCTGGTACCCGGCATGTCGGAGATTTACCCGGTCGAGGACCTGGAATGGGAGAACAACAGCATCGGCAACACCATCCGGCCGGCGCTGGTGCGCCTGCACGACCTCGATGACGCCGAAGCCGCCGAACTGCTGGCGCACCTGCAGACGGTCAACATGGGCGATGACCGGCCGCTGTGGGAAATCCTCGGCCTGGCGGTGCCGGACAACAGCGCCTGGAAACAGCTGCGCATCGGTGAACTGAAGACCCTGCTGGCGCTGGCGGTGGGCGATGAGGAAGCAGTGCTCGAAGGCTGCGACTGGATCCACCACTTCGCCGATCTGGCACCGGCGCGCCGGCTGGTCTATCGCTGCATTGAAAGCCTGCTCAGCGTCGACGACACCGCCGACTACCGGCACGCGATGGTGCTGCTGTACGGCGAGGCGACGGTCGCGCAGGCGGAGGCGCTGATCGATCGGCGCGAACGCTATTTCGGCCTTGATACGCTAGGCCCGGACATGCAGGGCAGCGCGATGCACCAGACCCTGCTGGCGGCCTACGACAAGCTGTTTGTGCCGGCTGCGGCGGGCTGAAGCCGCCTGCGAAAGCAAGGAAATCTATTTGCCTACGACCCAAGCGGCGCTAGATTTGACTCTTATCTCGTACGTCAATAGAGTCAAAGACATAGCGCTAGTGCGCCGGTTTACGCGTTTATGAAATGTAGCTAGATCGTAATGCCAATGAACTTCCGCTTTCGGCCATCAGCGGAAGTTTAGGGAAGACGGCCAGTCTTGGGGGTTAACGATGCGATTCGGCATTATTTTTTTGTTACTAATTTTCCCGGCCGCATCAATTGCTACGGGAGCGACCGAGCGGAATCATGGAGTACGCATTTCCGACCAACAAGCGCTTAACGTCGTGGCAAAACTTCTAGACGAGCAATGTGGACGTCCTTCGACTTGCAGTATGGCCGTGATACCTGGGAATGATTGTCCCATCGTGGTGCACGTTGTTTTTTCTGAGCGCTTTTCGCCAAATGAAAAGATTCCAGTCTTACGAATCGGATTGGATAAGAATGGGGAATTCTTGGGCGCAGGCGCAATCCGCGAGCGAATCTGCACAAATGCCTAGGGCGGCTATCGACCAGAAGCGGTCCGTCACACGAACGCCGCAAATAGGTTGACGGGCACTATTGCTATGCTCAACAAAATATGAAATAAAGGCGTGCCGCTTTTCACACGAATTTAATGCTGTATGAAAAAACATGAACAAGCACGGAACTCCAAGCCGGACGCGGCTTCCGAGCCTGTTGCTTTCTCCGCGTTAACAGGACGCCGCGCCGTTTTTAATCAGCAAAGCTGCCGATTAAATTTTAGTTGGGCGTCATAGGTACCGACATGGAAAAATTGGAGGTCCTCGAAGCCATCAGGCGCATTACCCGCGCAAATGGGGGCAAGCCACCCGGACGCACTGCCTTCGAGAGCCAAACCGGGATCAAACAGTCCGATTGGTACCCTTATCTCTGGATTCGTTGGGGCGACGCAATTGTGGAGGCAGGATATGCGGCAAACCAATTGGCAACGGCCACAAGTGAAGAAGTGCTGATTCAGAGTTACATTTCGCTCGCTCGGGAGTTGTCGCATCTGCCTGTATCTGGCGAGATTCGGCGCAAAGCAGGCACTGACAAATCTTTCCCAAGTCATACAGTCTTTGGCCGGCTTGGTGGCATGAAAAAAATGCTGGATGCAGTCCATCATTACTGCCAAGAGAATGCGGGCCACGAAGACATTCTTACGTTGTTGGCAAACCGGAAAGGCTCAGAAAAAAGAGATTTGACCGGGGAGCCTAGCCGTGAATCAAAAGTAGAAACAGGGTTTGTATACCTGATGAAATCCGGACGCCACCACAAGATCGGTCGTACCATTTCGCTCGGGAGCCGGGAGCGGCAACTCGCAATAAAAATTCCAATACCACCAACAACGGTTCACAGCATCGAGACGGATGATCCTTCTGGCGTTGAGGCATATTGGCATCGACGGTTCGCTGAGAAGCGGGGAGAAGGCGAATGGTTTGATCTATCGGCAGAAGACATTAAGGCATTCAAGCGATGGAAAAAACTCATCTAGTGCCGCCCAACTTGTCGCTCAAGGTCGCTCCCTTCGGTCGCTGGACGCCGCAAAAGCGCGGCGCCCTTTAGCTCGAACGTTAAACGTCTGCTTTGTAGAAATCCGACCGGCTGCTTGGGGTCGGAAGCTGCCTGTCGGGTTTCTCGATAGCAGTCGTATTTCCAAGGGCGAGCGCTGTAGGGTTGTGATTAATAGTAAATAGAATTTGTCAC
>CAYQKN010000136.1:0-9769 GCA_964417885.1 uncultured Burkholderiales bacterium | reverse complement strand
TGGCCGGTTACGGCCTGGCCTGGCGCAGCGCCTGGGAAGTCTCGGAAGAAATTGAAAAGGGCCGGCTGGTCGAAGTGCTGCCCAAGTTTGCCGCCCTGGGCAACGACATCTATGCCGTGTACCCGGACCGCAAGTTCCTGCCGGCCAAGGTGCGGCTGTTCATCGACTTCCTCAAAACGACCTTCGGCGACCCGCCGTACTGGGAAGCCAAGCGCAAGTAGCGCCGCCGCCGGCTTCGGCCGGCAGCGATCCGGGCGGCGGCGGACGCCTGTCGCGTTTTTACCGCCGCCTGCGTCCTACTTGTCATGGGACGCAAACCGCGAACGCTGCAGATCTTCCGCTACAATCGGGCGACCATTTCATGTCGACCGAGCGAAAGGTGCACGCGTGGATTCACCCAGTCCGGTAACGCAATTGCTGGCCGAGATGCGCCAGGGCGACGAAGGGGCCACCGCGCGCCTCTATTCGGTCCTCTATCCCGAGATCAAACGCCTCGCCCGCTCGCGTCTCTACGCAGCCGGCGGCGTCACCAGCCTGAATACCACCGCGCTGGTCAACGAGGGCTTCCTGCGCATGGCCGAGCGCGAAGGCATGGCCGGCGAATCGCGGGCGCAATTCTTTGCCTATGTCGGCAAGGTGCTGCGGTCAGTGGTGCTCGATCATTTGCGCGCCGAGGGCGCGGAGAAGCGCGGCGGGGACCAGGTTCACGTCACGCTTTCGCAGGCCGAATCGATTGCCGGCTCGGGCCGCGACGACTGGTTCCTGCTCGATCATGCGCTGGAACGGTTGAAGGAGATCGATGCCGGGCTCTACGAACTGGTCGAGCTGCGCTATTTCGTCGGCATGACGGTGGCGGACATCGCGGCGCTGCGCAATGTATCGACGCGTACCGTCGATCGCGACTGGGTGAAAGCCAAGAGCTTGCTCGAGGAAATGGTCGAACAGGCTCCCTGATTGTTTTCGCGCCAAGGATCGTCACTTGAATAAAACGGACTGGCAGCGCCGCTCGGCGCTGTTCGATGAGGCGGTCGATTTGCCCGTTGCGGCGCGCGAGGCGTGGCTTAAGTCGCTGGCGGCGCGCGAACCCAGGCATGTCGACGCCGTGACGAAGATGCTGGCTGAGTATGTTCGCGATACCGGCAGCACAGCGCTCCCGCACAAAACGCTTAGCCTGTTGGGTGTCGCCGCGCGCGAGTTCGAGGCCAGGCTGGAAGCCGCCACCGATGACGAACTGCGGCTGCAGGCAGGCGACGAAATCGGTGCGTGGCGGCTGAAGGAAAAAATCGGCGAAGGCGGCATGGGGGCAGTGTGGCTGGCCGAGCGCCACGATGGCCATTTCGAAGGCACCGCCGCGATCAAGTTTCTACGTACCGGCCTGGGCAAAACCGCGGTGGTGGAGCGCTTCCTGCGAGAACGCCGCCTGCTGGCGCGGCTGGCCCATCCCAATATCGCGCGTCTGCTCGATGCCGGTGCTTACCGCGGCGAGCCCTACCTGGTAATGGAGTATGTCGAGGGCGGCACCATTACCGCCTGGGCCGCTGCGCAGTTGCCCACCGTTGCCGGTCGCGTGGCGCTGATGCTGAGAGTCTGCCGCGCGGTGGAACACGCGCACGGCCAGCTGATCGTGCATCGCGACCTGAAGCCGTCCAACGTGCTGGTCAGCGGCAAGGGCGAGCCGGCATTGCTGGATTTCGGCATCGCCAAGCTGATCGACGATGATGACGAGGAACACGGCACGGCACTGACGCGCATGACCGGCCGCGGCTACACGCTGGGTTACTGTGCCCCGGAGCAGATCACCGGCGAGCCGACCGGTGTGGCGGCGGATGTGTTTTCGATCGGCGTGCTGCTGTTCGAGTTGCTCAGTGGCGACATGCCGTTCAAACCTGAACACGAGGGTCGACAGGCGCTTGAGCACGCCATCGTCCATACCGATGCACGCCCGCTGGGTCGAGCGCTGGACAAGCCTGATGCGCAGGCCAGGGTAACCCGGCCGCGCGATGCCAGCGCCGCGCGTGGCGACCTGGAAGCCATCGTCGGCAAGTCCCTGCGCCGCATTCCCGCCGATCGATATTCGACCGTCGGCGCGCTGACCGCCGACCTCGAGGCCTGGCTTGCGCGCAAGCCGATTTCGATTCGCACCGAGGATCGTCGCTATCGTTCGCGGCTGTGGCTGAGGCGCAACTGGCTGCCGGCGTCGCTTGGCGCCGTGGCGTCGGTTGCCGTCGTCTGCGGGCTCGCCGTCAGCCTGTGGCAACGCGGTGAAGCGATTGCCGCCGCCAGGCTGGCGCAGGAAGAAGCCGCGCGCGCCAACAAAGTGGCCGACTACCTGGGTGAACTGATCCAGAGTGCCAGTCCGGATAGCCACGGCGGCAAATGGCCCACCGTGCTGGCATTGCTGGAGCAATCGGAAAAGGACCTCGACAAACAGTTCGCCAGTGACCCGAAAACTCACGCATTGCTGTTGAAAAAGTTGGTGGACACCAACGATGCACTGAATCGCAATCCGGTTGCGCTGGCGCAATTGACCAAGCTGCATGAGCTGCTGGTAAAAACCCAATCGGCAGATTCTGATGACGCGATGGACGCGCTGAAGCAGCGCGCGCAAATTTTGCGCCGTATGAGCCGACCTGCCGAGGCGATGGAAATCGACGAAGCATTGCTGCCGAAGTTCGCTGCTCGCTACGGCAAGGACAGCGAGGAGTACGGCAAGCTGTTGCTGGGAAGCGTGGACAATTTCTCCGAAACAGGCCGCATGCAGGAAGCCAGACAACGATTGGTCGATGGCGCGGCCATCATGGTCAAGCTGCACCCAACCGATCTGGCCAAGCGTATCGACTTCGTCAACGACACCGCTGTCCTGTTCACGCAACAGGCAATGTGGCGCGAAGCGATGAATACGCTTGCGACCATTGAGCACGAGCTGCCGCTATTTGCCAAAAGGGGCGGACAAGCGGTTCGCGATTCGCTCATCATGCGCCGCAACCTGGAAGCGATTCGCGTCCGTGTTGGCAATTACCAGGGCGTGGAAGAGCGGCTGATCGCGATCATCGCCGAAACCGACACCCTGCTCGGCAAGGACAATGTGCTATCGGGACTGGCACTGAGCAGCCTGCGCAGCCTCTATTGCGAAACCGGGAAACTCGACTCGTGCCTGAAATTGACCCGGGAGATGTTGGCCCTGCGCAAACGTCAACCTGCCAGCGCGCCCGGCGAAGTCAATGATGCCGAAATCCTGCTCGTGAGCCGGCAAGTGCAGATGGGGGTTGCGCAGAATCCACCTGCCGCTGAGTCGTTGCCCAAGTTGCTTGCGGCGATCGCGGTCAACGTGCCGCAGGCAAGCAAAGGGCGCGCGGACAGCTATCGCATGATGTCGGATGCCGCCCTTGAGGCGGGCCTGCTGCCGCTGGCCGACGAGGCGCAGCGGCGCGCGCACGCGGACCTCGCGAAATTTCAAGGGGCCTACCCGGAGCCCGCCGCGCAGGTGGATCGCTCGGCGTCCGTGAGCGCGTGGCTGCGCGGCGATGCCAGGCGCGCGGTGCAGTTGCTGGAGCCGCGTTTCAAGATGTTTGAGGCCTCGGCCGAAGGCGATTCGCCACGCCGCGCCATATTGTGGTTGCAACGCGCGTTGTATGAATTGGACTTCGATACCAAAGCGGCGTCCGCGTCGGCGGCGCAAAGCCGCGAAATCTTCGCCCGTGTGGGCGGCGCACAGCCGCACCTGAAGGAGTTGCTTTCGTATCTGGATGCGCGCATCGCCGGCAATGCCTCCACGGTGCGCGCGGCGGAAGAAGCGGTGGATCGCACCTGGAAGCGCCCGCGTCCGACGCCATGGCGCGCGCCGCTGATGGCAAGTCTATAGCCCGCGAAAGAAATTAAGACGCAAGCACTGGCGCGGCTTTACAGGCAAAAGCAGGTGTAAAGCCGCACCAGTGCTTGAGTTTGACCTTGCGAATCCATACGCTGTGCCCTGCTCGACATATTGTTCGCCGCATGGCGTGTCGTAGTCTGGCCCGCATCCGCGTCTGATCTGGTGTGACTTCATTTCGACGGGGAACGCACCATGTCAGTTTCCGTATTTCGCCATCAAGCTGTCTGCCTTGGCCGGGCAATATCGCTGGCCTCAATTGTTTTGCTGAGCGCCCAGGCAAGTGCGCAGACGGCATTGCGTCCGCCGTCGCAGGCACCTGCGGCTCCGTCTGCAGCCACGCCTGCTACCGCGCTCAGGCCACCGAGCCCGGCGATCGCGCCTGCAGCAACAGCGGCACCCGCCGCAAAATCCGCCGCAACTGCGGCCACCGCGACTACCGCGCCGATAGCACTGTCCACCGATGCCATGAAATTTGTGCCGGGCAAGATCTCGCTGGCGCAAGTGCGCGCGCTGCCGGCGGGCGCGATGATCGAGTTGAACAACGGTCGCAAGGTGAAGGCCTCGCAATTTGTCGCCACCGCCGACGCGCTGAAAGGCTTGTCCGGAAAACCGGCCAAGCTGAAGCGCATGGATTTCACCTTCACGCGTCCAATCGCAGTAGCGCAATTGAAGTTGAACTCAACCAATCTGGCCACCGCCCGCGCAATGGCGCCGAACACGGTGCTGGAATTGCCTAACGGTCTCAAGATGACCACCGCGGAGCTGAAGCAATTGGATACGCTGGAAGCACGTACCAATATTCGCCAGATGCTGATTGCCCAGGCCGGCCCGGCCGCAGCGGCCAACAAGTACGCCGGTCGCCCCGCCATCAAACTTCGCACCAAAGCCGATGTCGAGCAACTGAAGGGCAAGCCCGACAGCACCATTGTCGAGGCGCCGGACGGCTCGCGCTCGACGCTTGGTGAACTCAAGGCCGCGCTGGCCGAGAAATTCGGCGGGGTGCGCAAATGAACATGACGCGAACAACCAGGCAATCGTGGTGGATGCGCGGCTTCCTGGCTTTCTTTGTGTTCCAGATGGCGCTGGTGCTGCCGATACAGACACAGGCGAACATCCTCGACATCCTGGCCAAGCTGGGGCCGCCGCCACCAAGCGGTGCGGGTCTCGACAATTACATCTCGCCGCTGAAGCTGGGCATGCTGCCGCCGATCGTTACCGCGATCGACAAATGCGATCTCGGCTCGGATACCGGTATCGCCAATTGCGCCAACGAAATCCTCAAGTCCGATGCCGGTTCCGAATTGGGTGGCGGCACGGCAGCGCAGATCGGTGCAATGCTGGAAATCTATCTCGACTTGCGTGGTGGTGATATTGCCGAACTGTTCAACGACGTCATCCAGCTGGCCGCGGGGCAAAGTCCGCTGGATCTGGCGTGCAGCGTTATCACCTTTGTCGCCGGCGGGTTTCCGGTCTGCGATGCGCTGAAACTGCTCTACGACATCGGCAAGGCGGCGTACGAGGTCGGCAAGGCGGTGGTCAATGCGCTGGCGGACGTGGCCTGCGCCGTGTATGAATTTTTCGGCGGCTCGTGCGGAAATGAACGCAAGGTGGGTTCGGTGGAGTTTGTCGCCATCATCTTTACCAATACCGCGCCGGGGCTGGCCGCCAGTTTGCAGGCGAGACTTACCGGCCAGGCGGCATGGGACGCCCACCGGAAAGACGTATTCACCAAAGCGCAGGCGCCGTTCACCAAGCAGCAACTGGCGGGCGGCACGGTCGGTCAGGCCGGAAACGCCTACCTGTACACCGATGCCAATCTGGATGCGGCATGGAAGTTCTATGCCGACACGGCGGTGTACCCGAAGTGGGACGAACTGGTTCGCAGCAAATTGCTGGATACGCGCAAACAGGCATTGCTTGCGGTCACCAACAGCATCGACGACGCATTTCGCGCCGAGCTGCTCAATCGCGGTGGAGCCTATTCACCATCTGCCGCAGACTTCGCCCGGCAGCAGGCGGTAAGGACCAAGCTCGATGCCTGCAACTCCACCGATGCGTCGGTCGGCACCGGGGTCAAGGAATGGATCGCGGCCGGGCGCGCCAACCCGACCGAGGCAAAGGCCCAGACTGAACTCAACTGCGCCCATCTGGTGGCGGTAAAGGCGCTGCCGCGTCCGATCTGCCAGTACGCGGGGGCGGCAGCGGTTTCGGGACGCTGCACCACCCCCAATGGCGTGGATGTCTGCAATTCAATTCAGGCGGTGGTCGGCAAGGCGATTGATCGCTGCTATCTGGATGAAAAGTCGCCAGCCGGTATCGCTGCGGCAAAGGAGGCCAGCGCGAAGGATTACAAGCAGACGGTCGACGAGATCAAGAAATCCTGTTCGGATGTCGCCTGCGGCACACAGATCGTGCAGATGTTCGAGCGCTGCCGCGACGGCAAGGGACCGCGGGACGGCAGCGGCGAATTCGCACCGCAGACCAACCGCGACGAAGCCTGCGGCACCTCGTACGGGGTGATTCACAAGCTTTCGGCCGCGAGACTGTCGATCCAGGCCCACGCCGAGGCCGAACGGAAGCGCCTGCAGGCGCTCAGTTGCAAAAACAAACAAGCCTGCGACGAATCGGCGAAAAAGCAGGAATCCGATTTGAACAGCGCGTTCAGCGCGTATCGCCAACGGGCGGTGGCGGCATTGGTCACGGACGGCGTGGTGCGGTCGAGCGCCAACAAGGTGGCGGCCGAAGCCAGCCAGAAAATTGCCCAATTCAGTGCGACCAGGTTTGAAATGTCGGCAAAACTGGCCGGTTTGGTAGTCGAACTCAACCAGGGTTACAAACCAGGCACGACAACCGCGGGTCCTCCTGCCGTGATAACCGGCCTGGGCGCCGCAGCAAAGGGCGGCGCGACCACGGGATTGAACACGCCGGCGGCACCGGCACCTGCACCATCGGCAAACGTCGATCAAGCGGCGCTGGCGCAGTGCAAGCCGTTTCTCGGCCGCCGGGATGAATTGCTGTGCCCGGATGCGCGCGCCATGGCCGCCTGCAAAACGCTGGTTGATGGCGGCGGACTGAAATCATGCCGCCAGAGCGGTTCGCCGGCCGTCTACGCAAAACGCTGATCGTTCCACCATTCATTCATACAACAGGAAATCCACATGCTGAACTCTGATCGTTCCAAAGGTCTTTGCACCATTTCACTGCTTGCCGCCGCGCTGGCGCTGTCGATGACATTGCCGGCTGCGGCTGCGACGCCGCAGCATCTCTCCGCCACCATCGACGGCAGGAAATTCGAAAGCGATGACGCCGGCATCCTCTATTTGATGCCGACCAGATCGGTTCTCAACCTGATCGCATCAACCAAGGGCGCATCGGCCTATCCGCCGCCGAAAACACTGTCGGACCGGTTATCGATCAACTGCAGCAATTTCGACGGCAAGCCGCGCAAGTACAGCGCGAAGGAATTCGGCAGCAGCGGCTGCGAGGTGCGTTTCATCAAGGGCGAAAGCCGCCAGCCGTTCGGTGCGCCAGAGGCCGAATACAAGATTGCCGATGGCAACAATGTGTTCGAGGTCACGTCGGTCAAGGGCAAGGTGATTGAAGGCAGATTTTCCTTCGAGATGGTCGAGGTGAAGACCAAGTCGAGAATCAGGATCACCGACGGTGTGTTCAAGGCCGAAGACCGGCAGCAGTAGCGCGCGGGTTTCCAGCTGGATCGGCGGCCCGCACCCAACCTTGAAACTCCAGCACTGGCGCGCCTTCCAGGCAACAAGTGGCTGTGAAGCCGCTCCAGTGCCGGGGTTTGTGCTTTTGCAATGCTTCTTGCCGGGTCACGCACAGATCGCATGTCGCAGTTTCTCCGTCTTCCGCGTCTGATTTGGGTATGCAGCACCACCAACACACGAAATGGAGAACGACATGACGCAGTACCACACCCGCAGCCGGCTCGCATCGCGCGCATTGCTGACCGCGCTGGCATTTGCCACAACGCTCAGCCAGGCGCAAAACCTGAAGCCCGGCAATTACGAATACACCACCAGAACCGAAATGTTCGGCCTCACCATTCCAGTCTCGTTCAAGCAATGCGTGACGCAAAAGGATGTCGACTCCAACGACGCCTACGTCAACAAACAGGGCATGGACGGTTGCACGCCGCCGGAAGTGAGACGCAATGGCGCCGAGATCAGCATCAAATACACCTGCAGCAAGCCGAAGATGACCGGCGAAGGCAAGGGCACGGTCACGGCCGAATCGCTGACCTTCGACATGAAAGTCATCCAGCACGACATGAACAACAACGTGGTGCGAACCGCACTGACCGCCAGACGCCTTGGTGACTGCAGCAAATAACGTTTCCGCGGAGACCTCATGAAAACCCTCAATACCGGCACTGATTCACGTCGTTCTGAACCATGTTCGCTGCTGATCGCTGGCGCGGTCCTGGCGGCGGGCATGCTGATCGCGCCCGGCGCCCAAGCCGAAGGCCGGGATCCCGCCGTCGACAAGTCGTCCACCAGCCGGAATCTGGACAACCTGGGCAAAGTCGAGCTTGCCGCGCGCCCGATGGTGACGGTGTATGAAGTGACATCGAATGTGAGCGAACTCGATGCGCGTGCGGCGACGGCGATGTTCACCACCGCGTTGATCAAGAGCCGCCAGTTTCGCGTGCTGGAACGCAGCAAGATCAATCAGGCTGTGGCGAGGGAGCGCGAACTGAACCAGACCGGGGTGACTTCCGGCAATAGCGCGACCAGGCAGATCAAGGGCGCCAACGTCATATTCGAAGCGACGTTTTCGGAAGCGACCGCCGCGAAGGAAACCCGGTCCAGCGGATTTTCGTTCGGTGGCCTGCAGATTGGCGGCGGCGCCAATCAGGACGAAATCGGCATGGATGTGCGGGTGATTTCGGTCGGCACCGGCGAAGTGCTGGATGCCATCAATCTGCGCAAGCCGGTCGAATCGTCGCAGTCGAACGTCAGCGGCATTGGCGCGCTGGTCGATACCATCGCGGCGGCCAAGGGCAAGGACCTGAAAGGCTTCACGCCGGATGCGAATTTCCAGTCGGCGCGCAAGGAGAGCATGGATCGCGCGATGCGCGCGCTGATCGAGCAGGCGATAGTCGAGCTGGCCGGGCGCATGGGCGAATGGCCGAATGACTGACATGACGCGGAGGCGTGCCGCGGCACCGGCGTGCGCCCTGTTGGCGGCGATGCTGTCGGCATGCCATGGCGCCCATGCCGAAGCCATTCACGATGCGACACCGCTGGCCGCTCGCTCGGTGGCGCCGATCGCCGGGGAAAACCGCAGTCTCAGGCTGTCAACACGCCGTGAAGGCAGCAATCCGCAATTGCCCGGCGCATATCACGTGATCTCCATCCGCGTGCCGGAGGAGGCCTTGCTGCAGGGCTGGCGCTGCTGCTGGATCGAGGCGTACTCGCGCGAGACGGCAGCCGCCTTGTCGGCACAATATGGAAAACCGGTTGCGGGCAACGATGCGGACCTGTTGTTTGATGCCGCGCGCACCGAGTCGTTGCTGAGACAGGTCGCGCCCGGCATCTACGAAGCGCCCTTGTTGCTCGGTTCGGCGCGGCGTGCCGGCAACCATGCCGCGCGATTCCATGTGCATCTGTATCGATCCGATGACGGCACCGGGTCCGGGACTGACACCGGCCAGCGCAGCCGGCTGGCGGGCCTTGGCCCGCGTTTTCCAGCCGCACATGAACGCGATCGAATCGCGCGCAACTTTCTGGATGAGCCGGTGTTGACAGTCAGATTCATGACCGCCCCGGCTGGGCCGGCGCCGGGTGGGGCCGGCGTGCCGCCGTCGCAATTGCCCCATCACGCGCCGCCGCGCCGCTAACGTCGCGGGCGGCAGATCGATTAGTCCTTTTTCGGCCG
>CAYQKN010000135.1:0-9842 GCA_964417885.1 uncultured Burkholderiales bacterium | reverse complement strand
CGGCACGCCGGACAGCTTGCTGACCTTCTCCGCCGTGTAGTCGGAAACGAATTTGGCATATTCGTCGAAGGTCATCGGCGTGGAATCGTTGGGGTTACCCTTCGGCTTGCCGTCGGCGCCCGGATAGCCGTTGCTCTTGGCGTCTTTTTCCAGCGCGTGGGCGGGACGCAGGCCGTAGCCGATGTCGTCGGCGCCCTTCTTGAAATTGACGTGCTGCTTGACGAATTCGGTGTTCACCTTCTTGTTGGAAATCAGGTAATGGGCGATGTAATTGAGAATCGCGAGGTCGGTCTGCGGCGCGAAGATGATGCCGCTGTCGGCCAGGTCGAAGCTGCGATGTTCAAAGGTCGACAGCACCACCACCTTGCTGTTCGGATTCGACAGGCGCCGGTCGGTGATGCGGCTCCACAGCACCGGGTGCATCTCGGCCATGTTGGAGCCCCACAGCACGAAGGCGTCGGCCTGCTCGATGTCGTCGTAGCAGCCCATCGGCTCGTCGATGCCGAAGGTGCGCATGAAGCCGGCCACCGCGCTGGCCATGCAGTGGCGCGCGTTCGGGTCGAGGTTGTTGGAGCGGAAGCCCGCCTTCCACAGCTTGGCGGCGGCGTAGCCTTCGAAGATGGTCCACTGGCCGGAGCCGAACATGCCGACGGCGCCGGGGCCGTCCTTTTTCAGCGCCGCCTTCCACTTGGCGGCCATCAGGTCGAAGGCTTCGTCCCAGCTCACCGGCACAAATTCACCCGACTTGTCGTACTTGCCATCTTTCTTGCGCATCAGCGGCGTGGTCAGGCGGTCCTTGCCGTACATGATCTTGGACAGGAAGTAGCCCTTGATGCAATTGAGCCCGCGGTTGACCGGCGCATCCGGATCGCCCTGCGTGGCGACCACGCGGCCATCCTGCACCCCCACCATCACCGAACAGCCGGTGCCGCAGAAGCGGCACGGCGCCTTGTCCCAGCGCACGCCGACATCAGCGGCGGTCTTGGCCGGCACGGCCTTGTCCTGGGCCGTGGCGGCGAGCGGAATCCCCGCCGCAGCGGCAGTGGCGACAAGCGCCTGGGTCTTGAGAAAATCTCGGCGGGTGGTGTTCATAGGATGTTCTCCGTGTTGTTGGCCTGCAGTGACGGCTGATCGTTGGAAGCCTTTGGGGAAGTCGCGGGATTGCCGCGCCAGGATCGGAAATCGCTCATGTCATCGGTGACGAGGGGCGGCGCATCGGGCCCGGAATACTCGTAGACCAGCGACGTGCTCAGCACATCGGGCCAGGTGGCAATGGCGGTCAGGGTCGCGGCCGCGCTCGATACCACGCCGGCATCGTGCTGGTCGGCCACGTCCTCCATCACCAGCACCAGCCGGCCATCACCCGGATTGAGGGCGATGTCCACGCCGGGCAGCAACGCCAGGCGCGAAGCCGCGCTGGCAAGATGCTCCGGCAGGACACGAACCACGGCGCCAAGAATGCTCATAATTGCCCTTCAGTTGTGCGTGTTTGAACACTAGCGCACCAATTCGAGGCAATTTTGACGTGGATCAAACGTGGCGAATCCATCAACCGTACAGTGGGTCATTGCTTGATGGATATTAAGAGACGACTATTCCTGCGCGGCCGCAATCCGGGCCAGGCGCAGGCCGCGTCACGGCCACCGTGGGCTGTGGAACCGGACGCGCTGTTCACCGCGCGCTGCACGCGCTGCGGGGATTGCGTGCGCACCTGTCCGCGACAGGTGCTGAAAGCCGGTGACGGCGGGTTCCCGACCATCGATTTTGCCGAGGCCGGCTGCAGCCTGTGCGGCGACTGCGTTCAGGTCTGCCGCACCGCCGCGCTGGCCCCGTCTGAACATCCTGAACCGTTTGCCTGGCGCGTCAGGGTCAACGAAACCTGTCTCACCCGCCATGGCGTCGAATGCCGCGTCTGCGGCGACGCCTGCGACACGCGTGCGCTGCGCTTCGTGCCCGCGCGCGGCGGGATTGCGCAAATGCAGATCGACTTGGCGTCGTGCACCGGTTGCGGCGATTGCATCGCGACCTGTCCGGTGAAGGCGATCAGCGTCGGCTGACGCGCCGCCGATCGACGCACAGGCTCGCCGCTGCCGGACAGGCCGGCCGCGTGTTACAGATTCGACCCTGACGCAACCATCTGCGGCGCAGCAGCCGGATTGAAATCCGACCAGTCGCCGTCATCCCAGATGCCATTGGCATGCTCGATGTCCACCGCGCCGCCCCGGCGCAGATCGGTGATCACGCGTTGCTCGTCGCCGGCGAACGCGAGTCGCACGGCAACGATCACGCCGGCCGGCCGGCGCACCGCGTGCGGCGGCGGATCATCATCGCCCAGTCCGCCGATGGCGCCCACCATCGAGCCGGTATAGGCGCCCACCCCGGCGGCGGCGAGAGCGACCACCGGTCCGCCGAGCATGCCGATGGCGCCGGCCGCGAGGCTGCCTGCCAGCGCGGTGCCGAGTGACGATTCAGCACCGTCCCTCGAACCCGGATCGACGCTTTCGTCGCCACCCATCGGCATCGCATCGTGCTGGCCGGGCGGATTATTGTGAAAGATGCAGACATCCTTGTTTGACACGTAACCACCCATCGTGGTCACCGCCCGGTCGGCCGTGGCCTTGGTCTGAAATCGCCCTGCAATGATTCGGTCCATGCTGTTTCCTTCGCTGCGGTTGACGTCGTGATCGGTGTGTTCGAAGGCTGCCATTCCCTGCCACGCCTGACCCTGATGCCATTTATTCACCCCGGTCCGGCAACGTCTGTCTGCCACCGCACATGCAGCCCGGCTGACATCGGCAACGACGGCAAAATCCGTCCGCGCCGGCAGCAAAGCGCGCCATGCGCGGCCTTATGTATCCGAACGAACAGTGTTGCGCGCCGCAACCATCGATACTGGCCACGATGATGGGGCGAGCTTCGCCCCCGCCTACCGGAACCCCCCCGCACATGACTGTCTCCCACCCGCTCAAATGGATCGCCGGTATCGTTCTCGCCCTGATCGTGGCGGCAGCCCTGGTGATTGCATTCTTCGACTGGAACCTGATGCGCGGCCCGATTGCCAACCGCATCAGCACCACCACCGGCCGCAGCGTTGCCATCAATGGTGACCTGACGGTCAAGCTGTCGATGCAGCCGCAGGTGGTGGTCAACGATATCGTGATCGGCAATGTGCCGGGCAGCAGCGAACCGCGCATGGCCAGTATCAAGCGAACCGAATTCACCATCGACCTGCTCAAGTTCCTCACCGGCCGCATCGAGCTGCCGGACCTGTCGCTGACCGAGCCACAGCTGCTGCTGGAAGTGCAGCCCGGCGGCGCACCCAACTGGCTGTTCAAAGGCCAGTCCGGCGACGAACCGGCTGAATTCCCGGTCATCGGCAATCTGCGCATCGAGCGCGGCAGCCTGACCTACCGCGATCCGCTGAAGCGCACCGAACTGGTCATGGATGTCCGCACTCTCGCCGCCGGCAACGGTCACGCCGAGGCGCGGCTGGCCATCGACGGCAAGGGACGCTACCGCGGCGAAGCCACCAGCGTGCACGCCATCGGCGGCGCGATCCTGACCATGGGCGGCGCCAAGCCGTATCCGATCGAGGCCACCGCGGTGTCGGGTCACACCAAGGCCGGCATCAAGGGCACGCTGATCGATCCGCTGCACCTGACCGCGCAACAGCTTGACTTCACCCTGGAAGGCAGCGATCTGGCGCATCTCTACCCGCTGACCGGGATACCGATGCCGCCGACACCGGCCTACAAGCTGGCCGGATTCCTCGACCATGCCGCCGCGGTGTGGAAAGTCCATGCCCTGAAGGGCAAGGTCGGCGACAGCGACCTGGCCGGTGAATTCAGCCTCGATCGGGGCAAAAAGCCGCAGCGGATCACCGCCAATCTGGTGTCGCAAAAGCTGGTGATGCAGGACCTGGCCGGCTTTATCGGCGCCAAACCCGGCGCGCAAGCCGTGGGCGTGCTGCGGCGCGGCGGCAAGATCCTGCCGACCGAGCCGTTCAGCCCGGAAAAACTGCAGGCCGCCGACGCCGACGTGCAGTTTCGCGGCGTCAAGATCATCACCGAGAAAATGCCGCTGGAAAACATGAAGGCGCACCTGCTGATCAGCGGCGGCGTGCTGAAGCTGGCGCCGCTGGATTTCGGCGCCGCCGGCGGGCACCTGATCGCGCAGGTCGAGATGGATGGACGGCGAGCGCCGATCGCCACCAGTGTCGACCTGGTCGCGCGCGGCCTGGACCTGCAGAAACTGTTGCCGAATTCGAAACTGGCGGCCGACAACACCGGCACCATGGGCGGCCGCGCCAAGCTGGTGGGCAACGGCAATTCGGTGGCGCAACTGCTCGCCACCGCCAATGGCGAGGCGGCGCTGATCATGGATGGCGGATCGGTCGGCGAACTGACGCTGCGGATGGCGAACCTGGACATCGCCAATACCATGCTGCTGCTGATCGGCGGCGACAAACAGACGCCGATCCGCTGCATGGTGGGCAACTTCAACGCCAAAGGCGGCGTCTTCACCGTGCAGGAACTGGTGCTCGATACGCAGAAGGTCAACCTCACCGGCAGCGGCCACATCGATCTCAGCGACGAATCGCTGCACCTGCGCATGGTGGCCAAGTCGAAGGGCTTCAGCCTGGCATCGCTGCGCGGACCGATCGCCATCACCGGCACCTTCAGCGCGCCGGTGGCGCGCCCGGAACTGGGCGGCGCGCTGGTGCGCGGCGGCGCAGCCGTGGTGCTGGGTGTGGCGACGGCGGGCATCGGCGCGCTGCTGCCACTGCTCGATTTCGGCAAGGAACGTGACAGCAACTGCGCCGCGCTGATCCGCGAGGCCAAGGCGGATGTGGGCGTGAAGGCCAGCGACATCCGCGGCACCAAGCCCTCTGCGGCGGCGCCAACCAAAGCGCCGGCCGCGGCAGGCAAGTAGTTTCGCCGCGCCACGGAGTCGGCCGCACCAACGGCCATGGTCCGCCTCGCATCGACACCACGGTGCGCTGACGAACAGATGCCAACTTGCACGCGGGCTAAGGTGCAGCTGTCGGCTTCGCACCACGGCCTGGCGCGCAATCGCGACGGGATGTGATCCCGTTCGGACGGCGAGCAGCGGCAGTCGGCACCCAATCAAACGCCGGTAATCGGCAGAGGAGCATGGACATGACGGAACCCATCAACAACATCACAGTCGCCAATGAGGATGAACTGAACCGCGACCCGCTCAGCGGCGCACCGGGATCACACCCGCTTGGCACCGGCGCCGGCGCCGCCTCCGGTGGACTGGCCGGTGCCGCCGTCGGCATGGCCATCGGCGGGCCGGTCGGCAGCGTGATCGGCGCGGCGGTCGGCGCGGTGGCGGGCGGGCTTTCCGGCAAGAGTGCCGCCGAGGTGCTCAACCCGACCGCGGAGGAAGAATACTGGCGCACGGCACACGTCAACGAGCCCTACTACATGAAGGGCAACGACTACGAGTTTTATGCGCCCGGATTTCGCGCCGGATGGGAAGGCCGCGTGCGTTACGAAGGCCGCTCGTTCGACGATGCCGAAGCCGAACTGGCGGAAAACTACAACCGCACCCGCGCCGAGGATGGCGCCACCTGGCAGGAACTGAGTGCCGCCGCCAACGCCGCCTGGAACCGCGTCGACCGGCAACGCAAACCGCCGCAATAACACCAGCCGGCAGTCCGCCGGCATCGCAACCCCTTCCAACACACACAAGGAAATCCCCATGAGCCTGATCAGTTTTATCAAGGAAGCCGGCGAGAAGCTGTTCAAAACCGCGCCTGCCGCCCCCACCGCCGCACCGGCACCCGCCGACATGACCGCACTCAATGCCGCCGCCAGCCAGTCGATTGCCAACTACATCACCAGCCAGCACCTCACGGCGGCCGGCCTCGATGTGAAATTCGACGGCGCGACCCAGGTCGTGACCGTGAGCGGCGTCGCCAGCGACCAGGCCACGCGCGAAAAGATCGTGCTGTGCTGCGGCAACGTGGCCGGCGTCGCCAGCGTGCAGGACCGGATGAGCGTCGCCACCCCGGCCGCCTCGGAATCCAAGTACCACACCGTCAAGTCGGGCGACACGCTGTCGAAAATCGCCAAGGAAGCCTATGGCGATGCCAACGCCTACATGAAGATCTTCGAGGCCAACAAACCGATGCTGTCGAATCCGGACAAGATCTATCCGGGCCAGGTACTGCGCATTCCGGCCGCCTGACGCCGGCACGCCGCGCCGCGGCAAACCCGCAATTCAACCTGAAAGGTAAACATGCAAGCCAACCACGTAGTCGTCTGGCTGGACCAAAACGACGCGCACATCATCGCCTTCAACCGCGACACGGCCGAGGTACCGGTCATCGTCCATTCGGCGAAACACAATGTGCACCAGCACCAGCGCTCGGATCGCAGCGGCCCGGGCAAGTCCGTCGGCAACCCGGACTACTTTGACGCCATCATCGACAAGATCCGCAAGGTGCCGGCATGGCTGGTGGTCGGTCCGTCCGACGCCAAGCTGGATTTTTCCAAGCACCTGACCCATCGCCACGCGGACCTGGTCGATCACCTGATCGGCATCGAGACGGTTGACCATCCGAGCGACGGACAACTGCTGGCCTATGCGAAGAAATACTTCATCGCGACCGACAACATGGCGGCGGATCCGGTACCTGCATAAAGCTTCCCGGCTGCGAAATCCGGCTAAGCAGAAACAACAAGGGGCCTCAATGGCCCTTTGTTGTTTCTGCGGCGTGCGATCACGCGGCAAAACTCCAGCACTGGTGCGGCGTTCCGGGCACTTTTGCCCTGAGAGGCCCGCCAAATGGCGACTTTCCATGTCGGGAACATCTAAAAACCTAGTCGTCCCAGCGAACAACCACAAGGGTTGCGCCGGGCTGGGACCCAGGCCCGTCCAAGCTTTTGAAAATATTGGCGGACTGGATTCCAGCGTTCGCTGGAATGACGAATCTTGGTGGTTGCAAGAAGTTGCCCACCACGTCATCTGAATGCGCATTGACCCCTTGGCTATACTAATTCATTTGACAATCTAGTATAACTTCGTCATTCTCCAGTTATACTAATTCACACCTCGCACTAGTATAACGATGTCAAATCCTTCGATCGCCGCCTACTCGGACCTCCCCTCGGTGGCGCAGGCCGCCTATTCGCAGATTCTCGAATCGGCACTGGCCGTGGAGCACAGCCGCACCGTTGCTGACCTGCCGGGATCGTTCGCGACCAAATCCGTGAAAGGCCGACCGTATTGGTACTACCAGTACACGGAACCTTCCGGCAAGTTGCGCCAGCTATACGTCGGCCCGGACAGCGAACCGGTTCGCCAACTGGTGGCGCGGAAATCGTCCAGGCCGGTGACCGATGCACTGTTGCCGATGGCTCGCTCCGCCATGGCTCTTGGCTGCGCAAGTTTGTTGCCGCGCCACTATCAGGTGATCCGCCGCCTGGCCGACTATGGCTTCTTTCACGCCGGCGGCCTGCTCATTGGCACCCATGCATTCCTGGCCTACAGCAATATGCTCGGCGTGAGTTGGGGCACCGCCGCCCGTACGCAGGATATCGATTATGCCCACCCCGGAAAGAGTGTTTCCCTGTTGCTGTCGGCGGATTTCGATGTGCACGTGCATGAAGCGATCGAATCGCTGGGCATGGGCCTGCTGCCCGTCAGCAGTCTCACGTCCGCGCAAGGCGCTTCCTATCTCAATCCACGGGAGCCGGATTTCCGACTCGATTTCCTCACCGTCAGCCATCGTGGCGGCAATGTACCTTTCGAGCACCCGAAGTTGCACATCACCTTGCAACCTCACAAATTCATGGAATTCTCGCTGGAGAATGTCCAGCAGGCGGTGTTGCTCTCAACGGCAGGGGTCGTGATCGCTAATGTGCCGCATCCGGCGCGTTTCGCGCTGCATAAACTCATTGTCTACGGCGAGCGTGAAGGCAGCTTCGCCGCCAAGGCCAACAAAGACCTCGCGCAGGCGGCATGTTTGCTGGCCGCATTGAAAC
Organism: uncultured Burkholderiales bacterium; assembly: GCA_964417885.1. Classification (GTDB taxonomy): domain Bacteria; phylum Pseudomonadota; class Gammaproteobacteria; order Burkholderiales; family Usitatibacteraceae; genus UKL13-2. Next base: position 1,827 of record CAYQKN010000135.1, on the reverse strand, counting down.
AACATCGTGCATGGGAAGTGGAGGAAGCATGGACCGACCTCGCAGGACGCGGCAAAGGCTGGACCGATCGCGCACGCCATGGCTTGGCCGCATTGGAACGCTTTGCGCCGGAACTCGAAGCCGCTGCGTGGCTGGACGCGAATAGCAAAAAGAAAACGAGCCGCAAGACGTAAAACTCCAGCACTGGTGCGGCGTTCCGGATTGAGTCCCTGGCCGAGGCAGCGCATTCGCAGCGCATGCCTTGCGACAATTGAGAGTTCCAGAATGCATGACAACTACGCCGTTGCATGCACGCCCTCTCCCCCAGCCCCTCTCCCGCGTGCGGCGACTGAAGCAAGTCCCCGTGGGAGTGCGGGTGGCCTACAGGCCGGGAGAGGGCAAACGGTGCCGCAATTAAGGGAAACATCAATAATCGTCACCGCGCCCCAGATAGGCGCGAATCGACTGGATCTGCCCGGCCGGGTTGAAGGTGAGCACATCGACGACGTACAGCTCAGTTTCGCCATCGACCAAGATTTTCAGTTCGGCGGCGACGGCGTCCCCGCTGTCGTACAAGGCAAGCGGCTGAATCTCGATCGACTTGGCGGCGGCAAAGTTGTTCGCGGTTTCGGCCAGTGCGTCCTCTTTGCCGCGGACGAGGATTTTCCAGTCGCGCAGCACAATATCGTCGGCGAACATGGCCGCGATGTCAGCGAGGTTCTTCTGCTCATAGGCGCGCAGGTAGGCCAGACAGCGTTGCTGGTGGGTCATTGGCCAAGGCTCCCGGGACTCATCGCATGTGAGGCCGCTCCGGTCACTTGGACGGCACCGCCGCCAGCAGGTGATCGGCACCCGCATCGTAGTCGGCCGCATAGTGCTGCCACTGCTCGATCGATAACGCCGCCGATGCGCGCGCGCAGTCGGTGACCAGCTGACGCCATTTGTCCCGGGCCACAAAAGCGGCAAGCTCTTCAACCGTGGCGGCGCCGAGCCGGCCGCCACCTCTCAAGTGTGCCCATGCGGTCAGCTCCGCCATCCTGCGCACCACGTCCACCAACGCGCCGGACTTCTCACGCAGCTTGGCCAGATCCAGTCGATCAGCGCTCGGCTCCAGTTCCTTGATCAGGTACGAACGCCCACCCACGCCCACCGACCCCAGCAACGCCGGCGGTATCGCCTGTGCGATGCGCTGGATGGTCGACGCGCGTTGCGCCTCGCTCTGCCAGCGCGGCTGTGCCACGCCCGCAAACCCGGCCAGCGCCGATGTGCCGGTGTACTTGATATCCACCAGATACTGGCCGTCACCTTTATCCGCGCCCCGCACCAGGACCACATAACGCTCCAGGCCCAGGCTGCCATTGCCGGCGATGCGCCGTGCGATATCGATCGGCTCAAAAAACGACGGCGATGGCTGGATGCTGGCGTAGGCGGCCAGTATCGATTCGGCCCGCGCACGCTCCTTTGACGAGACCGCCAGCGCTTTGACGCCATCAATTTTCAGGCGGCGTTTTCCTGACTTGTTCGTCGTGCGCTCTGCAATCAGATCGGCACGATGGCGACCCTTGACGGTTCGCAGCAAGGTCCTGACCGGCCCGGTGGCCAGCGATCGCTCCATCCAGCGCGGCTTGGTATCGGCGATGTTGCTGGCGTAGGTGTCGAGAAAAGCGTCGACGAGTTTCATGGCCGCGTTGTCGCGCAGTTTCAGCGGCCTGGCCGCGACCAGCACACTGGCCAGAAAGCGCACCAGGTCAAAGCTCACCGGTGCCACGCAACCTTCATCGAAGTCATTCACATCAAAATAGACCAGCCGATTGTCGCCTTTGTAACTGGCGAAGTTTTCCAGATGCA
>CAYQKN010000134.1:0-9951 GCA_964417885.1 uncultured Burkholderiales bacterium | reverse complement strand
CATCGGCATGTCGTATTTGAGGATCACCTGGCGGCCGTGGTATTCCATGTTGACCTGGTTGCCGCGCTTCTGGTTGCACAGGGTCATGACGGTGCCGACATACTCCTGCGGCATCAGCATGGTGGCGGTGATGATCGGCTCGCGGATCTCCTCGATCTTGGACAGGTCGGGCAGGCGCGACGGATTCTCGATTTCGATCACTTCACCGGTTTGCATCACCACCTGGTAGATGACGGTCGGCGCGGTGGTGATCAACTCCTGGTCAAATTCTCGCTCCAGTCGCTCCTGGACGATTTCCATGTGCAGCAGGCCGAGAAAGCCGCAACGGCGCGGTGGCCGGATTGTCAACCAGGGTCACGGTATCGCCGACCTTCGCGTCTTTCAGTTCCTTGATGCCGGCGATGATGAAACCAACGCCGCCGGCCGATAATTCCTGGCGCGACTGCGAGCGCGGCGTGAACACACCGACCTGTTCCACCAGATGCAGTGCGCCGGTCGCCATCAGCAGGATGCGATCTTTCGGCTTCAGCACGCCGTCCACCACCCGCACCAGCATGACCACGCCGACGTAGTTATCGAACCATGAATCGATGATCAGCGCCTTCAGCGGCGCGTCGCGCGACCCCTTCGGCGGCGGCACCCGGGCAATCACGGTCTCGATCACGTCGTCGATCCCCTGCCCGGTCTTGGCGCTGCAGCGAACCGCATCATGCGCGTCGATGCCGATGATGTCCTCGATTTCCTCGATCACCCGATCCGGGTCGGCCGCCGGCAGGTCGATCTTGTTCAGAACCGGGGTGACTTCCACGCCGAGATCAGTCGCGGTGTAGCAATTGGCCACTGTCTGCGCTTCCGCCGCCTGCGAGGCGTCGACCACCAGCAGGGCACCCGCGCAGGCTGACAGCGAACGCGAGACCTCATAGGAGAAATCGACGTGGCCGGGCGTATCGATCAGGTTCAGTTCGTAGGTGTTGCCGTCGCGCGCCTTGTAGGTCAGCGCCGCGGTCTGCGCCTTGATGGTGATGCCGCGTTCGCGCTCCAGGTCCATCGAATCGAGCACCTGCGATTCCATTTCGCGCGACGACAGGCCGCCGCAGCGCTCGATGATGCGGTCGGCCAGGGTCGATTTGCCGTGGTCGATATGCGCGATAATGGAGAAATTTCTTATATGATTCATTTAGTTGCAGTGATTTTCGGATTGCCGGCGGAGTAGGTGACCGGCCAAAAACAAGGGCACCTTGCGTGCCCTGTTTGGTGGTGTGGCTAGCCCATAATTTTACGCCAACCACACCAAATTCGCGAGAAAAATCTAATGCTTACATCACATTAGCGCCTGCACATGGGCGACCGCGCTACGCCCCAGCGCGGCCAGGTTGTAACCGCCCTCCAGCGCTGAAACGATGCGTCCGCCGGCATGGGCATCGGCTATCTGGCGAATGCGCGAGGTCACCCAGACATAATCGTCTTCGTGCAGTTCCAGGTAGGCCAGCGGATCGTCGGCGTGTGCGTCGAAACCTGCTGAAATGATGATCAGTTCCGGCTGAAAACGCTCCAGTGCCGGGAACCAGGTCGCCTCGATCGCGGCCCGGAACTGCCGGCCGGTACTGCGCGCCGGCAGCGGTGTCGGGATGATATGCGCGCTGGCAGTGTCCGCCCCGGTGCCCGGATAGTATGGGTGCTGGAAACTGGAACACAGCATCACCCGCTCGTCATCGCGAAAGATGTCCTCGGTGCCATTGCCGTGGTGCACATCGAAATCGAGGATCGCCACCCGCGACAGCAGGTGCTCTGTCAGCGCATGCACCGCGCCGACGGCGACGTTGTTGAAAATGCAGAAACCCATCGGCCGCTGGTAAGTCGCGTGGTGACCGCACGGCCGGACGGCACAGAATGCGTTGTCCGCCTCGCCGTTCATGACCAGGTCGACGCCTTTGACCACCGCGCCGGCCGCATGGCGGGCAGCGGCCAGTGAAAAGCGGTTCATCGAGGTATCGGGGTCGAGATAGGCGTAGCCCTGCTCCGGTGCAGCGGCAAAGATGCTCTCGACATAATCGGCGGCGTGGGTCGCCGACAGCTGCGCCTCGGTCGCCAGTGGCGCCTCGACCCGCAACAGCCGCGGCATCAGGCCGGACCGGTCGAACGCGTCGTAGACCGCCTGCAGCCGTTCCGGGCATTCCGGATGGTGCGGCCCCATTTCGTGTTGCAGGCAGGCGGCGTGGGTGATGAAGGCGGTGGTCATGACAGATCGGGTCCGGTGGTGGAAACGTTATGGGCGCAAGACTGTCACAGTCCTTCATGCGGCGCAATGTCGCATCCGATCCATTGCTGCAATCGTAGCCAGCGTAGAATCTTCCTCATTCAGGCCCGACCATGACCGTCATGCTTTTCGACAAGAAACCGCAGCTCGCCAACAACCCGCTGGCCAATGTGCTGGCCCAGGCCGGCCGCATCATCCTCGGCAAGGATCCGCAGATTCGCATGGCGATGTGCTGCATCCTGGCGCGCGGCCACCTGCTGATCGAAGACGTGCCGGGGGTCGGCAAGACCACCCTGTCGCACGTGCTGGCCAGCCTGCTGGGGCTGCATTACCAGCGCATCCAGTTCACCAGCGACCTGCTGCCGGCCGACATCGTCGGCGTGTCGATTTTCGATCGCGAATCCAGCACCTTCCGTTTCCACACCGGGCCGATATTTTCGCAGGTGATCCTGGCCGATGAAATCAACCGCGCCTCGCCGAAAGCGCAAAGCGCCCTGCTGGAGGCGATGGAGGAGCACCAGGTCACCGCCGACGGCAAGACGATGAAACTGCCGGAACCGTTCTTCGTGATCGCGACGCAGAATCCCTCGCACCAGGTCGGCACCTTTCCGCTGCCGGAGTCGCAGCTCGACCGGTTCCTGATGCGCATCAAGCTCGGCTATCCCGACCAGGCGGCCGAGCGCGCATTGCTCAAGGGCGAGGACCGGCGCGAGCTGATCGCCAAGATCGAGCCGGCGATGACCGTGACCGACCTGCTGGCGCTGCAGAAAGACGTTGCGCAGATTTTCGTTTCCGATCCGCTGATCGACTATGTTCAGGCGCTGGTCAATCACAGCCGTGATTCGGCGCGCTATGACATGGGACTGTCGCCGCGTGCCGGCCTGGCGCTGCTGCGTGCGGCGCAGGCCTGGGCGCTGATGGCGGGACGCCGGCAGGTGCTGCCGGAAGACGTGCAGACCATCGTACCCGCCGTGGTCGGCCATCGCCTGCATGCCGTCTCCACCAGCGACAACAAGATTCTGGACCCGGCCCAGGAACTGATCCGCTCGGTCGCCATTCCCTGACCGCCGCTGGCACCCGGCCGCGCCCCGCGATGCTCGCCAACCTGACGTTCAATCTCCGCCAGCGCATTTCAGACTGGATTTTCCGCGCCCGCTTTCCGGAGCAGCCGCCGGTGATTCTGAGCCAGCGACGCATCTTCATCCTGCCGACCCGTACCGGCTATTTTTTCGCCTTCGTCCTGCTGCTGCTGCTGATCGCCTCGATCAACTACAACCTCTCGCTCGGTTTCCTGCTGACGTTCCTGCTAGCCGGCATCGGCAGCGTCTCGATGCTGCACACCTTTCGCAACCTCGCCAGGCTGTCGATCAGCCCCGGCAAGTCCGAGCCGGTCTTTGCCGGCGACACCGCCCACTTTCGGCTGGTGTTCAGCAACCCCGGCCTGCCGCGATTCGCCGTCGGCGTGAAGCATGCCAAGATCCAGGGCGCGATCGGTGAATTTGCCGATGTCCACGACAGCGCCAACACCACCATCGACCTGCCGGCACGAGCCGAGCGGCGCGGCCGACTGACTTGCGGCCGGGTGGAGATCTTCACCGAATACCCGACCGGGCTGTTTCATGCCTGGTCGTATGTCGACTTCGGCGCCAGCTGCCTGGTCTATCCAAAGCCCGACTCGCGCGCCGGCGGACTGCCGGTCGATGCCCACGCCGGCGGAACCGGCAATATCCCGGTCCGCGGCGACGAGGAATTCCAGTCGCTGCGCGCCTATCGGGCCGGTGACACGCCACGACAAATTGCCTGGAAGGCGCTGGCACGTGGCCAGGGCCTGCTGGTAAAGGAGTTCGGCTCGACCGCCAGTTCGGAGCTTTGGCTGGATTACTATGCGCTGCAGGGCCTGCCGGTGGAGGAACGCCTGTCGCGGCTGACCTGGTGGGTGATGGAAGCCGAACGCAGCCAGGCGCCGTATGGCATGAAGCTGCCGGGCAAGACCCTGGCGCCCTCCTCCGGCTCGCGCCACGAGGCGCAGTGCCTCGAGGCGCTGGCACTGTTCGGTCTGGCTGCCGATGCTTAACCCGGGCGCACTGACGCTTGCCAACGTCACCTGGCTGCTGGCCGCGATGGGGTTCGTCATTGCCCCGCACGTGACCCGGCTGCCGCTCTGGATCAGCGCGGTGTGTCTTGCCGCCGGCGCGGCGCGCTGGTGGATCGCGCGGCACGCGCTGCGCACCCCGCCATGGTGGGTGATGGCGCTGATCGCGCTGGCGGTGGCGGGCGGTGCGCGGCTCGAATATGGCAAGATTTTCGGCCGCGAGGTCGGCGTCACGCTGCTGATCGTGATGCTTTGCCTGAAGGTGCTGGAGATGCGCATGAAGCGCGATGCGATCATCGCCATTTTCCTCGGCTTCTTCCTGGCGCTGACCAATTTCCTGTATTCGCAGACCATGGCGATGGGTGCCTACATGGTGGGCTGCGCGTGGATCTTCATTGCCACCCTGGTCGGCTTCAATCGCATCGGCACCGAGCCGACACTGCGCGAGCGCGTGGTGCCGGCGTTCTGGCTGGTGGTGCAGGCGGTACCGCTGATGCTGGTGCTGTTCTTCCTGTTCCCGCGCCTGTCGGGCCCGCTCTGGCGCATGCCCGGCGAGGACCAGGCCAGCACCGGGCTGTCGGACGAAATGACGCCGGGCGACATCAGCCGGCTGTCGCAGTCGGAGGCGGTGGCATTCCGGGTCGATTTTTCCTCGGCCGTGCCGCAAAACGAAGACCTGTACTGGCGCGGGCCGGTGCTGGGACAGCAGGTCGGGCGCTCGTGGCGGATGTACAGCGAACGGCCGATTGCCAAGCTCGACTACGAACCGCAATCGCCGCCGGTCGCATACCGCGTCACCCTGCAACCGAACAACAAGCCGTGGCTGTTTGCCCTCGACATGCCGGCCGCGGCACCGCCTGACGCCGATTTCCTTGGCGATTACCAGCTGCGCTCGCGCAGCCTGGTCAGCAACCTCAAATCCTACGAGATGACTTCGCACCTGCGCTACCGCGCCGGCGCCGGCCAGACGGAACGCGCGCTCAGCCGCTACCTGCAGTACACGCCGGGTGTCAATCCGCGCACGCTGGACTACGCCCGTCAGTTGCGCGCCGAGTACCCCGACCCGAAGGTGCTGATCGAAAAACTGATGGCGCGCTACAACAGCGAATTCGAGTACACGCTGGAGCCGCCGCGGCTGGGCGCCAATCCGGTCGATGAATTCCTGTTCGACACCAAGAAAGGTTTCTGCGAGCACTACGCCGGCAGCTTCGTGCTGATCCTGCGCGCGGCCGGCATCCCGGCGCGGGTGGTAACCGGCTACCAGGGCGGCGAGGTGAACCCGATCACCCGGCAGCTAGTGGTGCGACAGTCGGAGGCGCATGCATGGGCGGAAGTCTGGTTCGACCAGCTGGGCTGGGTACGGGCCGACCCGACCTTTGCCGTCTCGCCGCTACGCATCAACCGAGGCATGAGCGAGGCGCTTGGACCGCAGGGGGTGCTGAACAACCTGATCGATGCCGACAAACTGGGCATCCTGCGCCAGCTGGCGTTTTCCTGGGATGCCGTGAACAGCCAGTGGAACCGCTGGGTGATCGGCTTCAACCAGGACCGGCAGCGAAACCTGCTAGAGGCATTTGGCGCCTTCGACGTCGACTGGCGGGATCTGGCGGTGGCGCTGATCATCGGCGCCATGCTGACCGGTGGTCTGGTCGGACTGCTGCTGCTGGTGCGGCTATACCAGCACCGGGCCGAGCCGGTGGTCGCGGCCTACGACCGCTTCTGCCGCAAGCTGGCACGCACCGGCCTGACGCGGGCGCCGCACGAAGGCCCGGTCGACTTCCTGGCTCGCATCGGCCGTGAACAGCCCGCTGCTGCTGCCCGGGCGGCGCCGGTAATTGAAGCCTATGTCCGGCTGCGCTACGCCGGCGAAGGCGGACGTGAGCAGGTTGCCGCGTTCCGCACGCTGGTGCGGCGGTTTCGCGCCGCCGGCTAACCGGCCCGGCCGTCGCGCCGATTTTTCACAACGCCACTGGCCTGGAAGCCAGTATCCATGCGCCTTTCCGGGCACATGCCTCGCGAAGGCCCATGGATGCTGGTGCCTGGCGTGGTGACCGCGCAAAAAATGCTGCCGGGCGTCGCTTTGGCGCGGCAAGAGGCTAAACTGGCGATACCCCTCACCGCAGCGGAGAACACATGGAACCGAACGTCGTGCATGATGTGCGGAATCGCGTCAGCGCCGAAGAATGGCAAACCCGCGTCGATCTCGCGGCCTGCTACCGGCTGGTGGCCCATTTTGGCTGGGATGACCTGGTCTTCACCCACATCACGGCCAAGGTACCGGGCAGCGACGATGCCTTCCTGATCAATCCCTACGGCATGATGTTCGAGGAGATCAGCGCCTCCAGCCTGGTGAAGATCGACCAAGCTGGAAACAAGCTCGATGCCGACAATCCCTACCCGGTCAATCCGGCCGGTTTCACCATTCACAGCGCAATTCACGCCGCCCGCCATGACGCGAATTGCGTGTTGCACGTGCATACGCCGAACGGCATCGCGGTGTCGGCACAGAAAGACGGCGTGTTGCCGATTTCGCAGCAGTCGATCTTTGTGCTGGCGAGCCTCGCCTACCACGACTACGAAGGCGTGGCGCTCAATGCCGACGAGAAGCCGCGACTGGTGCGCGACCTGGGCGAGCGTACCTTTTTCATGTTGCGCAATCACGGCCTGCTCACCGTTGGCCCAACCGTCGCCGACGCCTTCCTGTCGATGTATATCTTCGAGACCACCTGCATGATCCAGGTCCGCGCCCAGGCTGGCGGCGGCGAACTGACCACCATTCCGCAGGCGATCGTGGCCGGCGCCCAGGCCCAGGCGAAAGTGGTGACACGCGGCCTCGGCGGCGAACTCGCGTGGCCGGGATTGCTGCGGAAACTCGATAGAATGGATTCCGGTTTCCGTCACTGAGGATGAGACCCGATGGACCGGCAATACCGCTCGTTTGGCGCCTTCTATCCCTACTACCTGTCGCAGCATGCCAACGTCACCTGCCGCGCGCTGCATTTCATCGGCAGCTGGCTGGTGCTGGCATCGGTGGCGATGGCCGTTGCCGGTGGCAATGCCTGGTGGCTGCTCGGGGTGCCGCTGGGCGGCTACGGCTTCGCCTGGATCGGGCATTACTTTTTTGAAAAGAACCGCCCCGCCACCTTTACCTATCCCCTCTACAGCGTGGCTGGCGACTGGCTGATGTTCTACCAGCTGCTGGTCGGCAAGATACCTTTCAGACATGTCCACACCTGAGCAGCGGCCCGGCCGGCGTCGCATCTACCTGATGCGCCACGGCAGCGTTACCTACTTCGAAGCCGACGGCCGGCCGATTGCGCCGGAGACCGTACCGCTGAACGAACGCGGCATCGAGCAGGCCCGCGCCGCCGGGCGGCTGTTCGCCGAGCACGGCATCCTCTTCGACCGCGTCATTACCAGCGGCCTGCCGCGCACCGAACAGACGGTGCGTCATGTGCTCGACGCCGGCGGACACGACAACGTGGTCGTGCAGCGGCCCAACCTGCAGGAGATACGCGGCGGGCGGCTGGCATCGATTGCCGAGCACGACCTGCTGCAGGCGTTCACCGCCGCCACCGACGGTGTGATCGACGAGGAGGTGAAATTCCTTGGCGGCGAGTCGGTGGGCGAAATGCTGGACCGGGTGCTGCCGGAGATCGACATCCTGCGTGCCGACCCGGGCTGGGACACGGCGCTGCTGGTGCTGCATGGCGCGGTCAATCGCGCCATCCTGTCGTACCTGGTGACCGGCCGGCGCCAGGTGCTGGGCGCCTTCGAGCAGAGCCCGGCGTGCATCAATGTGCTCGATGTCGGGGCGGCGCCGGTCGATGTGGTGCTGAGGGTGGTCAACCTGTCGCCGCTGGACTGGCTGCAGTCGGGCAACCGCAAAACCACCATGGAAGTGCTGTTTGAGCAGTACGCCCGATACCGCAACCGGCTGGGAGAGCAGGCCAATGTCTGACCAGGGATTTGAACACTTTGCCGGCACCATGCCGGTATCGGCGCGCCAGCAGTTTGACCTGGCCGCGCTGGCGGACTGGATGGGTTCGCACGTCGAGGGATTTGCCGGCCCGCTGACCATTGAGCAGTTCAAGGGCGGCCAGTCGAACCCGACCTTCAAGCTGATCACGCCCGGCCAGACCTACGTGATGCGCGCCAAGCCGGGTCCGGCGGCGAAGCTGCTGCCGTCCGCGCACGCCATCGAGCGCGAGTTCAAAGTCATGGCGGCACTGGCCAAGGCCGACATGCCGGTGGCGAAAATGCATGCGCTGTGCGAGGACGAGGGTGTCATCGGCCGCGCCTTTTTCATCATGGAATTTGTCGCCGGCCGGGTGCTGTGGGATCCCGCCCTGCCCGGCATGACGCCGCAGCAGCGCGGCGAAATTTTCGACGAAATGAACCGCGTCATCGCCCGCCTGCATTGCGTCGATTACGCCGCCATCGGCCTGGCCGACTACGGCAAGGCCGGCAACTGTTTCGAGCGCCAGATCGGCCGCTGGAGCAAGCAGTACCGGGCCTCGGAGACCGAATCGATCGAGGCCATGGACCAGTTGATCGACTGGCTGCCCAAGCACATCCCCGCCGGCGATGAGACGTCGATCGTGCACGGCGACTACCGGCTCGATAACCTCATCTTCCACCCAACCGAGCCGCGGATTCTGGCGATTCTCGACTGGGAGCTATCCACGCTGGGACATCCGCTGGCCGACTTCGCCTATCACTGCATGGCCTGGCACGTGCCGCCGAGCGCATTCCGCGGCCTGGCGGGACTGGACCTGGCAGCGCTCGGCATCCCGGACTTCAACACCTATGTCGCCCGATACTGCCAGCGAACCGGACGCGCCGGCATCGACAATTTCGAGTACTACCTGGCCTACAACCTGTTCCGCATGGCCGGCATCCTGCAGGGCATCATGAAGCGCGTCGTCGACGGCACTGCCGCATCGGAGCAGGCGCTGGCCATGGGCAAGGCGGCGCGCCCGCTGGCTGAACTCGGCTGGAAGGTTGCCGAAAAACTCATCAACAAGGCATAGAAAACCATGGATTTCACCTACTCACCCAAAGTGGTCGACCTGCAGCAGCGCATGCACGCGTTTTTCGACCAGCACATCTATCCCAACGAGCACCGCTTCGCCGAGGACGTCGAGGCCAACACCCGCGCCGGCAAGCGCTGGACCCCGACCAGCATCATCGAGGAACTGAAGCCCAAGGCCAGGGCCGCCGGGCTGTGGAATCTGTTCATGCCGCATCCGAGCATGGGCGCCGGGCTGAACAACCTCGAGTACGCCCCGCTGGCGGAGATCACCGGCCGCGTGCACTGGGCGCCGGAAGTGTTCAACTGCTCCGCGCCCGACACCGGCAACATGGAGGTGTTCGCCCAGTACGGCACGCCGGAACAGCAGGCGACCTGGCTGACGCCGCTGCTGAGCGGCGACATCCGCTCGGCTTTCGCCATGACCGAGCCGGGCGTGGCCTCATCGGATGCGACCAACATCGAGACCCGCATCGAACGCGACGGCAACGACTACATCATCAACGGCCGCAAATGGTGGATATCCGGCGCCGGCGATCCACGCTGCACGATCTACATCGTGATGGGCAA